>JAMCYS010000007.1:0-20780 GCA_023473795.1 Chloroflexota bacterium | reverse complement strand
TGGAGTGCGGCGGCTGGCCGCCGCTTTCGATAGCGCAGGCAAGCCTGCGCGCACCAATGATATGGAGTGCGGCGGCTAGCCGCCGCTTTCCAGCCCAAAGTGGTTCTACCAGGCGGTGCCACGGGCGGACATCATCGCCGTGCGGCGGCTAGCCGCCGCTTTCCAGCCCAAAGTGGGGTATTCTGATGGAACAGCACAACGAGATTCTTTATCGCGAGTGGGCGCATGCTCCATCCCATCTCTTTGTGCCCGGCGGAGCCTATATCATCACAGCGGGAACCTACCGTAAGACCCCGCTATTCAACAGCCCTGACAAGCGCGAGTTCCTGATGCAGTCCCTGTTTGCCGAGGCGGAACGCTGGGGTTGGAGCCTTCAGGCCTGGGCGATAATGGCGAACCATTACCATTTTGTCGCTTTGACGCCCGAACAAGCCACGACGTTACCGCGCCTGATCACCTCATTGCACTCCAAGACGGCGATCTGGCTAAACAAGACCGATGGCGCGCCCGGTCGCAAGGTATGGTTTCAATACTGGGACACAAGATTAACGTATCAGCACAGCTACCTGGCACGGCTGAACTACGTGCATCACAACCCAGCGAAGCACGGGCTGGTGGAAGACGCGGAGAATTACCGCTGGTGTTCAATGGGCTGGTTCACCCGTAACGCCACGGCCGGCTTCCGTCAGACGGTGCTTTCGTTCAAGTATGATCTCGTTAGGGTCGAGGACAATTTCTGATATGGAGTGCGGCGGCCGACACCCTTCGGAGTGCGGCGGCTAGATAGCGCAGGCAAGCCTGCGCACTCCGACACCTGAGCCGCTTTCGATAGCGCAGGCAAGCCCGCGCACTCCGACAGCTGCCTAGCCCGATATGGAGTGCGGCGGCTAGCCGCCGCTTTCACCGACACTTGAGGAGTCATCAAATGGCCCTGCATCCGAACTTCCCAGCCTCGCCTCACGCCATCCTTGACCCTGCCCTGCGCTGGTTCCCGGCTGACGAGGCCCTGCGTGAGACCACGATGGACAAGCTGATGCCGCCGCTGGTTCCCCAGCTCCGCCGCAAGGTGAAGGAGTGGCGCGACAGCGGCTACGTGGGCGCGACCGATACCAGCAAGAGCCTGCTCAACTGGTGGTTCAAAACGCCGCACCTGCTGCCGCAGAGTGACGGTACGATGGCTCAATTCCAGTATTACTTCGCCCAGCGCGAGGCGTTGGAGACGATCGTTTACCTCTACGACGTGGTGAGCGTGCAGGACAAATACGACCTTATGCGCTTCGACAGCTCCGGCCTGGTGTCCTCGGGCATGTTCGACGAGTCCTGGCGGCGTTTCGTGGTGAAGATGGCCACCGGCACCGGCAAGACCAAGGTGCTGGGGCTAGTGCTCGCCTGGAGCTTCTACCACAAGCTGTACGAGCCGGACTCCCAGCTGGCCCGCAACTTCCTGGTCATCGCGCCTAACATCATAGTCTTGGACCGCATCTACAAGGACTTCCAAGGCCTGCGCATCTTCTTCGCCGACCCGGTGATCCCGGACAACGGCGTCGACGGCCGCAACTGGCGCGATGACTTCCAGCTGACGCTGCATCGGCAGGACGAGGTGCGCGTCACCCGCCCCACCGGCAACATCTTCCTGACCAACATCCATCGCGTCTACGCCGGCGACGAGGCCACGCCCTCGGCCGACGACGAGAACACGATGGAGTACTTCCTGGGCAAACGGCCGACCGGCGCCACGACCGATTCCAAGGTTGACCTGGGCATGATCGTGCGTGACATCGAGGAACTGGTCGTGCTGAACGACGAGGCCCATCACATCCACGACCCGCGCATGGCCTGGTTCAAGTCGATCGAGGATATCCACCATCGTCTGAAGCAGAAAGGGGCGGCGCTCTCTCTACAAGTGGACGTGACGGCGACGCCCAAGCACAACAACGGCGCCATCTTCGTGCAGACCGTGGCCGACTATCCGCTGGTTGAGGCCATCGCCCAGAACGTGGTCAAGCACCCGGTGCTGCCCGACGCCCCCAGCCGGGCCAAGCTAGTGGAACGGCAAAGCGCCAAGTTCACCGAGAAATACGCCGACTACCTTCACCTGGGCGTGATCGAGTGGCGCAAGGCCTACGCCGAGCACGAGAAGCTGGACAAGAAAGCCATCCTGTTCGTCATGACCGACGACACCCGCAACTGCGATGACGTGGCTAACTATCTGGAGAGCCACTATGCCGATCTGAAGGACGCCGTGCTGGTCATTCACACCAAGAACAATGGCGAGCTCTCCGAGTCGGCGTCGGGCAAGGACAAAGAGGAGCTGGACAGGCTGCGCCGGCAAGCCAACGAGATCGACGGCTTGGACAGCCCCTACAAGGCGATTATCTCCGTGATGGTACTCAAGGAGGGCTGGGACGTGCGCAACGTCACTACCATAGTCGGCCTGCGCGCCTACTCCGCCCCGGCCAATATCCTGCCCGAGCAGACCCTCGGGCGTGGCCTGCGCAAGATGTATCCCGGCGGCGTGGAGGAATACGTCAGCGTCGTCGGCACCGATGCCTTCATGGACTTCGTGGAGTCCATCCAGGCCGAGGGCGTGGTGCTGGAGCGCAAACCGATGGGGCCGGGCACACAGCCGAAAACCCCCTTGGTGGTGGAAGTTGATAACGAGAACGACAAGAAGGACTTCGACGCGCTGGACATCGAGATCCCGGTGCTGACCCCGCGCTCCTACCGCGAGTACAAGAACCTGGCCGACTTGGATGTAGGAGCGCTGACCCACCAGCAGGTGGCTTATCTGCAATTCAGCGAGCAGGAGCAGCGGGAGATCGTCTTCAAGGACATCACCACCGGCGAGGTGTCGCATACTACCGTGCTCGACACGGCGGGCGTGGCCGACTACCGCAGCGTACTGGGCTACTTCACCCAGACAATCATGAAGGATTTGCGGCTAGTCAGCGGCTACGACGTGCTCTATGGCAAGGTCAAGGCCTTTGTGCAGGACAGTTTGTTTGACCAACAAGTAGACCTGGAGAGCCCCAACACGCTGCGTAACCTCTCGGAGCTGGCGGCCACCAAGACCCTCCTCGATACCTTCAAGAAAGCGATCAATACGCTCACCGTGCAACAGAAGGGCGACGCGGAGATTCGGGACACGATCAAATTGCGGCAGACGCGGCCGTTCGTGGCCAAAGAGCAGGGCTACCTGGTGCCCAAGAAGAGCATTTTCAATCGCGTCATTGGCGATAGCTCTTTCGAACTGCTCTTTGCCCGCTTCCTGGAAGAGTGCAGCGACGTGTTGGCCTACGCGAAGAACTACATGGCGGTCGGCTTCAAGCTCGACTACGTCAACAGCGACGGCGACATCACCAACTACCGACCCGACTTCCTGGTCAGGCTGACCGACAAGCGGGTCTTTGTGGTCGAGACTAAGGGCCAGGAGGACTTGGAGGTCCCCGTGCAAATGGAGCGTCTGCGGCAGTGGTGTGAGGACGTCAATCGAGCGCAAACCGACGTGCGGTACGATTTCGTCTACGTCGACCAGGAAAGCTTCGAGGAGTTCAGGCCAACCTCATTCGGGCAGCTGGTGGCCGGCTTCCGAGAGTACAAACACAACCCAGAGTAGTGCGCTTCGCCGACCGCGGTCGGCGGCCCGGCCATCTCGCCCCAGACCACGAGTGAACCTCTGCCTGGAGGGTGGCAGCCCCGCGCGCTGCACGAGGCCCCAGCATCGCCCAAGCGTCGGGCCGCCTCAGCACAGGTTGCCCAGTGGCGATGGCACACCTGCTGCGTTTATTTCGAATAAACGCCTACGAATAACGTCGGACGAAACGTTCGCTTGCGCATCGAGTATGTGGAATGTAGATATTCGGCCAAGCGCCAGCGTGACCCTATGAAACTCGATGAGCAACTCGTTGTTCGCAATATGGAGGAGACATTCTCGTGGTTCAGATAGGGTCAATCCTCCGGCACTATTAGCCATCGGCGAAGTCACCGCTGAGATACACGCCGTCGCGTCTGCTGGGCGTGGGCACCGCGACAGCACTGGCATCCTTTACAGCCGGGAATCCGGCCGAGAAGATAGGAGTGGGGTCGGCCTACGCCGCCGAGTCTACGTCGATAACGATGGCCTGGGCGTGTTCCGTTTCCACGGGCACCGGTTCGCCCATCTCTCGCAGGCAGGCGATGTGGCCGACAATGGCCTCTTGCGCCCGCTCGATGCACTGGGCCACCGTTTTGCCCTGCGTGTAGCAGCCAGGCAGTGTGGGCACCTCCACGGCGTAGCCACCTTCCGGGTCAGGGTGCAGTATGATGGTATAGCGTAGCTGCCCTCTCATAGTAGTTCCTTCAGATCCTCGACCGTCAAACCGGCCTGTTTGAGCACACTCTTCACTATCCATTCCTTGAGCGTTTCGCCGGAATGCAAGGGAAGAGTGACCAAGCCCGGCCGTTCGAGGTGCGCCAGTTGAACGTGCCCACCCGTTTGCCGCTTTACCTGCCAGCCACCCCGATAAAGAGCGTGCATTAGCTGAGCGCCAGTCACCCTGGGCAATCTCGGACTCACCGTCCTGCTCCAACCGGGAGAACTACCGCCGCAGTCAGCGTTCGCACCTGCTTGGGCTACGGGCCCTCACAGGCCACCGGGCGCTCCAACCCCACCGGTCACCCCTATGCTAACCACACAGACAACATACTACGGAACGCTTGAAAAGGGAAGCCGCCGTTGCGAGGAGTCGCCAGGAAAGTACGGTCATGAACCGCCGTAGGCAGAAGGGTTCTATTCTGCCGCCGGCTCGGCGCCCTCCGGCCCTAGCTTGGCCAGGAGGCGGCTCAACCCGGCCACGTCCTCGGGCGCCAGCCTGTCCAACATGTACTCCTGGATGCCCCGCAGGTGCACTTCGGTCGCCCGCGCCAGCAGCTCCCTCCCCGCCGGCGTCAACCTCACCCAGATGACGCGCCGGTCGGTGGGGCAGGGGGCCCGCTCCACGTAGCCGGCCGCCGCCATGCGGTCCACCAGCCGGGTCACGCCCCCACTCGTCAGAGCAGTGACCAAACCAAGCTCGCCGATGGGCCTGGCCCCACCGGGGCTCCGCCCCACCAGCAGCAGCACGCCATACCAGGTCAGGGGAATCCCCACCTCGCGCTCCATCTGGTCGTCCAGCTGCCGCGTCACCGTGGCCCAGGCCTCGAACAGGCGCCCGTACACCGTTATCCGGGGATCTTGAATCAGTTCCAGTTCTTGCATACTTGTAGTCTAGGACGATTTATTTGACTAGTCAAGTAATTAGTGCTACAACTGGAATTAGTTGCGCAGTCAGAAGTTGCGCAAGCAATCGGATACAGTCCAAAGGAGAGCAGATAATGAACGTAACGATGGTGAAGGCCTTCAACACGACCTTCGCCGGCACCCTCGTCGCCGGCAAGGTGGCGGGAGAGCCGTTGGACGTTTTCATCGCCGGCGACTCTGAGGAGGCAAAGCAGGCCGTGGCCCAGATCGTGCGTGACAGTGAGCTGATCCCCATCGACGTGGGGCCGCTCAAGCGCGCCCGTCAGCTGGAGGGCCTGGGCTTCCTGCATATCACGCTGCGGCAACCGCTGAACACCGGCTACGCCAGCGCGGTGCGGATCGTGGCCTGAGCCGGCCGCTCTGAGAGAGGCACCGGTAAGGGCAAGGAGAACTCTGATGACAACGACGAACGGTAGCCCCGCGGCCACCAACGGCTGGGCACCGGTGCCCGGCGGCATCGACCCAGCTACCCGGCTGGGCCACGTGCACCTCACGGTGCTCGACCTGGAGGCCCAGCTCGCTTTCTACCAAGACGTGCTGGGCCTGCGGCTCCAGTGGCGGGAGGGCAGTACCGCCTCCCTGGGCACGGGCCGGGGCGATCTGCTGCGGCTGACCGAGCGACCCGACGCCCATCGGGTCTACCGCGCCACGGGCCTTTACCACTTCTGTCTGCTGGTGCCGCGGCGGGTGGAGCTGGCGCGGCTGCTGAGGCGCGTCGCCGACACGCGCACGCCGGTGCAGGGTCTGGTGGATCACCTGACGGCCGAGGCCATCTACCTGGCGGACCCCGAGGGCAACGGCATCGAGCTGGACTCGGACTGGCCGCGCGAGCAGTGGCCAACCCCGAGCGAGATGGTGCGCCGCGGCAACGACCCGCTGGACGTCAAAGGACTGCTGGCCGAGCTAGCCGCCGCGCCCAGCGAGTGGGCCGGCCTGCCGCCCGAGACGACGATCGGGCACGTGCACCTGCACGTGGCCGATCTGGCGGCGGCGCGGCATTTCTACCACGACCTGCTGGGCTTCGACGAGATGATGCAGTTCCCCGGCCAAGCGGGCTTCGTCTCGGCCGGCGGCTATCACCATCACGTCGCCTACAACGTCTGGGCCGGGGTGGGCGCGCCCACGCCGCCCGAAAACGCGCTCGGCCTGCGCCACTTCACGATCCGCCTGCCCAGAGAGGCAGAGCTGGCGCGGGTGGTGGAACGCCTGCACGGGGCCGGGGTGGCGGTCGAACGAATTGACGAGGGTCTGCTGACCCGCGACCCCTCGCGCAACGGCATCCTGCTCACGGCCGCGACGACGGAGTAACGGCCGCGGCGGGCGGGCCACGCGGGCCAGGTTCGGGTGCCGTGTGGCTTCGTCAATCCCCGATGCAATTGCGGATATGCGGGCGGACTGAAGTCCGCACTACGAACGCGAGGACGTCCCGGCGCCGGCCTGCAACTGCCGGTGGACTACCGCGGCGGACTGAAGTCCGCACTACGAACGCGAGGACGTCCGGGTTTGTAGTGCGGACTCACCTGCCCCCGCGGCTAGGGGGTCAGTCCGCTCCGGTTTAGGTTATGCCCACGTTCGCAGTCCGTCTGGGCGCACCGTGCCTGGGCAGGATTTCTGTGTTACGCTTGAACTAGTCAGTTTGCGGATGCTGCAGGGGGCGCCTGGCGATGGTTCTTGCCGGCCTTGCCCAGCGGCGCGGCGCGCGCCTGTTCCTGAGCCTACTCCTGGCTTTCCTTCTGGCGCCGGCCTGCACTACCAATCCTGCTTCACCCCCGGCGGCCGCCACTCCCAGCGCAACAATCACCATCTCGCCTGCCGTCCAACCGTCCGTTTCACCTTCTATCCAGCCCTCGGCCCGGCCGGCGGTCTCGCCGGTCGCCCGCCCGGCCGTGCCCAACTTCGGCCACATCTTTGTCATACTGATGGAGAACAAGGAGTACGACCAGATCCTGGGCTCCGACCAGGCGCCCTACCTCAACCAACTCGCCCACACCTACGCCGTCGCCACCCGTTACTACGGCGTGCGCCATCCCAGCCTGCCGAACTACCTCGCTCTTATCTCCGGCTCCACGCAGGGGATCTCCGACGACTGCCCGACCTGCACCGTCAGCGCCACCAACCTGGCCGACCAGCTGGCGACCCACGGCAAGTCGTGGATCGCCTACATGGAGGATTTACCGTCGCCCTGCTTCAACGGGCCCACCGCCAACATGAACCTGCTGGGCCGGGGCGGCTACGCCCGCAAGCACGACCCATGGATGTACTTCGCCGACGTGAGCGGCAACCCGGTGCGCTGCCGGCGCGTCGTCCCCCTGTCACAATGGCAGGGCGACCTCCATAAGGGACGGCTGCCGGACTTCGTCTGGTTCACGCCTAACCTCCAGCACGACATGCACGACGGCAGCATCGCCGAGGGCGACGCCTGGCTAGCCGGCCTCGTGCCCCCCATCCTCGCCTCGCCGGCCTGGCAGAAGGACGGCGTCCTTTTCATCGTCTGGGACGAGGGCACGAGCGACGCCGGCCCTGACGGCACCAGCGCCGGCGGGCGCACCCTCGCCTTCGTCGTCGCCGCTCAGGGTAAGCGGGACTACCAGTCGGACGCTGTTTACAACCAGTACAGCCTGCTGCGCACCATCGAGGAGGCCTGGCAGCTGGGCTTCCTCGGCCACGCGGGCGATGCCGACGTGGCCTCCCTGGCCGAGTTCTTCAAGTAGCCCCGCGACCGGCGCCTCGCTCTGGTACGTCTCCCGCGGGCGCTGGTTGGTAGGTCGGGCCAATGGAGAGGCGCGTAAGGCCACGCCGGTCGCCGGGCGGACAATAGAGGCTGGCCGTCTCGAGGCGCCGGGGCCTGCCCTATCCTTCCTCCCCGCGCTGCGCCGGCAGGGTGAAGTGGAAGGTGCTCCCCCGGCCCAGCTGGCTCTCCACCCAGGTACGCCCGCCGTGGGCTTCGACCAGCCCGCGCACGATGTGCAGTCCCAGGCCGAGCCCTTCCCGGTGCTCGCGCGTCCCCTCCGCGCGGTAGAAACGCTCGAAGACGAGCGGCACTTCCTCCGGCGGGATACCCGCGCCCTGGTCGGTCACGGAAACCACCACCTGGTCGCCGTCGGCCCGAGCGGCGACCGTGACGGCGCTGTCGGCGGCCGAATACTTGAGGGCGTTGCTAAGCAGGTTGACGACAACTCGTTCCAGGCGGTCGGGGTCGGCCAGCACTAGCGGCAGGTCCGGCGCCAGGTCAATCCGCACGCGCTCGGCCTCCTGCGAGCCCGACAGCCGCTCTATTGCTTCGTCCAGAAACGGCGCCAGGGCGAGCGGGCGGGTATTCAAGCGTAGCTGGCCCGACTGCAAGCGCGCCGTGTCGACCAAGTCCTGGATCATCACGTTCATACGCCTGGCCGAGACGAGGACCGCCTCCGCACCAGTCTGGACGTAGGCCGGCAGCTCGGCCTTCTCCGCCCTGTGCAGCAACAGCTGCGCCTGTCCCTGCACGGCCGTCAGCGGGTTGCGCAGGTCGTGGGAAATGGCGTGGACGTAGCCCTCCCGCTCCTCCTCCCGCAGCCCGATCTCTCCGGCCATGATGTTGAAGGCGTTGGCCAGGTCGCGCAGCTCGGCCGGCTTCGCCACCGCTACGTGCTGCTCGAAATCCCCCTGGCCGACGGCGACCGCGTGCTCGCGCAGCCGCTGCAGCGGCGCCGTGAGGTGGCGCCCGATGGTCAGGGAAAGCAGGAAGGCCCCCAGGACAACGAATAGCACCAGCCCGAATTCGGTAGCCGTGTCCCTGATCACAGGCGCCATGGTCTCCGCCTCGAGGCTGGCGGCTCCGGCGACCCAGCCGATGGAGCGGATGGGCACCCTCGCCACCATCCGCGTCTGCCCGTCGTAAAACCAGACGAACGTTCCGGTCACTTCCTTGCCCGCCAGGGCAGGCGCCACGGTGGGGTCCTGGGCAATCCAGTTGCGCTGCTCCCACGTCATCGGCACCTCGGGGTAGCGATAGACGCCCCAGCCTCGCCCGTCGCTGACGCCCACCGAGGCCTGCTCGGCGCGCGCCACCGGCAGGAGGTCCCCCAGGCGGTTCGAGTCGATGACGGCGGTTACCACCCCCTGCAACCGGCCCTGAGAGTCGCGGATGCCCCGGGCGACGACGAAGACCGGTTGGCCTTTCGCCTTATCCATCAGCAGGTCGCTGGCGGCCCACTCCTTTCCGGCGGCAACTGCCTGGAAGTACCGGCGATCCGCGAAGTTCAGCCCCACGCTCCGCGGGTCGCTCGAGAAAACGGCGGTGCCCTGGGCAGTTAGCCAGGAAAAGTCGCGCACCGTCGCGTAGGCGCCCGCGTTGGCGACCAGATAGACGCCCGCCTCACTGGCTGGCTGGCCCAGGGAACCGGTCATCGCCAGGCCGATGGCTAATTCTTGGCGCACGATGTCGTCGATGTGGGCGTCGAAGGCGGCGGCTACGGCGCGCGCCAGCTCGAGGTTGGCCTTGAACTCGGCCGCCCGGCGGTCGTTGTATCCGCCGTAAAAGAAGGCGGCGAGGATGAGGACGATGGGCACAATCATGATCAGCAGCAGCAGGTTCAAAGTACCGGCGATGCTGCCTGGCAAGAGGCGCCCTCCCGCGGCCGCGGCCCGCCGCCAGAGCGCGCGCCCCGCGCTGGGTCGCGGCTCCGCTGGGCCAGATTGAGGGACTTTCCCGATCACTGCCTCACCTGCCTTTGCCGCGACCGCGGGAACCTGCCTGGGCGACCTGGTTGACACATAGAAAGGGCGGCTCTTTTCAAGAGTACCATGGTCCGGCGCCTGCCACAACCGCTCAGACGCAAACCTGGCAGCCGTCTCAGGGGCTTAGGGTCGTAGCGAGCGCCCCGGCCGGAGACGCCGCTCAGTCGGCAGCGTCCCGACCGCGGTCAACGCCGCGATAGGCCAGGTTGGCGAGGGGGCGGGTGGCGGCGACCAGCCCCCAGCTAGAGGCGGCGAGGTCGCGTGTAACCTCATACGGCACTCCGATGTTCGTCTCACCAGTTTCTTAGACCTTTCTGATATAACTGACATGTAAGGTTGCGCCAGCGCCTGATTATCGGAGGTACCGACCATGCGGCAGTGGTCCTGGAAACTGGGACGAGTCGCCGGCATCGACGTCTTCGTCCACGCCACTTTTCTACTTATCGTGCTCTGGGTTGGCTTCGGCGGCTGGCTACAGGACGGCAGTCTCCAGGCCGCCCTGGCCAGCGTCGCTTTTCTGCTCGCCCTGTTCTTCACGGTGTTGCTCCACGAGTTTGGCCACGCCCTCGTCGCCCGCCGCTACGGCATCAAGACGCGCGACGTGACCCTCTGGCCCATCGGCGGGGTCGCCCGCCTGGAGCGTATGCCGGACGATCCGCGACAAGAACTCGCGGTCGCCCTTGCCGGCCCCCTGGTAAGCGCCGGCATCGCCGCCGCGCTCTTCGTCTGGCTTGGCCTCACGGGCCAGTCGGGCCCGATCTCCGGGCTAAGCCTCACCGGCGTCTCCTTCCTGGAGAGGCTCATGCTGGCGAACTTCATCCTGGCCATCTTCAACATCCTGCCCGCCTTCCCCATGGACGGCGGCCGCGTGCTGCGGGCCCTGCTGGCCCTGCGGGGCGAGTACGCCCAGGCCACGCGCACTGCCGCCAGCATCGGCCAGGCCATGGCCTTCCTCTTCGGTCTGGTCGGGTTATTTGCCAACCCGCTCCTCCTCTTCGTCGCCTTCTTCATCTGGATAGGCGCCGCTCAGGAGGCAAGCCAGGTGGAGCAAAAGTCGACGCTGGCCGGTATTCCGGTCCAACGGGCTATGCTCAGCGAGTACCACACGCTGGCGAGGGGCGACACCTTGGGACGCGCCGTGGAGTTGGTCCTGGCCGGCTCGCAGCACGACTTCCCGGTGCTTGAGGGGAGCCAGGTGGTGGGCATTCTCACTCACCGCGACCTCCTGCGCGTGCTCGCCCAGCGAGGCGAGTCTGGCCCGGTCACCGCGGCAATGCAGGCCGATTTCCTCGCGGTGCGGCCTGAGGAAACGCTCGACCGCGTGGCGCAGAAGCTGCAGGAATGCCAGTGTCACACCTTGCCGGTCGTCGCCAACGGCGAGCTGGTGGGCCTCCTGACGATGGACAACGTCGGCGAGTACCTGTTGATCCGCGAGGCACTGGCCAAGGCCAAGCAGGTTACCGGTACTATTGCCGGACAGACCCACGGCTGGGGGGAGGGAAGGGCGTAGGCGGGCGCGTCTTGCCGTCGCAGCCGATTGTGTACTACGATTACACCTTGGCGGGACGCGAGGAGCGTGGAAAGCCCGGCCGGCGCGGGGTGGCGCCGGCCTTGCCGTTGGCGCGCCACGAATGTGTTGGCTACAGCCCGGTCGCTGAGAGGCAGGCCCGTTTCGTTTGCTCGCACCGTGTGTTTCTTAGTCCAACTACTTAGCGCCGGGAGGAAAAAGTGCAAGAGGGCCTAGCCAACAACGGGCTACGCCAGTGGGTCAACGAAGTTGTCGACCTCTGCCGACCCGACTCCGTCTGCATTTGCGACGGTAGCCGAGAAGAATACGACCGCCTCATGGCCGGCATGGTCGAGCGTGGCATGGCCACCCCGCTCAGCCAGCGCGCCCACAGCTTCCTTTTCCGCTCCGACCCCAGCGACGTGGCCCGGGTGGAAGACCGCACCTTCATCGCCACCGACCACCCCGAGCAGGCCGGACCCACCAACAACTGGGTCAACGCTGGCGAGCTGAAGCACACGATGCTCGGCCTCTACACCGGCTGCATGCGCGGCCGCACTCTCTACGTCATCCCGTTTTCCATGGGCCCCTTGGGCTCGCCGATGGCAAGACTCGGCGTCGAGCTGACCGACAGCCCCTACGTCGTCTGCAGTATGCACATCATGACGCGCGTGGGCAGGCCGGTGCTGGCCGCGCTAGGCACGAACGGCAACTTCATCCGCGCCCTGCACTCGGTTGGCGCGCCCCTGGCCCCGGGAGAAGCAGACCGCGCTTGGCCCTGCGCCCCCATTGCCGAGAAGTACATCAGCCACTTCCCGGCCGAGGACTTGATCTGGTCTTACGGCTCGGGCTACGGCGGCAACGCCCTGCTGGGCAAGAAGTCGCTTGCCCTGCGCATCGCCTCGGTCATCGCCAAGCGGGAAGGCTGGATGGCCGAGCACATGCTGCTCCTGCGCCTCATTAGCCCTCAGGGCAAGCAGTACCACGTCGCCGGCGCCTTCCCCTCGGCCAGCGGCAAGACGAACCTGGCGATGCTCATTCCGACCCTCCCAGGCTGGCAGGCCGAGTGTCTGGGCGATGATATCGCCTGGCTGCGCATCGGCGCCGACGGGCGTCTCTACGCCATCAACCCCGAGAACGGCTTCTTCGGCGTGGCGCCCGGCACCTCCTACCAGTCGAATCCGGCGGCCATGGATACCGTGCGCGGCAACACCATCTTCACCAACTGCGCCCTGACCGACGACGGCGACGTTTGGTGGGAGGGCATGGGTCCCGCGCCCAGCCACGCCATCGACTGGCAGGGCCGCGACTGGCGCCCCGGCAGCGGCGTCCCGGCGGCCCACCCCAACGCGCGCTTCACCGCGCCGGCCGCCCAGTGCCCCGTGATCTCGCCCGACTGGGAGAACCCTCAGGGCGTCCCCATCGACATCTTCCTCTTCGGCGGCCGCAGCAGCACGGTGGTGCCGCTCGTCTTCGAGTCCGTCGGCTGGGATCACGGCGTCTTCCTGGGGGCCACCGCCTCCTCGGAAACCACCGCCGCCAACATCGGCGCCGTGGGCCAGTTGCGCCGCGACCCCTTCGCCATGCAGCCCTTCTGTGGCTACAACATGGCCGACTACTTCCAGCACTGGCTGGACATGGGCGACCGCCTGGGCAGCAAGGCGCCGCGCATCTTCTACATCAACTGGTTCCGCAAGAACGAGGCGGACGAGTGGCTCTGGCCGGGCTTCGGCGACAACAGCCGCGTGCTGGAATGGATGTGCCGGCGCGTGGACGGTGAGGTGGCGGCACGAGAAACGCCCATCGGTCTCATGCCGGAGCCGGGGGATCTTAATCTGACGGGCCTCGACCTGCCGGCCGACCACCTGGCCGCGCTGCTCGACGTGGACGAGCCGGCCTGGCGGGCCGAGATCCCCGACATCGAGGCCCACTTCGCGCGCTTCGGCGCCAGACTGCCGCGGCGCCTGGCCGACCAGCTGGCGCGGCTGAAGGAGCGGCTCGGCGATTCCGTTTGACATCTCCCCCGACCAGCTATACAGTTAGTTGATGAGAGTGCCCCTCGTGGCCGGGCCACGAGGGGCTATGCGTCAGGGGAGGCTAGCGGTGCAACCCCTTCTGAACGGCCTGCAGCGGTATCTGAATGGTGCTGGGGAGTAGCAGATGGTACGCGTGGGCATATTGACAATCAGCGACCGCAGCTCCTGGGGGGAGCGCGACGACCTCAGCGGCCCGGCCATTCGTGAGGCGCTGCAGCAGGCCTGGGGCGACGAGCTGGAGGTGTGCCGCTACGAGATCGTGCCCGACGAGCGAACGATAGTCCAGGCCACCCTGCAGGCCTGGGCCGACGATCTCAGCTGTGACCTGATTCTCACCACAGGCGGCACCGGTCTGGCACCCCGCGACGTCACCCCCGAGGCCACGCAGGCGGTGATTCGCAAGGAGATCCCGGGCATAGCCGAGGCCATTCGCGCGGCGGCCATAGCCCAGACACCCCACGGCATGCTCTCCCGGGCCCTGGCCGGCGTGAGGGATCGCACGCTGATCGTCAACCTGCCGGGCAGTCCCCGGGCGGTACGCGAGGCCCTGGCGGTGATCCTGCCGGCCCTGCCTCACGCCATCGACCTGCTGCACGGCCGCTCGACAGACGACCACTCCGTGCGCGGGCCGGGCCAGAGCCGCTAGACCACCTACTTGTAATCCTCTCTCACCGGCGCGAAGACGTCCACGATCCGGCAGTCCTCGACCGCCACCAGCCCGTGGGGCACGCCGCCGGGGGCTACGTAGGCGTCGCCCTGCTGGAGGCGGCGCGTCTCCTCGCCGATGGTCATGTCGCCCGCGCCCGACACCAAGTAGCCGGTCTGCTCGTGCGGGTGCTGGTGCAAGGGCACCTCGGCGCCCCCGCGGATTTGCCACTCCACCAGCAACGTCTTCTCGCCCACGGCCAGGGTGCGCCGCACCGCCCCCGGCACCGCCTCTACGGCCACACCCTCGGACCACTTCCTGAACACATAGCACCTCCTAGAATCCCGGATTCTACTTACCGGGCTTGACCTTGCCTGCCATCTTGGTATACGATGCGTTAGTCGCCGCAGCCAGGGCACGGCCGCCGCGGCGCTCGCCCTGGCTCTCATTAGTTCCCTGCCTCAGGGGAGACACACACCATCGGCACTTTCGTTTTTCGATCAGCTTTGACGCCGAAGCCCATAGCCGCCGCGCTCAACCATTCGCTCTTGCCTCGTCCAGATGGGACCGCGGGTGTCTGGCCGCTCGAGCGTGCCGCACAGCGGAGCGCGATCCGACAGCCTCTCTATTGTACCGCGCCTGAGACAGCCTACGCCGTTGAAGGGTAGTCCGGGGCACTCCCCGGGGAGCCAATTGCCAAGGCAGAATGTTACGCCACCCCTGCGAAGATATGGAGGGTGAAGTGAATCGAGGTAGAGTCTGGACCGCGCTGGCCGTGGTCCTCCTCGCCATTCTGAGCGCTTGCAGCCAGGCCCCCGCACCGGCGGCGCCGACTACGGCGCCTCAAGCCCATCGGAGCCTGGGACCTGCCCTGGGCTGAAGCCCTCGCTCAGTGGGGCAAGTCGGAGGAGTGGAAGCCCGCCGACTGGAAGCCGGAAGTAAAGTGGACGGGCGTAGAACTGCTGAACGAGAGAAGGGTGGCTCCAGCCCTCCTGGAGCGGTTGGGCTTCTCCCGCGACGAGAGAGGCGCCCTGGTTTCTCAGCCGGCAGCCGCGGCGCCCTCGGCTCCTCAGCAGGTGTCGTCGGCTGTCACCGAATGCGGCACCGGCCTGGGCTGCTTCATCGAGGCATCCCGAACCGGCCACCTCGCCAAGGTCGACTACACCATGGCGGTGGACTTCTTCGGCTTGTTCCTCTCCAACACCGATTCCCTCGCCATCGAAGGCAAGGGCGGAGACAGGCTTCGCTTCTCCGATAGGACCATCCAGGCGGTAGCCAGCGTGACCGAGGCCATCATCAAGGCAGCCCAAGACCAGGGCCTGTCCGACGCCGAGATCCAGAAGGCGCTCAGCACGGCCGAGGGTGTTGCGGGGCTGGTGGCATCGGCTAACACTTACGTGGACCCCGAGATGGGGCAGGAGCTTAGCAAGTCCAAGGAGAGCCAGCAGGCCAGGGTTGGCACCGGCAAGCAGCGCAGCTTCCCCCAGCCGGACCTGACGGCAATGCTGGAGCGGTGGCAGAATGGCCAGTACTCCTCGTCGGACTGGGATTCAGCGGAATGCACTGACATAGTCCCGTAGACGGTGGCTATCTTGGTGGAGAGGGACGAGCAATGGAAAAGGGGCGGGTACTGGCCCGCCCCCTAATGCGTCTACAACTGCCGCTTCGCCTACGCGCTGGCCGACTCGTCGCCGATGGAGGCCTCCACCAGCCCGCCCTGCCGCTGCTCGCTCTTGGTGACGAGCAGTGGGCCGTGCTTGTTGACGATGGTGTCGGCGTTGATGACGCACTTCTTCACATCGCCCCGCGACGGGATGTCGTACATCACCTCTAACAGCGTCTCCTCGATGACGGTGCGCAGGCCGCGAGCGCCGGTGTTCAGTTTCATCGCCTGCTGCGCCGCCGCCTCCAGAGCGTCCGGGGTGAAGACCAGCTCCACCTTGTCCAGCGCGAACAGCTTCTGGTACTGCTTGATCAGGGCGTTGCGCGGCTCGGTGAGGATACGGATCAGCGCCTTCTCGTCCAGCGGGTCCACGCTCACCACCACCGGCAGGCGGCCGATGAACTCCGGGATCAGACCGTACTTCAGCAGGTCGTCGCCGATGACCTGGTGGAGCAGATTGGTCTTCTCGTCCAGCCGCTCCTGCTTGCTCTCGGAGCGGAAGCCCATCAGGCGCTTAGTGCCGACGCGCTCGCCGACGATCTTCTCCAGGCCCTCGAAGGCGCCACCGCAGATGAACAGGATATTGCTGGTGTTGATCTGCAGAAACTCCTGGTGCGGGTGCTTGCGCCCGCCCTGTGGCGGCACGTTGGCCACCGTGCCCTCGAGAATCTTCAGCAGCGCTTGCTGCACGCCCTCGCCGGAAACGTCGCGGGTGATCGAGGGGTTGTCGCTCTTGCGGGCGATCTTGTCGATCTCGTCGATATAGATGATGCCGCGCTCGGCCCGCTGGATATCGTATTCGGCCGACTGGATGAGGCGCAGGAGGATGTTCTCCACGTCTTCGCCCACGTAGCCGGCCTCGGTGAGGGCGGTGGCATCGGCGATAGAGAACGGCACGTCGAGGATCTTAGCCAGGGTCTGCGCCAGCAGCGTCTTGCCGCAGCCCGTGGGGCCGATCAGCAGGATATTGCTCTTCTGCAGCTCGACCTCGTCCAGTTGCATACCGGCATTGACGCGCTTGTAGTGGTTGTAGACGGCTACCGAGAGTACCCGCTTGGCGTGGTCTTGACCCACCACGTACTGTTCGAGGAGCTCGCTGATGCGTTTGGGGGTCGGCGTCTTGTTGGTCGCCACCCGCGGCTTGGCAGCCTCAGGGGTCTGCTCTTCGTCGATGATCTCGCGACAGAGCTCGACGCATTCGTCGCAGATGTAGACGGCGCCAGGCCCAGCGATCAGCCGCCGCACCTGGTCCTGCCCCTTGCCACAGAAGGAGCAGTGATACTGAATTCGGGAACCTCGGTTAGCCATGTTGCCTCCCCGTGCGGTTGGGAGCGGGGCAACTCGCTCCCAGCCGCGGCCTCTACCGCTTTCTTAGGATTTCGTCGACGATGCCGTAGGCCACCGCCTGCTCGGCATCCATGTAGAAATTGCGGTCGGTATCGCGGATGATCCGCTCCAGCGGCTGCCCCGTATGCTTAACGAGAAGATCGTTCAGCAGGGTACGCAGTCGCAGGATCTCCTTCGCCTCGATCTCGACGTCCACCGCCTGGCCTTTGACGCCGCCCAGGGGCTGGTGGATGTGCACCGTGGAGTTGGGCAGGACAAATCGCTTGCCTTTGGTCCCCGCGGTCAACAGAATGGTGCCCATACTGGCTGCCATGCCCACGCAGATGGTGACCACGTTCGGCCGGATGAGTTGCATCGTGTCGTAGATCGCCAAGCCAGCGGTAATCACGCCGCCCGGCGAGTGAATGTAGATGTTGATGTCTTTGTCCGGGTCCTCCCGGTCAAGATACAGGAGCTGGGCGACGATCAGATTGGCGGTGTTGTCGTCGATCGGCGTGCCCAGGAAGATGATCCGCTCCTTGAGCAGGAGCGAGTAGATATCGAAGGCTCGCTCGGTGCGCCCGGTGCTTTCGATCACCATCGGCACTACTTGCGAAATGGGCAGCACTTGGGTACTCCTCTCTCGCCGCTGCTACTCTGCCGCGGCTTCGTTGGAGGCTTCGCTCGCCGTCTCGCCCCGGCCCTCGTCCTCGCCAACCGGCTGGCTGGCGATTTCCGCCAGGCGCTGGCGCGCCTGGCGCTGGCGCAGGCGGAAGGCGATGCTGCGGCGCGACTCCTCGCTCATCAACTGTTGGCGCGCCTCTTCGGCGCGCTGGCCTAGGAACGAAACGGAGGATTCGATCTCGGCGTCGATGTCGGCGTCCGCGATCTCGACGTTCTCGCGCTTAGCGACCTCGTTGAGCACGACCTGCTGGCGCAGAGCCTGCCGCGCCTCCTGGCGCAGACCTTCCAGCAGCTGCAGCCGGGTCTGCCGCAGGGCCGCCAGGTACTCGGGCATCGAGGCACCCTGCGCCTGCAGCCTGTCCTCCAGGCTATGCAGCGAAGTCTCGGTCTGCTCCTCCACCATCGCCGGCGGGACGTCTACCTTAGCCTGGTCGACCACGGTCATCAAGACGGTGTCCTCGTAGGATCGGTTGGCGGCATCGCTCAGGCGCATCAGCAATTGCCCCCGCAGACCATCGCGCAATGCCGCCAGGGTCTCGTAGTCGCCCACCGTCTTGGCGAAGTCGTCGTCCAGCTCGGGCGTGTGCTTTTCCTTGACGGAATGCAGCTTCACCTGGAAGCCGGCCTTCTTGCCGGCTAGCTCCTGCTGGCGATAGTCCTCGGGGAAGGTGAGCGAGAACGATTTCTCTTCACCCGCCGCCATACCCACCAGCTGCTCCGCGAAGCCGGCCAGGGGCACGTTGCGCTCTGGCTCCACGAGGTACTCGATGTTCTCCTGCTCGAGGATCTTCTCGCCGTCCTCCGCCGTGGCGGAGGCATCGATAACGGCGGTATCGCCTTCCTGCACCGGTCGCTCCACCGGCCTCCATTCGGCGTGCTGCTCGCGCAGATTGTCCAGACTGCTCTCCACCTGCTCGTCGGTCACCGTGACCTCTTCCTTGGGCAGTCGAATGTTGCGGTAGTCAGGCAGCTCGGCCGTGGGGCGAACCGCGACGATCACCTTCACCGAGAGCGGCTCGAGGCTGATGATGTCGATGTCCGGGTCGTAGATGGGATCGGTGTCGGTCTCTTGCAGCGCCTGCTGGTAAAGATCGGGCAAGAGGAGCTGGGCAGCTTCCCTCAGGATGTAATCGCGGCCAAGCACTCGCTCGACCAGATTGCGCGGCGCCTTGCCGCGGCGGAAGCCGGGGATATTCACGCGGCCAGAGAGTTGCCGGTAAGCCTTCTCTTCGGCCTGCCGGGTCGCTTCCTCGTCGGCCTCAATTATGAGCTGAACCCGACTCTCGGGAAGCTGTTCTGCGGTAACCTTCAAATCGCACTCCTCCAAGGGCGGGGGACGCTGCGCGGTGGGAGCCCAGAAGGCTCGACCCCTAGGGCCTGCTAACAAGCGCAGCTTGCGTCCCAGTCTGCTGGGCCCACCGAATTATAAGCGATAGTGACTCGCGATGACAAAAGACGGGCTCGCGTGGCGCGAGCCCGTCTTTGCTGATTGGAGCGGAAGACGGGATTTGAACCCGCGACCTTCTCCTTGGCAAGGAGATGCTCTACCGCTGAGCCACTTCCGCGTTTCTTCGACCCGAACGGCAGTGTATTCTTGCCGCCCTTCACAGCCCGATTATACCGGAGGGGAGGGGAGCTGTCAAGGTACTGCTCCACCTAGCTCGGCAGCCTTCCAGGGCGAGGCGCCGCTTGGCGCACGCCAGGGCCCGCCGTCCGCCGCCCCTGACCATCTGACCAGTACCAAGACCGGCCAGAGGTACTGGGCGCAATTCGGCCACCTGTAGGGCGCGGCCCCACCCCGGCGCCGCTATCTTTAGAGTCGAAGAGCGATGTCGTCGCGCCAGCAGCGATCCCAGGACACGCGGACGACGTCGATCGTACTCGCGAGCCGGACAAGGGGGTTCCACTCCCGCAGCTCTCACCTGAGGTGGAGACGATGCGTGTGATACTCGCCGATGGCCAGGCCAAAGTTCGCTCGGCTTTGCGTCTCTTGCTGGAGCAGGAACCGGAGATGACGGTCGTCGGCGAGGCCTCGGCCGCCGACGAGCTGCTCTCTCTGGCCAGCGCCGCCAGGCCGGACGTGGTACTGCTCAGCTGGGAGCTGCCGGGGATGGTGGTCGGCGGGCAACCGAAAGCACACCCGGTCTTGCCGGCGCTGCAGGCCCTCGACTGCAAGCCACTGGTGGTCGCGCTCAGCGGCCGACCCGAGGCGGGGCCCGCCGCGCTGGGCGCCGGTGCCGATTGTTTCGTCAGCAAGGGCGATCCGCCCGATTCGCTCTTGACCGCGATGCGCAACCTGTGCGCGGGAGGCGCAAGATGATGACCCTGGTCAGCCCGCACGAACTCGCCGATGGCCGCCAGCGACTTCTAATCCACGAAGCGGAGGAGTACCATCTGGCTAAGCAAGGCCGGGCCCACATTCCCGACGACGTGCGCCGCCTGGCCGCGCCCGTGCTGGCTCTGCTGACGCTCGTCGTCGCCATCTTCTTCAACCTGCCCTAGCCCCGCCGGCTAGCCGTGGCAGTCGCCAAACCCATGCCCGACTAGCCGTCGTGACATGACAGTTAGCTAGGTGTATAATCCATGGCAAGCCCCGATCTGGGCTAATGAAGTCCGGAGGCACCCGTGGAGACACTTAGCAACCGTTCCGGTTCGTCGACTATGGATACGCTTCGCCGGGCCGCCGAGCACTACAGAGACGTGCACAACGTCGAAGTAATCTCGTCCGACCTGGCCCGGCGCGTGCAGAACGCCATTCACGAGGAGTAGGCATACCCTCTCCCCCTGGGTTCAGGGCAGGACAGTTTGCGATCCGCGGTGGCGCGGGGCCGCCGCCCGTAGACTGTCGAAGTCGCGGGGTCGCCGTCGCCCGGCCATAAATGAGCGGGCTCAGAGACAAAGCCCCCTCGAAGGGGGCTTTGTCT
>JAMCYS010000019.1 GCA_023473795.1 Chloroflexota bacterium | reverse complement strand
CCCGGCGTTGACAAAGCGCTTCCTCAGGCCTACCATCAAAGTAGAGGCTATCATTCTTATCTTAGGAGGTGCCCTGTGGCAGCGCCGACGATCGCCCGCGACGAAACCGCTGCCCGTGCTTCCCGGGCGGTGCTGGCGGCCGTGTTTGCCGGCTGCCCCGAGCGGGACTTTGCCGTTCGCCTCTGGAACGGCGACACCTGGTCGCCTGCACCCGAGCAGACGCCGCGTTTCACCATCGTGCTCAATCACCCTGGCGCCCTGCGGCGCATGTTCCTGCCGCCGAGCGAGCTTGTCCTCGGCGAGGCCTTCGTGCACGGGGACTTCGACGTGGAGGGAGATCTGGTGGCCTGCACCGGACTGGCCGACGTCGTCGCCCCGCTCTTCACCGATCCCCGGCGTTGGCCGCCCCTCGCCCGCCTGCTGCTCTCCCTGCCGAATTCCCGCCTTGCCGATCCGGGCTGGCGGGGTGGCGCTCAGCTGCATGGCGAGCTGCATTCCTCGCACCGCGACCAGCAAGCAGTGGTGTACCACTACGACCTACCGGGGGAGTTCTACGCCCTCTTTCTCGACAAGTACATGCAGTACTCCTGCGCCTACTTCCCCACCGGCGAGGAGGGTCTCGACGCCGCCCAGGAGGCCAAACTGGAGCACATCTGCCGCAAGCTGCGCCTGCAACGCGGCGAGCGCTTGTTGGACATCGGCTGTGGTTGGGGCGGGTTGATCTCCTTCGCCGCCGAGCGCTACGGCGTTGAGGCCCTGGGCATCACCCTCAGCCCCTCACAGGCCGCGATGGCCAAGTGGCGCATCCAGCAAATGGGGCTGGGTGACCGCTGCCGGGTGGATCTCCGCGACTACCGTTCGCTGGGTCCCTGGGAGCGCTTCGACAAAATCGTCTCGGTCGGCATGTTCGAGCACGTGGGACGGGCCACGCTGCCGCAGTACTTCCAGCAGGCCTACACCCTGCTGGCGCCCGGCGGCCTCTTCCTTAACCACGGCATCGCCGGCGTCCACATGGCGCAGGCGGGCCCGCTGGGCAACGTCGCCCGCCGCCTGCAAGAGATGCGGGGCGACTTCATGCACAAGTACGTCTTCCCCGATGCCCAGCTGGTACCCGTGAGCGAGACCAACGACCTGGCGGAGCGGGCCGGCTTCGAGGTGCGCGACGTGGAGAGTCTGCGCGAGCACTACGCGCGGACGCTGCGCCACTGGCTGCACAACCTGGAAACTAAGCGCGAGGAGGCCCTGCGTCTGGTGGACCAGCCCACCTACCGGGTGTGGCGGCTATACATCGCCGGCTGCGCCCACGCCTTCAACACGGCACGCCTCAACGTCTACCAGACGCTCCTCGTCAAGCCCGACGAGAAGGGGCGCTCCGGCCTGCCCTGGAGCAGGGCATACATCTACAGCTAGATAGAGCGCTGATTCTGTCATTCTTCGCCCGCCCTCGGGCGGGCGAAGAATCTGGCTGGTGGCGGCAGGGTGACCACACGTCAGTCCCGCGGCCGAGAATGGCCGCCTGCCGCCAGGCAAGCAGATTCTTCGGCCCCTGCGGGGCCTCAGAATGACAGCCGAAGCACCCCTCGGCGTAATCTGACTCACTGGCCAGAGCCAGAGGGAGCGCCCTACGGCACGGCGGCCATTTATGGCCCGTCCCTCACCCCAGAGGGGGACCCCTACCCCCGTCTTTCAAGGCAGGGAGTACTAGCCCCCGCCCGCTTTTCCCAAACACCGTCACGTCCACGGTAGCGATCCCTAAACCCCTATCCTGCCAAACGTAGGGGGACACCTCCGTGCCCAAGGTGGCGAAAGCGCGGCTTGTGCGAGAGCGCCAGGTTGGGTATCAGATAGATAGTTGGCGAATCTCTTGCCATGCAGACGTCGACTTGCTCTTGACCAAACGAAAAGGGGGAGTGCGCCGATGAAGATACCGGGCGGAGCGGCATTCGCCGCGAGCGTGATCTGTCTCAGCCTGCTTACCGGCTTGGCCAATGCCCAGTCAGCGCCCGGGGCGGGCGGCGCAGTGCGGGTGTCGCTGGCCACGGGTGGGCTCGAGGCCAACGACGTCAGCGCGAGGCCGGCCGTCTCCGCCGACGGCCGCTTCGTGGCCTTCCAGTCCTACGCCGGCAACCTGGTGCCCGGCGACACAAACGGTTACGCCGATATCTTCGTCCACGACCGCGCTACCGGGCAGACGGGCCGCGTCTCGGTGGCCACGAACGGCAGCCAGGCCAATGGGCATTCCTATGCACCATCCATATCCGCAGACGGCCGCTACGTCGTCTTCTACTCCCAGGCCGACAACCTCGTGGAAAACGACGGCAACGCTTACAACGACGTCTTTCTCCACGACCGGCAGACGGGCACGACCTCTCGCGTCTCGGTCGCCGCGGGCGGGGGCCCCCCCGACGGCGGCAGCGCCGATCCGAAGATCTCGGCGGACGGCCGCTACGTCGTCTTCTCCTCGTTGGCCGGCAACCTGCTGGCCGAATACCAGAGCAGAACCTTGTCGCGAATCTTCGTCTTCGACGGGGCCACTGGGCAGACCAGCCTCGTGAGCGCAGGCCCGGACGGGAGTACGGCCAACGGCCACAGCTATCGCCCGTCGCTTTCCGCCGACGGTAGGTACGTGGCCTTCGACTCCGTCGCCACCAACCTGGTACCAGAGGACAGCAATGGGACGGCGGACGTCTTCGTCTACGACCGCACCACCGGCCAAACCGTTAGGGCTTCGCTCGGCACGGGCGGCGCCCAGGCTGACGGCGCCAGTCTCACCGCCGACATCTCGCCCGACGGGCGATACGTGGCCTTTCAGTCTTCCGCGACGAACCTGGTGGCCGGCGACACGAACGGCGCGGCCGACGTCTTCGTGCGCGACCTCCAAGCCGGCCAGACCAGCCGCGTCTCGCTGAGCAGCGGCGGCGGCCAAGCCAGCGCCAGCAGCGCCAGTCCCTCCCTCTCCAGGGATGGGAAGTACGTAGCCTTCGCCTCGCCCGCCGCCGAGCTCAGCCCCGGCGACACCAACGGCTACGCCGACATCTTCGTCCACGAGCGCGCCACCGCCCAGACCAGACGCGTGACTTTGGGTCTGGATGGCCAGCAGGCCAACGGAGGCAGCTTGAATCCGGCTCTCTCCGCCGACGGCGGTCTTGTCGCCCTGGCGTCGGACGCCAGCAATCTAGTGGCGAGCGACGACAACGCGACTCGCGACATCTTCGTCTACTCGTTGGCCCCGGTCGACGCCGTCCCGCCCGTCGTCACGGCGAAGCTATCCGGCAAGCAGGGTGAGAACGGTTGGTACGTCGGCGACGTGACCGTGCAGTTGAGCGCCGATGACGAGGCCGGTGGCTCCGGGGTCAAGGAGATAATCTACAGCGTCACCGGCCCGGCGCCGGCAGCGGCGACCAACAAGCCGGCAACATCCGTCCAGTTCTCCATCTCGACCGAGGGCGCGACCACCGTCTCTTACTCTGCCAGCGACAACGCCGGCAACCTGGCGCCGACGAACACCCTGACGGTCCGGATCGACAAGACAGCGCCCACAATCACCCTGGCAAGCCCCACCGACGGCGCGGTCTACACGTTGAACGCGAGCGTCGCCGCGGACTATACCTGCGCCGACAAGGCCTCCGGCGTGGCCGCCTGTACGGGCTCGGCGGCCCCCGGCGCCCCGCTGGCCACGGGCTCCGCGGGCAAGACGAAGTTCGAGGTAGAGGCGGTGGACCAGGCAGGCAACACCGCCAGGCTCAAGGTCGACTACGCGGTGACTTACACCGTTGAAGTCGTCCGCGAGCAGCCCAAGCCGGGCAAGGCCGGCAGCACGCAGGCGGTTAGGGTCCAGATCAGAGACGCCAATGGCGCCAACCTCTCGCGGGCGGACCTGGCCGTCCGGGCAACCGGCATATCCGAGCTCGGCGAGGCGGCGCTGCTGGCCGCGGCGGGGACCGGCGCAGCCGCCGTAGACGGCGAATTCCGCTACGATTCCGCCCTGGCGGGCTACGTCTACAATTTGCGGACGAAGGACTTGGCGGCAGGCCAGTGGCAACTGTGGCTTGCCGTGGCCGGCGATCCGCTGCCTCACACCGTGGAGTTCGAACTGCGCTAGGCTGTTCTAGCCGGCGATGGCCCGCGCCGCCAGACCCACCAGGGCCCCGCCCAGCACCAGCCAGGCGGAGTTGATCAGCCAGCGCCTTCTCTTCAAGTCTAGCGCAAAGTGGCCGGGCCAGGCCAGCCTCCTGTATCGTACTGGCCGCAAAACACTTAACGAAGCGCTGAAGCGCTCACTACGAACGACAGCCCGGCGGATTGGCTGTGCCACCGTCGGTTTGCCCAGTATGCCACCTAGCGGTCGGACCAAGCCAATTACTTGAGCCCCAGCAGCGCTCACCACAAACGGCCTGCCCACCCCAGCGACGGGGCTGCCCGTCTCCTCAATTCCCCTGCACAGTCCGCTTGCGCTATACTTGGGACCGCACAGGATTGGCAGTTCGCAACGGATTACTATTTCCAGAAT
The DNA here is from genome assembly GCA_023473795.1 of Chloroflexota bacterium. Taxonomy (GTDB): domain Bacteria; phylum Chloroflexota; class UBA6077; order FW602-bin22; family JAMCYS01; genus JAMCYS01. The sequence continues at coordinate 27,828 of JAMCYS010000019.1, read as the reverse complement.
TACCAGGTCGAAGAGAGGTTCCGCGTTTATGCCGAAGGTTATGCTATTTATCGACGGCACTTGGCTTTACTACAACACCTCGAAGCTGAGCGAGGCCTACGGCCAGCAGGACTTCCGCATCGACTTCGGCAAATTGCCCGCCGTCCTCGCCGAGACGCTCAAGAAGGACCTGCCGGCCGGCGAGGTCGACATCGTCCGCACGTATCTCTTCGGCTCCTATGCTTCCAACTACGACCTGCGCGACGACGACGCCGTGCAACGCCGCCGCGACTTCTTTGAGATGCTCAAAGAGGAGTACCATTACGAAGTAGAGGTCTACCCCATCAACTTCATGGGCCGGCGCCTGCGCAAAGCCGACCGCGACCCCGGCGACAGCTTCGAGCCGCAAGAGAAGTGCGTGGACATCGCCCTCGCCAGCAGCCTCCTTTATATGGCAGCCGTGCCGGGCGCTTACGACATCGCCGTGGTCGTCGTGGGCGACCAGGACTTCATGCCCGTGCTGCAGTATTGCCGCCGTCTTGGCAAGCGAGTGGCCATCGCCTCCATCAAGGGCTCCTGCTCGCCCGAACTCTCCGACCCCCGTGACGAGGCCCGGGTGAAGGATTTTGACATAATCTGGCTGGACGAACTGCTGCCCAAACTGGAGCTCAAGTACGAGTGGCACCAGCTGCAGTGCGAATCGCCCATCCACAAGGGCAAGCGCGAGGTTTGGACGACCTACCACCCGCGCAAGGGGCGCAAGTTCTACTGCGATCTCTGCCGGCAGGAGTTCCTCAAACAGAAGCAGGAAGCCCAGCGCGAGTTCGTGCTGGCCTTTGAGGCGAAAGGCGAGGGAGCGTTGGTCGGCAACGGCGTGGGCTCCTCGTTGGTTGGCCTGGTCACCCGCAAGTTCGCCGAGCGCGGCTTCGGCTTCATCGAGACTGGCGACGGCAAGAACTACTTCTTCCACCTCACCGACCTGGCGCCGGGGCTGGACTTCGACGAGGTGCAGGAGGGCCTACGGGTGGACTTTGAGATCAAGAAGCTGCCCAGCGACGACCGGGCCGGCGCCGCCCACAACGTCCGCCGCCACGAGGTCCCCGAAACCGCCCGCTTCGAGGCCTGAGAGCCGGGTTCCTCTGTAATTGCCAAGCGAAACCGGGCCCGGTTGAGCGACTTCGACCTCTTGACTGGGATCCCTGCCAACTAGAGGTTCGTTCGAGTTGTTCCTGACCGCCCGGCGCCTGGCTTCCCTAGCGGCTCCATGCTCGGCTGTTATTGTCCGTGATGCGAGAGCCCCGGTGACTGCAACTGCTCACCGGGTTTCACGGTTCGGCGATGGCTTCGTTCCATTCACGGACATACCAGTTACGGACGACGCCGTTCAGGACGAATGGGTCGCCCCTGGCAAACTCCTCGGCGGCCTCCCGGGTGGTGAAGATGGCCATGGCGCCTTCTAGGGGGTTGGCAAAGGTGCCAATCATTAGGAGCGTACCGCCGGCACGGAACCCTTCCCAGCGTGCACGGTGAGCGGGGAAGTGTAGGGGCGCTTTCGCGCGGATGTCGTCGGCAGATTCGTAGAACAGCACGTATTTCTTCAAGGTTGCCCTCCGGTAATGGCTAGTGCGGTGGCCTATGTCTACACGATTCCATCACGCAGATCGCCGACGCCATCGGCATCGCGAAAACTGCGGGGATAGATCTGATAGACGACGCTGTCCTTCCACCACGGCCGTTGCATAAGTACCTCCGCACGGGCGTAGGAGACCGCCTCCCCGAACGCATTGGACCCTGAGGCGCCGCTGGGGCATAGATGCAATAACCCGACCAGCGGGGGCTGACGCCTCTCCGCTGACCTGCAGGCTGCCGGAACAAAGCCTGTCCAAGCCGGCGAACAGCCCGGCAGCGTGGTAGATTCCCCGTCCCCCTCGCGGGGGACGGGGCCGGGCGGCAGTCTCAATAACCGGGCATTGTCGACACAGCAGACCCGCACGCGGGTAGAAATTGCCGCCAAGGCGGGCCGGGCCCGTCGTTCGGGCGAGCTCGTCTTGCTCCATAGACCGCTTTTCGCTACAATGCCGCCATGACCGAGCCGCTCAACCACCAGCCGGACCTGCTGGAGAGCCTTTTCGACCACCTGCCGGTGGGGGTGGCCGTGCTGGACGCCGAACTGGTGCTCCACCGCTGCAACCCCACCTGGGCCCAGTTCGTCCAACGCTGCTCCGGCATCGCCGCGGCTCGCGTCGTGCCCGGCAGGCCGATCGCCGAGCTGCTGCCGGACACGGCCGAGACCAGCCTCCAACGGTACCGCCGCGCCCTTGCCGGGGAGACAGTGCGCGAGGAGGGCGCCCGCGTGCGCAGCGGGGGGACACTCACCTACTGGGACGTCGCCCTCGTGCCGCTCGTCGAGAACGACCGGGTCGTCGGCATCTTCGACGTGACGGTGGACGCCAACGAGCGCTGCCGGGCCGTAGCCGCCTTGCAGCAGCACCACGACCACCTGGAAGAAATGGTCGCGGCCCGCACGGCGGAGATGGCCGCGGTCAATCGCCGTCTGGAGGAGGCGCTGGCCGAGCGGCAACGGGCCGAGGCCGCCCTGCGGGCCAGCGAAGAGCAGTACCGAGAGCTGGTGGAGAACGCCAACAGCATCATCTTCCGCATGGACCCGCGGGGCAACATCGTCTTCTTCAACGAGTTCGCCGAGCGCTTCTTCGGCTTCGGTCCAGCGGACATCCTCGGCCGCAGCGCCCTCGGCACGGTCATTCCCCGGCGTAACGCCGAGGGCACGGATCTGAGCCAGTTCCTCGCCGACCTCTGCCGCAATCCCGAGCGCTACACTACCCATGAGAACGAGAACGTTCGGGCCGACGGCGAGCGGGTGTGGATCGCCTGGACCAACCGCGCGGTCCGCGACGCGCAGGGCCGCCTGACGGAGATTCTCTGCGTCGGCAACGACGTCACCGCCCGCAGGCGCGCCGAGGAGGAACTGCAGCGCGCTCACGACGAGCTGGAGCGACGGGTGGAGGAGCGCACCGGCGAGCTCACCCGCGCCAACGAGGTCCTGCAGCAGGAGGTGGCCGAGCGCCAGCGCGCCGAGGAGCAGCTGCGGCGCCGCGTCGCTTTCGAGAAGCTGATTTCCTCCATCTCCAGTAACTTCATTAACCTGGCGCCGGAGCAGGTGGACGAGGGCATCAACCAAACCTTGCGCGCCGTCGGCGAGTTCGCCGCGGTCGACCGCTGCTACGTCTTCCTCTACGCGCCCGACGGCAAGACGAGCAGCAACACCCACGAGTGGTGCGCCGAGGGCGTGGGTCCGCAGAAAGGCAACTTCCAGCTCGTGCCCGTGGAGAGCACACCCTGGTTCACGGAGCAGATGCTCAGCCAGAAGGTCATCTACTTGGAGAGCCTCGACGATTTGCCGCCGGAGGCCGCAGTCGAGCGCCAGGTGCTGGGCGACCAGTCGATCCTCTCCCTCGTCGCCGTGCCCATGGTCTACCGCAACGCTACGGTCGGCTTCCTCGGCTTCGACTCCGTGCGCCAGGAGGCCCGCTGGCCCGAGGAGAGCATCGCCCAGCTGCGGCTCACGGGCGAGATCATCGTCAACGCTCTCGAGCGCAAGGGCTCGGAGGAGGAGCTGCGGGCAGCCTATCAGACCCTCGAACAGCGGGTCCAGGAGCGTACGGCCGAGCTCTCCACCATCCTTTCCGTGCAGCAGGCCATCAGCAGCCGTCTCGACCCCGAGCGGATGCTGCAGATGATCGCCGACGAGGCTCGTCGCCTCACCGACACGGCCAAAGCCGTCGTCTATATGGTGGAGGGGGAGGAGCTACGCATCTCCGTCCTCTCCGGCGACCTGGATCCCTCGATGATGGGGATGAGAATCCCGCTGCACGGCTCGGTAGTCGGCACGGCGGCGCTCACCGGCCAGGCACAGATTTCGCTGGCGGCGGCCACCGACCCGTGTTCGCACATGGAGACCGTCCAACGAGCGGCCAGTCGCGACGTCCTGGCGGTGCCGCTGGTCTACGGCGAGCGCACCATCGGCGTCATCGCCCTGGCCAACAAGGCCAACGGCATCCTGGGCTCAGAGGACGTACGCAAACTCACCACTCTGGCCGCCGGGGCAGCCATCGATCTGGAGAACGCCCGCCTCTTCCGCGAAGAGCAGGAGCGCCGGCAGGAGGCAGAGCAGCGCCGCCAGGTTGCCGAGGGCCTGCGCGACATCGTCGCCGTGCTCAACTCTAACCGGCCGTTGCAGGAGATTCTGGAGCACATAGTCGGCCAGGCCTGCCGCGTCGTGGGAACCGAGACAGGCGCTCTGCTGCGCCTGCAGGAAGATGGGCAGACCCTCGCCGTCCAGGCCTCCCAGGGGCTGCCCCCGGAGTACGTCCCCCGCATCTCCGTGCTGGTCGGCACGGGCGCGGTAGGGCGCGCCGTGGCCGAGCGCATGCCCATTGCCATTCCCGACTACTCGGTCGCGGCTCCCGCCAGCGGCTCCCTGGGCGAGCTGTTGCGCGCCGACCCCGGCCTTGCCTCCCGCCTGCGGGCCATTCTCGCCGTGCCTCTGCTAGTCAAGAACGAGCTGTACGGTGGCATCGTCCTCTACTTCCCGCAGCCGCGGGAGTTCTCCGAGGAAGAGGTCGCCCTGGCGGTCACTTTCGCCGACCAGGCGGCGTTGGCCATCGAAAACGCCCGCCTGCGCGACCGCGCCGAACAGCTGGCGGTGGCCGCCGAGCGTTCCCGCCTCGCCCGCGACCTCCACGACGCCGTGACGCAGACCCTCTTCTCCGCCAGCCTCATCGCCGAGGTGCTGCCTCGCCTTTGGGAACGGAACCAGGACGAGGGACGGCGGCGCCTGGAGGAACTGCGGCAGCTGACGCGCGGCGCCCTGGCCGAGATGCGCACTCTGCTATTGGAGCTGCGGCCCACCGCCCTCACCGAGGCCGCCCTGGGCGATCTACTCAAGCAACTGGCGGAGGCCGTCACCGGCCGGGCCCGTCTGCCGGTGGCGCTCACGGTCGAATGCCAGCGTACCTTGCCACCGGAGGTGCAGTTGGCGCTCTACCGCATTGCCCAGGAGGCACTCAACAACGTCGTCAAGCACTCCGGCGCCAGCCGGGTCGAGATTAGCCTGCGCTGCCTGGGAGACACGGTGGAGTTGGCGGTCAGCGACGACGGCCGGGGCTTCGACGTGGCCGCCGTGCCCCCGGATCACCTCGGATTAGGTATAATGCGCGAAAGAGCAGAGACGATTGGTGCTTCGCTAGGTTTGCGAAGCGCGCCGGGCCGCGGCACGCGGGTCGCGGTCGTCTGGCAGGATACCTAGGGAGGAACACCCCGTGACAGACAAACCGCCCGTCCGTGTGATGCTTGTCGACGACCACGCCGTTGTGCGCAGCGGGCTTGGCGCCTTCCTGCTGGCCTTCGACGATTTGGAATTAGTTGGCGAGGCCTCCGGTGGTGCCGAGGCGGTACGCAAGTGCCCCGAGCTGAAGCCCGACGTCGTCCTCATGGACCTGGTGATGCCGGAAATGGACGGCGCCGCCGCCACGCGCGCTATCCGCCAGGTCTGCCCCCGCGTGCAAGTCATCGCCCTCACCAGCTTCAAAGAGGACGATCTGGTGCAAGGGGCATTGAAGGCGGGGGCCATTGGCTATCTACTGAAGAACGTGACCGCCGACCAGCTGGCCGACGCCATCCGCGCCGCCAAGGCCGGACGTCCCACCCTGGCGCCGGAGGCGGCGCAAGCCCTGATCCACACCGCCACCAGGCCGGCCATCGGCCACGACCTCACCGACCGCGAGCGCGAGGTGCTGGCGCTGATGGTGGAGGGCCTCAACAACCCGGACATCGCCGACAAGCTGATCGTCAGCCGCTCCACCGTCAAGTTCCACGTCAGCAGCATCCTCTCCAAACTGGGGGTGGCCAGCCGCACCGAGGCCGTCGCCCTGGCCGTGCAGAACAAGCTGGTCCACTAGGGCGCACCCTCGCCCCGGGGCTCAAGCCCCGGGCTGAAGGTACAAAGCCCCCTCGAAGGGGGCTGGAGAACGTGCCCAGCCGGCTTCAGACGGCTTCGTTTCTTCAGACCGGCCCATTTATGGCCGGGCGACGGCCCCCTCACGGCAGCGGCGTCACTTGCCCGTCGGCGTAGGTATAGGCGGCGCGGCCCGGGTAGAGCGCCAGCAGGTCGCGGTCGCGCGACGGCCCCAGGTCGATGGCGTAGACCACGTCGCCCTGGAGCAGCGGATCGTCGTTACTGAAGAACGGGGCGTAGTCGGTCCAGTAGCTGTGCTTGACAAAGACCACGGCGTTGTGCACGCCCGCCGCCCGCACCGCTCGCGGCCCCGAGCCGTCGATGTCGTACCAGCGCACCGTCTTGCCGAACTCCCCCGGCGCGAACTGGGTGTAGCTCCAGGCGAACAGGCCGACGACCAGGCAGCCGACCGCGGCCAGCGCCAGCGAGCGGGCCCGCCCGGCCGAGACCAGACGCGCCAGCACATTGGCGAGGGCCTGCCCGGCCCGCACCAGGCCGCGGGCGCTGAGCAGCGCCACCGCGCCCAGGGCTTCGAAGTAGTAGCGCGGTCCGTACATCTGCCCGAACGCCCAGTAGGCCACGTGCACCAGCACCAGGCTGGCGAATACCGCGGCCAACAACAGGTCGTAGCCGGCCCAGTCGCGAGGGAGGTCAGAGCGCCCGAGTGGCTGCTCCTGGTGTGGCGCGGGGGCCGTGTCCCCCGGCGCGGGGGCTTGTCCCCCGCCGTCTGAGGAGCGACGTCGCAGGAACGAGAAGCGGACTGACCCCCTAGCCGGGGGCAGTTGAGTCCGCACTACGAACGACGAAGAACCCGTGTTTGTAGTGAGGGCTTCAGCCCTTTCCGGTTCCGTGTTTGTAGTGAGGGCTTCAGCCCTTTCCGGTTCCCGCCGACGACTCCCGCTTGGACCGCGAAGGACAATCCCCCGCGCTGCGTCAAGGACGCCGCCGCCTAGCCGCGCCGCCAGCGCGGCCCCGGCCAGCAGCACCGCCAATGCGGCCGGCGCCAGGCTCAACTGGCCCGGCCAGCCGAAGAGGAAAGTGGCGAAAGCGTCGAAATTAATCCTCGTGTTGAGCAGGCCGTCGGCCAGATAATGACCGCGCACGCCCACATCCGGGCCGAAGCCGATCTTGTCGTAGGCCCAGTAGAGCTCGTAGGCGCTGCGCAGGGGATTGCCCGTCGTCAGCTGGTTGTAGGCCAGTAGGATCGCCAGAAACGGCAGGAAGCCCGCCGCCGTCGCCAGGTAGAGCCCCAACCGGCGCCGCTGCCCAACCAGGTCGGCCAGGCACCACAGCGCCACCGGCAGGGCCACCCCGACGGCCGTGAGCTGCCGCGAGAGGAAGAGCATGCCCAGCGCCGCCCCCGCCGCTAGGCCCTGCCAGAGCGAGAGCCGCTGCCGCGCCCGCAGGAAGAGCCAGAGAAAGAGCGTCGCCCAGGCCAGGCAGGCGGCGTGCGACATGAACGAGCCCGCCTGCAGGAGGAAAAAGGGCGAGGCGGCGGTCAACCCGGCACCCAGCAGCCCCACCCAGGGGCCATAGAGATGCCGTCCCAGCAAGTAAACCAGACCAACAGCTATGGCCCCGCAGATGGGCTCCACCAGCCAGGGCTGACCGGCCAGCACCCCCAGAGCGAGCACGGCCGGGTAGCCGGGCGGGTACTTGCCGTACCAGAAGCCGTCGCGCTGGACCGTAAAGGGGATCTCGAAGAACTGCGGCAAGGCGGGCGCCGGGGCCAGCAGCCTGCCCGACGCTAGGGTGCGCGCCTGGAACAGGAAGGCTACGTCATCCTCGACGTGGGGCAAGCGGTCGAAAATGGCGGTCGCCACCCAGGCGGCGGCTAGCAGAGCCAGCAGGCAGACGCCAACGGCCAGTACGCCGGGTGAGGGCAGCGGAATCCGGCGCCCCTGGGGGCGCGCTGGCGCCAAAGCCAAGCCGGAACCTCCTGTGCAGCCGACCTAGAATAGCATCCCTGCCGTTGGGAGACAACTTTCACGATTTTGCGCCAAATTGGCGTCAAACCCCTTGACAAGCGTCCCCAGAGATGGTTCAATAATGGAGTCCCAAGCGATCAAGCACGGAGTGCTTGGCGGGGGAAGGCGGACCCAGAACTTCGGTCGCAAGCGACGTAAGTCGAGTGCGGCAGAAGTGACAGGGTAAGTCGGAAGCCGGCAGGAACAAAGGCAAGGTTGCTTGGGATACTTCTTTGTGCCCGGTGCAGCGGGCCCTGGCTGATGCACAGGACCTACCAGCTGCTGCGGAACGGGAAGATCGCACCGGACGAAAGGCAGGCAGCCAGTCTGGTCTACGACCACTATAGCCGCTGAGCGGATAGACCCTATGGCCCTACGGTTCACGACCCTCGGACCGTAACGCCGCCCCCTCAGTTGCAGGCTCCGACACCTGCCGGCACGTCCTGCTGGGGGAAGTAGGTGCGGGCGTCGGAGCCGTGGCTCCAGACGTTGCCGCGGCTATCCACCCCATCCACCGTGACCCGAAAGTAGTACTTGTTCAGCGTGTCGCGGGCGGCGCTGACGTCCACGTCGTTGAACTCCCAGGCGGGGAAGGTGAGGTCGCCCACTCGCTTGATCACTTTCATCCCCACCGCTACCTGTTCCTCATAGCCGTTGTTCAGCGCCCTCCACAGACGAACGGTGGGCGCCCAATCCGGCGGCGCCGCGCGCAGGGTGCCGCGCTCGAAGAGCAACACCCCGATGTTGGCCTTCGTCGCCTTCGCCACGGGCAAGCCATCGTGCGGCCAGACAATCTCGATCTTCGCGTCGACGGCCGGCGGGGCCGCGGTCGCCACGCCGCTAGGCGTATCCTGATTGGGCATGTAGGTGCGAGCGTCCGCGCCGTGGCTCCAGATGCTGCTGCCGTAGCGCAGGCCGTCGAGGGACAAGCGGAAGTAGTACTTGTTGTGGGCGTCCCGAGCGGCGCTCACGTCCACGTCGTTGAAGTCCCAGGCCGGGAAGGCCAGGCCTCCCACATTCGCCGTCCGTATTTCGCCGACGGCCACCGGTTCTTCGACGCCGTTGTTGAGCGCCCGCCACAGGCGCACGGTCGGCGCGGGCGTGCCGCACACGGCGACCGCGGAGCCCTGCTCGAAGAGATAGGCGCCGACGTTGGCCTTCATCGCCTGCGAAACCGGTAGGCCGTCGTGCGGCCAGACGATTTCGATCCTGGCGTCTACCGCCGCGCCGCTGAAGCGCAGGTGGTACAGCTCGCCCGCCTCAACGGCGAAACTGACCATGTCCCCGCGACCTAGACCATCTGATGGCGCGGGGGCCATGTCCCCGCGCTGGAAGGGGACGGCGGTGCCGTCGGATCGCGCCAGAGAGACGTCACGCACGCCGCGCAGGCCTACCAGCGCTCCAGGGTCGAGGTGCAAAGTGCCGGAAACGGTCGCCAGCACGTCCACCTGGTTCGGCCGCGGCCAGGCGACGAACAGCTGCCCCGCGCCGGCCTCAAAACGCACCCTGCCCGCGGGGTCGGCGTAACCCTGGCCGGCGACGAAGAGGGCATCGGGCGCCGAGTAAGTATAACGGAGGCCGAGGCTGCCCGTCTCCGCCTGGTAGTTCAGGACGCCGGTCGGCCTGCCGCTGGCAGAGAGGTAGTCGCCTAGGGCGCGCATCGCGTAGGCCACGGGCTTGGCGCTGCCGTCGACTCGATAGAGGCCGAATCTGTTCTCCCGGGGGTTCCAGCCATCGGCCACGTCGTTCAACGACCACTTGGCACCGCCGCCCAGACCCTGGCTGAGGAGGCCGAGCGCTATGGCCGTCTCGTAGGCGGCGGAGCGGGCGACGTCGACCTCAGAGTTCGAGTAGCCGTACTCCTCGAAGACCACCGGTTTCTCCGGGAACACCCGCCGGAGATCGCCGAGGGCATCGAGGGCGACCCCCAGGGCAGTCGCACTCGCGGCGGGGAAGCGGTGGAAGGAGATAAAGTCAAGCATGCCGGCGGCGGTGGGAAGACTGGCGAGGGCCAGGTCGCTATAGCCGACGGTGAGGAGATGCGCGCGGTCGGCGGAGCGCACGGCATCGGCTTGTGGGCGTAGCCAGGCGGCGAGCGTTTGGTCGAGGACGTCGAGTAGCGGGCGCCACTTTGCGGCGTCCGCCGAGGTGACGTAGTCGATCAGCGAGACTTGGTAGTTGCGCGCGGTGACCCAATCGCCGGCTTCCTTGACGAACTCCTGGTAGTAGCGATAGGTATTCGCGTACACGTAAGCCTCTTCGGCGCTGAAGCGGCTAGGGACGAGGTCCTTGCCTTCACCAAAGCGCCGCCAGGCGTCCGCCTCCTCCGGGCTTACCCGCTGGCCATAGCGCTTGATGAGAGCGTCGGTTTGCAGGGGCGGCCGCGAACCCGGGTAGATGGCGATGGCCAAGTCCTGGAAGTGAGGCTCGTTCTTGAAATCGTAGGCAAGGATCGTGGACTTCCCCGCATAGCGCCGGGCTACGGCGCCATTCAGCGTGGCTACCTTGCTCAGGTCGTCCTCCCGGTAATCGTACAGGGTGACAATGAGGTACAGGTCAAGCCGTTCGGCAAGGGCGATGACTGCGTCAAGTTTGTCCCAGCGGCCGGCGAGCAGCTGCCGTTGCAGGGGCGGGCGGACGAAGAGGCGCAGCGTATTGAGGCCGGCGGCCCTGGCGCGGAGGAAATCACGCTCAATCAGGCCAAGGTCGAACAGCTCGTCCTGCCACATCGTCCACGAGCGGTCGGGGGCGCCGACGTAGTTGGCCCCCAGAAGGAAGAAGGGCGTGCCGTCGGACTGCCGCAGGGCGCCGGCCGCCGTGGCGATGGGGCTCGGCGCGGCCGTCGTGCCGCCCGGCGCCAAAGCGAGAGAAGTCGCCAGCAAGGCCAAGATCAAGAGCAGAGTCACTCTGCGCATCCCGGTCATCATCACACCCTCCCACAACCCATCCCGCCAGCCGCCGAGAGTCGTCCCCCGCCCAGCCGGCAACCAACGCCCGGCCCTTTTTCGATTGGCCGGCACACGTGCCAGAAGCTACGCCTGCGGCACCCAAGGCGGAAGCACCCGCGGAGGTACCCACGTCCACGGTTGGGGCCCGGGGGCGGGAATGGCGGAGAGCCGCCTTCACGAGGAGATTCCGTCTGATTGTCGGGGGCGGACGGCGCCGTGGCAGGCCAGCCGTCTTGCAGTCCGTAACATACCAGGCGCCGGCCGTCCTGTCTAGATGGCTATCACCAGCTCAAACAAGATCAAGACGGCAGCCGACCTATCAGTGATCCTGAACTAGTCCCATGCGATCAAGCAGGGAGTGCTTGACGGGGGAAGGCGGGCCCGAAGCCTCGGCCGCAAGCGACGCGAGTCGAGTGCGGCAGAAGTGACAGGGGAAGCCGGAAGCCGGCAAGAACGAGGGCATGGTTGCCGGGGACGTCTTCTTCTGTCGGGCGAGGCGAGCCAGTGCACTGGCATCCGGCTAGCGTTCGTGACGTAAACGAGGGTCCAGAAGGTCGCGCAGGGCGTCGCCGAGAAGGTTGAAGCCCAGCACGACTGACATAATGGCCAAGCCGGGGAAGGTGCCGAGCCACCACTGGCTCAGCATCGTGGCGCCACTGGCAATCATGGAGCCCCAATCTGGATTCGGGGGCCTGATGCCCAGGCCGAGAAAGCTCAGTACGGCAGCTATGGTAATACCCTGGCCCAGGTCCAGAGTAGCGACCACAAAGACGGGCATTATCGAGTTCGGCAACACGTGACGTAGCATTATCCGCCACTCGCCGGCTCCTATGGCCCGCGAAGCGGTCACGTACTCGTTCTGTTTGACCGATTGCACCACCCCCCGCACCATCCGCGCGTACTGGGGCCACCAAACGAGCATGATGGCGACCATCGAGGTGTGGAGGTCAGGGCCCAGGGCTGCGGTGATCGCCAGCGCTAGGATGATGGGCGGAAAGGCGAGGAAGATGTCCGCCGTCCGCATCAGCAGTTCGTCCAGCGCGCCGCCGAAGAAGCCGGCGCTGGTGCCGATGAAGGTACCGACGAGCGAGGCTGCTAACACCACCAAAATGCCGGCGACCACGGAAACGCGCCCGCCGTGGAGGATGCGGCTGAAAACGTCGCGCCCGAGGTCGTCGGTGCCCATCAAGTGCTCGCTTCCTGGTGGCTGCAGACGCTTGAAGGTGTCGAGGTCGAGCGGCCCGTAGGGGGCGATGACGTCCGTGCCCAAGAGTGCCAGCACCCACACGACTACAATCGCCAGGCCGAGCAGTGCCAGCGGACGGCGGCGCAAGAAGCGCCAGGCGGAGGCAAGCCAGCTTGCCAAGGACGCACGGCGCTCACGGCCACGTGGGCTCAGGTGCTCACTTAGGGAGACGCCGCCGCCAACCATCAGCGGCCCAACCTGATTCGGGGGTCCATGAATGATTGGGCGACGTCAACGACCAGATTCACTGCGACGTAGATCACGGCGATCACGGTGGTGACGCCCACGATAGCCGGGAAGTCCAGCCGCGTCGTGCCCTGTAGCGCGTAGCGGCCCATCCCCGGCCAGGCGAAGACGATCTCGGTGACGACGGCGCCCGCCAACAAGCTGCCATAGCTGAGGCCGAGGTAGGCAACGGTCGGAATGAGGGCATTCGGCACGGCGTGGCGGTAGACGACGGTCCACCAGCCGAGGCCCTTGGCGTGGGCAGTGCGGACGTACTCTTGGCCGAGCACCTCCAGCACGCTGGAGCGGGTGACCCTCAGTAGGTATACCATCTGGTTGCCACCCAGAACGAGCGCGGGCAGTATGAGGTGTCGGACGCTGCTACCGAAGGCGTCCCAGTTCTGGGTCAGCAGGCTGTCGACGGTGTACAGGCCCGTGATAGTCTGTGGGGCCGCGATGCGGGCGTCGATGCGGCCGGGGCCGGGCACCCAGTCCAGCCAGGAATAGAAGACGAGAAGCCCAACTATGGCCAGCCAGAAGATAGGCGCCGAAGCCCCGAGCAGGGAGACGACCCGCACCACGCGGTCTAGCCAGCTCTCACGGTAGACGGCAGTCAGTACGCCCAACGGGATGCCGAGGAACACCGTCACCAGCAGGGCCGTCGTCGCCAGCTCCAGCGTGGCCGGCAGGTAGAGGGCCAGATCGTCGGCGACTGGGTGGTGGGAGAAGATGGACACGCCGAAGTCGAGGCGCAAAAGACCGCCGAGGTAGCGCAGGTACTGTTCGGGCAGCGGCCTATCCAGGCCCCACTGCTCGCGGAAGGCCGCCACGGTTTCCGGCCGGGCCTTGTCGGTGAGCATGGCGCTCACAGGATCGGCCGGCACCATGTGGGAAACGACGAACGTCAGCAGACTAATGCCGACGATCATCGGCACTAGCAGCAGAACGCGTCTAAGGACGTAGGCTTGCAGAGTCACCCATCGGGCCTCTCTCCGTTGCCCTGGCCAGCGCCAGGGTCAGTGTGGCACGGTGCGCCCAACACGCCGTCGTGATGGCCTGCCCTGCGAAAACCACCCTATCAAGCCGTCAATCTCTGGCAGTGCATGAGGGCGATCCGCAGCTATCGGTATCCCGGGATTGCCCTCGCCTGGGCCGGTCTAGGCTGGTAGCCGGGCGCCGGGCGCCGGCCACCAGCCGCTCTTGCCGACCGTGACTACCTGTAGAAGTTCTGCGGCGAGAAGTAGTACGTCGGCTCCGCCAGGACCCCTTTGATATCGGCCCGGTGGGCATAAGACATCAGTGGCTCGATGAGCGCCGCCCAGGGGCCATCGGCCAGGATTTTGCGCTGGATGTCCTGGTACATCGGCAATCGCTTGCTCTCATCAGGGGTGGCCAGGGCCTTCTGTAGTAGTGGAACAAGCCCTTGCGTGTCCTTGTCCAGCGTGTAGCCCATCCGCTTGGCCATCAATCCGTCCGGCAGGAACACCGCCAGATAGTTGGAGGTATCGGGGTAGTCCATAAAGTAGCCGGTAATCGTCATCTCGTGGGCACCGGCCTTGAAGCCGTCTCGCCAGACGTTGTCCTCCGCCGTGACCAGCTCGATCTGGATGCCCACCTTGGCCAGGTCGGCCTGGACCTTCTGCGCGATGTTGACGATCTTGGCTCCCGCGCGCACCATGGTCGCCGACACGTTCAGCTTGGCCTTGAAGCCGTTGGGGTAGCCGGCCTTGGTCAAGAGTTCTTTCGCCTTGTTCAGATCGGTCGCGGGCGCCTCGGAGACCGGCAGGCTACCCGCCAGCCCGCTCGTCACGATGAAGGCATCGCGCACGGAGCCAGGCACCAGGGCCTTGAGGCCCTCATAGTCAATGGCGGCGCGAATGGCCTGGCCCACCTCCGGCTTGGCCAGCGCCTCGTTCTTCTTCGGGTCGCGCGTCATACCCAAGTAAGCCACATCCGTACTGGGCGTGCTCGCTACCGCTACGTCCTTATTGCCCTTGAGCGCCTGGATGTGCTCGGGCTGGAGGTTGCCGGCCAGGTCGATATCGCCCTTCTGCAGCATCAGCTGCTGGGTACCTGCGTCCGGCACGCCCTTGACCAAGACCTCGTCAAAGTACTTGGCTGGCTTCCAGGCGTTCTGGTTCCGCTTGAGCTGGACCTGCCCCTTCGCCGTGTACTGGGTGATCACGTAGGGTCCAGTGCCGATGGAGTTACTGGTGAGCCACTGCTCGGCTTTGTCAGTCTTGCCGGCGTCGGCGGCGGCCGTAGCCCCGTGGGCCTCGGCCGTCTTGCGGTCGATGATGGCCACGGGCGGCGCCGTGATGGCCGCGAGGAAAGACGCATCCGATTGCTTGAGCGTGACCTTGACCGTCTGCGCGTCCGGTGCCTCCACCTTGTCAAGCGAGTCTAGGAAGAAGGCCGGCTGACCTTTGAGATTGATCAGTCGCTCGTAGCTCCACTTGACATCGTCTGAGGTCATCGGGTTGCCGCTGGCGAACTTCACGCCCTGCCGCAGCTTGAAGGTGTAAACCTTGGCGTCGGACGACACATCCCAACTGGTAGCCAACGCGGGCAATGGCTTGCTGAAGTCGTTGTTCTCGTAGGTGACCAGGGTTTCGTAACAGGCGTGATCGAAGACGGGGTAGATTACCTCCATCGCCCGATGGGGGTCGAGGCTAACGATGTCGTCGATTGAGACGCCGACGACGAGCGTCTTGCTGGCGCCGGCAGCGGGGGCCGCTGTGGCGGCCGGGCCGGCTGCTGGGGCCGTAGTCGCGGTTGGCGGTGCCGGCTGGGCGCAGGCGGTGAACAGAGACGCGCCGGCGACGCCGACCCCTCCCGCCAGAGTCAAGCCAATGAACTGTCGACGAGTGCATTTCCGGATTGCCGAGGTTGTGACCGATTCCTTGCCCTTAGGCTTCTGCTGGGACATCGCTGAGCTCCTTTTCTCACTCCGCTCCGCGAGCAATTCATCAGGTTGCACCGATGACGCACAGCCGTACAGCCAGGCTTAAATGTCGATGGCGACTCGCTTGTCTCCCTTCCCTCCTTCTTCCGACAAGAATCAGAATGCCCGTTCGACCGGCAGGTGGTATGCAGTCATTACGTGTGACGCACTGGAGGAAGATCCCGAGTGCACTTCGGACCGCGTGACTCCTCGCGAGCGTCGATGTGCAAGCGATCGCAGCCCAAACCATAGTGCCAATGGATCTATGCTCGAGCCATTATATGACTGGCAGGCGCCAAGTCAAGGCGCCTTCACGGTTGACGCATGCCCTGGGCTTGCCTGCTCAGGCGGCAATGTCACGCGATGAAGGCGAGAGCACCTCGTGGCTGTCAAGTCTTGAGGGCGGTCCGGGCGGACCCGGCCTACACCTCGGCCGGCTCGACGGCGTCGCTCAGCGGCAAGGCAATGAAAAACGTGCTGCCTCGGCCCTGTTCGCTCTCCACCCACACCCGGCCGCCATGCGCCTCCACGATCAGACGCGCAATGTACAGACCCAGCCCCAGGCCCTCCGACTTCTGGCAGGTGCTCGCCCGGTAGAAACGCTCAAAGAGGTGAGGCTGCTCGGCCGAAGGGATGCCCACGCCCTCGTCTCTTACGGCTACTACAACCTCGCCGGACCGCACCGCCAGCGACACCTGGACCGGCCGCTCTGGCGGCGAGTACTTGAGGGCATTGGAGAGTAGATTCACCACCGCTCGCTCCAGCCGCGCTGGGTCCACCAGAACCGGCAGGGCGTCAGCCGGCACCAGCAGGCTTATGCGCGTTTGCTCTGCTCCCAAGTGTTCGGCCGTCTCGCGCAGCAGCCGTCCTAGATCGGTAGGCTCTTTGTGCATTTCGAGGTTGCCCGATTCCAGACGCACCGACTCGACCAGGTCCTTGATCATTCTGGCCATACGCTTGCCGCTGCGCATTATGCTCTCGGCGGCGCCTGCCTCGCGCGTCAATTCCCGCCGGCAGAGGTCGCCGTACAGCCATTCCGCCATGCCGGAGATGACCGTGAGCGGCTGCCGCAGGTCGTGGGACATGAGGCCCAGGTATTCGTCACGCGTCTCTTCTGCCCGTTTGCGCTCGGTGATGTCGGCCACCATCGCCAGCAGCCCCCCGTTGCGCCCATCGTGGTCGACGATGGCCGTGGTGGAGACGATGGCCCAGAGCGTGGTGCCATCCCAGCGGCGGAACCGGAAATCGTGCTGCTGGGTGCCTCGCCCCCGTCGCCGCAAATGGGCGAAGGCGGCATCGCGCGCTTCCTCGGCCACGTAAGCGAGAAGCGGCTGGCCCATCAGTTCGTTCGCCGGGTAGCCGAGCATCTCGACCAGACGCCGGTTGACGAAGACCGTGTTCTGGTCGGCGTCGAGGACCCAGACGCCCTCGCCCGCCGTTTCCACGATGCGCCGGTAACGGTTCTCGCTCTCGCGTAGAGCCAGGTCTACCCGGTAGCGCTCCGTGATGTCGGCGAAGACGGAGACCGCCCCCACCACCTTGCCGCCGGGACTACGCACCGGCGCGGCCGCGATGCTGAGGATGGACTCGCCACCCCCGGCATCCCGGCGCAGGACCACCTGCACGTCTCGGGTCTCTTCCCCCCGTTCCAGAGCGCGCGGCAGCGGCAGTTCGGCGGCAGGGAACGGCGAGCCATCGAGACGGCGCAGGGCGATACCCTCGGTGCCGTAGGCGTTACCCATCTTGCCGCCAAAGGTGGCGAGGGCGACCGGGTTCAGCAAGGTCAGCTCGCCGGTGATGTCGGAAACGACGACGCCGATAGGGAGGGTATCGATGAGAGTGCGCAGCGTCCCGGCGGTGCGCTCCGCGCTGCGCAGGCGCTGCTGGTTGTCCTCGGCCTGCTCCGCCAGACGCACGCCCAGATAGCCCACCGCCGCTAGGGCGGAGAGGCTGAAGAGGAGATCTGGGGCCAGGGAGTTGGCCCAGATGTGCGAGGCCAGAGCCAGAACGATAGATGCCGCGGCGGTTACGATGACCGGACGCGCCGGCCAGCGATGGGCAGCAATCAGCACGGGCGCGGCATAGACTATTTCGTCGCGTTGATGGGGAAAGAGAAACGAGTCCACGACGAAGGCCAGCAGAAAGGCGCCGGCCACTAAGGCGAAAGTCGGCAGGGCCGCCGGCCGCACCGCCAAGACGCGTCCAGTCCCAGCCCGATTGACTTCTACCTTGTCCGCCTTGCTGAGTATCTCCTCCATCTCCGCTTCCCGCTCTCGGACTCTCCCGGCCAGGCGCACCGCGCCGCGGACGGGCCTAGGGCCGGGTCGCCAGGCGGCGAACCAGAGCGACCGTCGTGCCTACAGCGCCGACGACGAAGGCAAGCGGGGCTCCCACGATGGCCACCAGGAAGAACACCGGCTCCTCGACCTGCAACAGCCAGCTGAGGACATTGTGCAGGAACACGCCGGCCACGAAAATGAGGGGCGAAGCCCCCACCAGCAGCAAGAAACGAGTCAGCACCCCAGACCCCTCAACACCTCACGAGCGCCGGACTGGCGTGTGCACACCCGAGCGAGCGCCCACCTCGTACCGGCTCCGCCTTCTATAATCAATGATACCACCGAGTCTGTCGCGCGCATAGCTATAGAGTATCTTTACTATCTTATGTCCCGCCGTTCCCCCTGAGTATGCCGGCTGACAGCCTCAAGGCTGTATGTTATGATTCTAATGTGCTAGTCCGAACGAGCTATCGCTCGCGCCGCCGGCACGGTGTCGCCCGCGCGGGGCGCGCCATTACTGAATGGGAGGCCGCGCGTGAACCAGTTGGTCGCCTTACCCCTCTTGTCCACTCTGGTCAGTCTGGTCTTCGCCGCCACCGTCTTCGTCCAGTATCGACACCGGCGCAAGCCCTACCAGCTGGTGTGGACCATCGGCCTGCTTTGGTACGCCATCAGCGCCGGCACCGAGTTCCTCGGCAACGGTTTCGGCTGGAACCTGACGCTCTACCGCTGGTGGTACATCATCGGCGCCTTCTACGTCGCTGCCTACCTGGGCATGGGCACCGTCTACCTCATCGTCCGCCGCCGCTACGCCCACGCCATAATGGCGCTCTTGGTCTTGGGCTCCCTCTACGCCGCCTACCGGGTGCTGGCGGCGCCCGTCGATCCGGCCCTACTACCCAAGGCGGGCGAGATCGTCACCGGCCAGGCCCTGCCGAGCAACGTGCGTATTCTCACACCTTTCTTCAACGTTTTCGGTGCCGGCGCACTGGTGGCAGGCGCCGTCTACAGCGCCTGGGTCTTCTGGCGCAAGGGCATCATGGGCCATCGGGTCGTCTCTAACATCCTCATCGCTCTGGGCGCCTTCATTCCCAGCCTCACCGGCGGCCTTTCCCGCTTCGGCTTTTCCGGCCTATTCTTCCTGGGCGAGCTGCTGGGAGTAGTGATCATCTTCCTGGGCTTCCTGGTGAGCGTGGAAGTGTTCGAGCGTCGACGCGCGTCCGCCCCGCGCCGGGCAGCCAGCTAGCCATCAGACAGGAAGCTGAGCGGACGAGAAGATAACCACCGAGGCACGGAGAGCACCGAGACCGGACACGGAGAGACAAACCGTATAGAAGGGGAGGGCCTGGACAGAGGAAGGCAAGATAACTACCGAGATACGGAGAACTCAGAGACCGGAAGAAGAGGCGGATTAGCCGTAGTCTCTTTTCTTGTCTCCGCTCTCGGTGCCCTCGGTGTCTCGGTGGTGATTACTCGTTCTCCTTCATGCCCCCCGCCTCCGCGGCTGTACTCGTTTCCCATCCCGCCCACCGCCCGCTATAATGGCGGCAGGCGGCCCGACCGCGGGGGCCGCCACGGGAGGTATCCTTTGGGGACTCTGGGGAGGCTCTACGTCGGCTGCGCCACGGTCATCTTCACTCTACAATTGCTCCTCGTCTTGCTGCTGGTCGCCGGCTCCCTCAATTCCGGCGCCTGGCGCCCGCCTTTCCTCGCCAGCGTGGCCGGTCCCGCCGTGACGCCCACCGCCACGCCGACTCCCGATCCGCGCCTGGCCCAGCAGCTGGCGCAGAAGGCCCAGACGGCCACCATGCCGGGGACGCGCTTCAGTCTCGACATCGACCAGAACGAGCTCAACTCCCTCCTCGCCCAGCAGACCGACCCGCCGGTGAAGAATCCGGCGGTGGCTCTCACCCCGGGCAAGATCACGTTCACCGCGGTGAGCGCCGACCCAGCAGGGGTTCCCCTGGAGGCGGTGGGTACGCTGCTGGCCCTCGACGGCCGCCTGCGCCTGGTGCTGCAATCCAGCAAGGCCGGCGGTCTGCCCTTGCCCAGCGCCATCACCGCGCTCGTCGAAAACTCGGCCAACGACGCCCTGGCCCAGGTTACCAGCCAGCGCAACATCTACGTCGAAACGGTGGAGATTCTGCAGGGCCGCCTGCGGCTCAGCGGCCGGCCCTTGCGCTAGACAAGGAGAGTGCCTTCTTGAAGCAGCCAATGACCTCCCGACAGCGCGTCCTGGCGGCGGTTGAGCACCGGGAACCCGACCGCGTGCCCCTCGACTTCGGCGGGCGCGTCACCACCATCCACAAGGATGCGCACCGCGAGCTCAAGCGCCACCTGGGCCTGGAAGGGGGAGACGAAGTCATCGTCGGCCAGATGACCCAGACTGTGGAGCCCGACCCCAGGCTGATTGAACTGCTGGGGCGCGACACGGTTTACTTCCTGCCCAGCCCCGGCGGCGATTACCGGCTGCGCGTCAACCCCGAGGACGATACCTACTACGACGAGTGGGGCATCAAGTACCGCCGGCCTCCGGGCGGCTATTACTACGACCCTGTCGAGAATCCGCTGGCTTTCGCCGAGACGCCGGCCGATCTGGACAAGTACGCCTGGCCCGACCCGGCCGACCCCAAGCGCATCGCCAGCATCGCCGCGGAGGTAAAGGCCGCCCACGCCGCCGGCGAGCACGCTGTCCTCCTCAGTGCCCCCACCCTGGGGCTCTGGATCCAACCTCAGTTCCTCTGCGGCATGGAGAAGGCGATGATGGACCTTGCCTTCAACAAGCCACTGGCTGAGGCCATCGCCGAGCGGCTGACCGAGTGGTACTGCGCCTTCTGGGACATGGCCCTGGCTGAGCTCGGGCCCCACGTGGACTTCGTGCACATGGAGGGCGACCTGGGCCAGCAATTCGGTCCCCTCTTCTCGCCCAAGGTCTTCCGCGAGCTCTACAAGCCGCGCTTCCGGCGGGTGGTGGAGGCGATCAAGAAGCGCACCCAGGCCCGCATCTGGCTGCACGCTTGCGGCTCGGTCTACTGGGTCATCCCCGACCTGATCGAGGTGGGGGTGGACGTGCTGAACCCGGTGCAGGTGAACGCCGCCGACATGGAGCCGGAGCGGTTGAAGCGGGAGTTTGGCCAGGACCTCACCTTCTGGGGCGGCGGCTGCAGCCCCGTGCTCCTGCAATTCGGCGCGCCGGCCGAAGTGGCGGACGAGGTGAAGCGGCTGATCGACGCCTTTGCCCCGGGCGGGGGCTACGTCTTCGGCTCAGTGCACAACATCCAGGTTAACGTCCCGCCGCAGAACATCGTCACCATGTTCCAGACCGCGCGCGAGTACGGGGTCTATAAGGGTTGCCCGTGAACTACGATTTTGACTTGATCCTGCCACGCCGCGGGACCGATAGCGTCAAGTGGAACCGCCACGAAGCGGACGTCCTCCCCCTGTGGGTGGCCGATCTGGACTTCGCCTCACCCCAACCGGTCATCGAAGCCCTGGCGCGGCGTGTCGAGCACGGCGTTTTTGGTTACGGGATTGAGCCCCCGCTGTTACGAGAGGTCGTCAGAGAGCTCCTCCGCCAACGCTATGACTGGCAGGTGGCCAACGAGGACCTCGTCCTCTTGCCCGGGGTTGTACCGGGGCTCAATCTGGTTGCCCTCGCCTGTAGCGAGCCCGGCGACGGGCTGCTGGTGCAGCCACCTATCTATCCGCCGTTTCTAGCGGTGGAGAAGAATATCGGGCGCACGGTCGAGACGGCTCCCCTCGTGCTCCGTTCGGGTCGCTACGAGGTTGACCCGAACGAGCTAGAGCGGGCGCTGACGGCGCGTACCAGGGTGTTCCTGCTGTGTAACCCCCACAACCCCAGCGGACGGGTGTTCACCAGAGCTGAGCTGGAGCAGGTGGCGGAGGTCTGCTTGCGGCACAACCTGGTGCTCTGCTCCGACGAAATCCACCAGGACTTCATCTATGAAGGCCACACTCACATCCCTATTGCCTCCTTGGCTCCGGAGATAGCCGCGCGCACGGTAACCTTATTGTCGCCTAGCAAGACCTATAATATTGCCGGCTTCCACCTGGCCGTTGCCGTGGTCAACAACCCGGAGCTGCGGGCCAAGCTGAACGCTGCCAGCGCCGGGATTCTACCTCGTAAGCCGGGCGTGCTGGATATTGTCGCCGCTCTTGCCGCCTATCAGCACGGCGGCGAGTGGTTGGGCCAACTGCTAGCCTACCTGAAGGCAAATCGCGACTTGCTCGTGGGCTATGTTGGAGAAGACCGCCTGCCGGGCGTGACCATGGGCCGGCCCGAAGGGACCTACCTCGGCTGGCTAGACTGCCGGGCGGCGGGGATACAGGGCTCCGCGATGGAGTTCTTCCTGCGCGAGGCGCGCGTCGCCCTGGGCGAGGGCGCGGATTTCGGGGCCGCTGGCGAGGGCTTCGTGCGACTCAACTTCGGCTGTCCTAGGTCGGCTCTGCTGGACGCACTGGAGAGGATGCGACAAGCGCTGGAGCGCAACGCCCGGCTGGGCTAGGGTCTGGATGGTGGCGAGGCGAGAGCGCGACTCGCGGTCTAAGGCCACCTTCGGGAGAGGGAATCGCGGCCGCGGTCTAGGGGACGGGAATCCGGGTAACGCTGAAGCCGCTGCCGTCCGCGGTGAAGCCGGTGGGTGAGGCGATGACCTTCCCCTGGGCGGCCAGCAGTATCGGCTCGGCCTTCGCCTCGGCAATCGTCATAGCCTTCCCCTCCTTGACGACGCTGAGACCGCTGAACCGCACCGTGCCGAAGTCCACCAGCGTCAGAGTGCGGCCGTCGACGCTCGGGGCCTCCACTATCCACTCCGCCGAGGAGAGGGAGGACTCGTACTGCACCGCCGTCTGGTATTCCTCCCCGCTCGTGCGATTTTGAATCTTGATAGACCATTGGTCGCCCGCCGCCTGGGCGACGACGACCGTCACCACGTCACCCGGCTTGACCTCGAGCGCCACCCGGCTCATCGCCTGGGGGAGCGTTTCGATCCAGGCCTCGTAGTGCACCGCCCCCGCGCCGTCGAAGTAGCCCTGGGTGCCGGCCTGGATGAGATCCGGGTAGCCGGCACCGCCGATTCCCACCCAGGTCGAACTACTGCTGCTGCTCCCCATGCTCTTCACCCACGGCACCGTCCACGTGCCGGCGACGGCAGTGAAGTTGCCGCCCAGGGCCTTGTAGCCGGACCAGTTGCCGGAGATGGAGGCCGGCCTGACGGGGGTTGGCGCCGTGGTGGGAGTAGCAGTCGGCGATGGCGCCGTCGAGGGCAGGAGAACGGGAGCATCCGGGCCAGTCCTGGCAAGCGCCGTCGCTGGCTGCGAGGGAATTGCCGTCGGCAGCGCGGTCGGCGCCGGTCGGCCTCCCCGTTCGGATAGCGCCGCTAGGCGGCTGCTCGTCGCCGTCGGCTGCGCCGCGGACGGGATGTTCGTGGGGGGAGGGGCAGACGGCGTCTGCCCGCCCGCGAAGGGGGCCTGCGCGGGGGAGGTGGCCGCCGCGCAGCCTGCCAGCAGCATCGATAAGAGCAGCAACCAAGTCGCGGCCAGCCCAGCGCGCATGGGCGCTCCTGCGGGGAAGAGTGGCGCCGCGAAGGAATGGGCCGCGCCAAATACTGCAGTCGATCGCCACCCGTCGCCGGCTCCCCACCGCGGACGGGAGACGCACCCTTACCCAGCGCCCGGTAGCACCGCCAATGGGTCCGTCCGCTCGCCCCAGCGGCTCTCTACCTGGCTTGACCGTGGCCTGAAGGTCTACGCCCAATCCCTTTCACGCTGCACCAGATTAGCGCGGAGCAGTCTGGTAGTCAAGTGAGCGTTCCCACGAAAAGCCCCTCTTCTCTCGTCCGCCGAGAGAAGAGGGTTGCGGTTCCTTGTCCCCGCGTCCATTGACGATCTAAGGACGCGGGGACCTTGCCTACGAGAAGTTCACGCGCACCGGCTCCATCGCCCCTTCCTCGCCGGCGAAGAACTCGGCCTCGCGGAAGCCCAGCGGCCCGGCCACGAAAACGCCCGGGATCGTCGAGACGCGGCTGTTGTACTGCAGCACGAGGCTGTTGTAGTAGTTGCGGGCGTAGGCGATCTTGTCCTCGGTTTCCGCCAGCTGGGCCTGCAGCTGCTGGAAGTTCTGGCTGGCCTTGAGGTCGGGATAGGCCTCGGCCACGGCGAAGAGCGAGCGCAGCGCCTGGGTCAGAGCATTGTTGGCCTGGCCGGCTTCGCCGGGGGTCGTCGCGCTCTGCAACTGGGCGCGGGCCCGCGTGACACTCTCGAAGACGCCCCGCTCGTGCGCGGCATAGCCCTTCACCGTCTCCACGAGATTCGGCACCAGGTCGCCGCGCCGCTGCAGTTGCACCTGCACGCCGCTCCAGCCCTCGCGCACCCGCAGCCGCCCCTGCACGAGGCCGTTGTAGAGGGCCAGTCCCCCTAATAGGAGAAGCAGCACTACTACCAGGACGATGATGCCCGTCAGATCCATAGTGGATTCACCTCCCTAACGTTCGGTTCCCTCGCCCTCCGACGCCTGAATCAAATTGCGCCGAGGGATGGCATTTAAAATGACATAAGCTAGATCTCTGCCTAGTTCGACTTAGCCCCAAACCGTAGAGGCTTCTCAATGACGCGGCACTGTCTTTGCTGCACAGCTGGCCGGCAAAGACCGGGACGGCGTCCCCGCGTGCAACGCCCTGTGTGACCGTCGTGATAGCCAGGCACCTATTAGCATCGTCGCGCCGGACTACTTAGCGGGACTCGGCCAGGCGCAGCAGTTCGAAGGCGCTGGCGCCCGCAACCTCGAGTCGTTGACCGTCTCCTGGGCGATAGACGACGACCATCACTTTGCCGAGGGTGCCGCTGCCCTCGGGGAGGGACACGACGTGACGGTCGGGCACCAGCTCGCCGGCCTGCCAGAGGCGCGTGGGGTACCCCCCGCCGTAGGGCGGGCCATCGTGCTGGGCCCAGAGCCTGCCGTCCGCGTCCTGTACTTGCAAGGAGACATGGTAGTCGGCTCGCGGCACCGCCACCGCCCGCCAGTAGAGCGTCACGGCCAATGTGCCCTCCGCGCCAGTGGTGTCCCGCTCCAGGTCGTAGCCCGCCAGGGCGAGCTCTCCGCCGAACACGGCCTCTGCCGGCAGCGTGACGCCCGGCTTGCCCTGGCCCAAGGGCCGCACCCGCAGGTCGGCGACATCGAACCAGCCCGTCCGCGCGCCGTCCCCCGCCCGCAAAGGGACGTCTACGATACCCGTCTCACCCAATAGGCGCATCTGCAGGCGGTAGGCGCCAGGCAGCGCGTTTGCCGGCAGAGTCAGCCGACGCGGGTCCGGCACCACCTCGCCCCGCTGCCACAGGCGCGGTGGCAAGGTCTGTTCCCGCGGCCGTCGATGGTCGCTCACGTTCGCCTCGCCCATTGGGTCTACCAAGCGGAACGCCGCAAGCATGTCGCTTGTCAGGTCGGCATCGGCCCGCCAGTAGGACGTAAAGGCGAATGCCTCTCCCGGCCGCAAATCCGCGTTCTCGGCGGTAAGTCCCAGGTAGGTCGCGCCGTTGGCGTATGGCAGGCCCACCCGCCTGGCGACGCGGGATTCATCGAACGTGCCCCAGACTGGATAGGGCGGCACGAACGAGTCGCGGCTGAGCGTGAACGGCACGGCGAAGGTGATCGCCGCCAGGATAGCGACGGGCAGCGCGGTGACGAGCAGCCGCCGGCCGGTGACCTCGTTCAGGCCGACGGCGAGCAGGGTGGCGATCACAGGCATGGCCAGGTAAAGGTAGCGGCCCTGCATTACCTGGCCGTATGGCGCCAGTTGGTAGCGATTGAAGACGACAAAAGCCAGACCTAGGGCGAAGAGGCTCACCAGCCCCAGCGGCACGGCGTCGGCGGCACGCCACCCCGGGCGCCGCCAGCGCCGGACCCACCCCCACGCCGCCATCAGGCAGACGAGACCCGCGATAGCGCAGACCCACTCCGGCAACAACAGTTCGTCGGCCCAGCCGAATTGCCCCCAGTAGGCGCGAAACATCAGCACGAGACCGCGCCCGACGAGTTCGAGATTGTAGCCGCCCGGTGGGGGCACCAGGCCGCCAGCCGGCACGTTCATGTCGGCGTTGGCGACGATCAGCGGCCACTCATCCCGCATCACGAGCGGCCACCAACCGGCCAGGGCCAGGCTTGCCAGCGGCAGAGGCGCTGCCGCCCGCAGCACCCGGCCGGCGCGCCACCGCTCCCGCCAGAGCACCAGCGCCCAGGTCAGCGTGACCCCGTTGTCGTTGTTGACCGTAGCGCTAATGAACGTGAAGCCGGGCGTAAACGCGGCCAGCGCCGCCGCCAGCAGCGCGGTGTTCTGTCGTCCGGTCAGCCGCCTGGCGAGGAGGTAGGTGACGAGCACAGTCGCGGCGCCCAGCAGCGACGACACCAGCCGTGCCAGGTGTACCCCAAGCACGTAGCCGCGATAGGGGAATGCTTCCTCCTGGCGGTGCAGGGCGATGGCCAGGCGCGCCGGATGGTCCGGCCAGGTAACGAAGGGATTGCGGTGCCAGTCCGCGTGCGTGCCGTCGTCGACCCAGCCGACAAGCAGGGCCTCTATGGCATAGTATAGGGGCGGCTGATGGGCCTCGGTCTCGCCGCCCAAGCGGTCGGCCCAGAAAGGCACCACCTCGGGCAGCGCGCGGCGGTCGGCGAGGCTGCGCACGAAGGCGTAGTGGTTAGCCTCATCGGGCGCCTCCCAGAGGGGATGCATGAGGTTGAACAGGCTGGCCGCCAATAGGTAAGCAGCAAGGATTGCCGCCAACCCTATCGGAATGGGAAACAGGCGCCGCAACTTCGCCATCAAACCAGACACCACGCCAGGAGACAATATGCATCACCCATCTTAGGCCGAGAGTGACGAGGCTGGCGGCCTGTCGGCGGCCTCTACCAGCTGCCGCCCCCGCCGCCGCCCCCGCCCCCGCCGGAGAAGCCGCCACCGCCAAAGCCGCTGCTGCCCGAGCTGCCGGGCGTGCTGGCGACCGTCCTGGAGACCGTCGTGGAGAAGTCCTGCATGTCGCGCGAGAACTGCATGGCCGCGAAGGTGCCGCTGCCCGCGTACCAGCCCCGCGTCGCCGCCACTGTGTCCACGTCGCGGAATGCGCTCGCCCACTTGTCCACGCAGCGGAAGACTATGGCGTATGGCAGATACTCCGAGAACAGGTTGCTCGCCTCGTTGAAACGCTGGCGGTCGGTCTCGGCCGTGGCGACGTACTGGCGGAAGCCGAGGGTGCGCCGCAGGGCCTCGCTGCCCCCGGCCGTGCGCTTGGGCATCGAGGGCGAGAAGACCAGCAGCAATAGCCCGGCCGGGATCAGCGGCAGGGCGACCAGCCCGGCCCCGAAGAACAGGCCCAGCAGCGCCACGGCGCCCACTCCGAGCACCACCACGACGGCTCCGACGGCGACCCACAGGATACGCGCCCTATCCGGCCGCACGACGAACCAGTGGCGCTTCATCCCATCCTCGTAGAGCTGGCCTTTGGCGTCGTTCAGGTAGGTGTAGAACTTGTTCTTGAGCTCCGAAAGCCTGACCGGCGATCCGCGGGAGAAGAGCCCGGCCAGCACCGTCCGTTCGTACGCCAGCAGGCCGGCGTCGTCCTTCTCGGTGCGGGTCAGTTCCCAGTCCCGCTTGCTGAATAGGTGACCCAAGAGACTATCGCTCTGCACCTCGGCAATGCGCAGGTAGCCCCGCACGGCCAGATCGATGGCGGTGGCCGTCGCGTCGAGATTGTCGGCGCTCTCGTCCAGAATCAGGCCCACCTCGCCCGGGCGCAGGTCGTCCGGCGGGCTGTACTCGATCACGATTGGATCGCTCTCTCGCAATGGCCGCGTCTCTTCGCTCGGATTGTCGGTGAGGTAGTAGAGGGTCCTGTAGTGACGGTCCCTGCCCCAGCGCCACCAGGCCCAAACGACCGCCCCCACCGTCACGACGAACACGAACAGCCCCCCGCCCAGGGTGAAGGGAGTCGCCGTGAAGAACTCGGGGAAGTCGCGCGGCTGGTTCTCCAGCCGCGGCTTTGGCTCCGGCACCAGCCCCTTGGCAAAGCCCACCACCACCGTCAGCTGCTCCCCCTCCGGCAAGGCCCGGGTGGTGGCAAAGGTCGCCGAACTGGCGGTGCTGCTGGACTGGCAGGACTCGCGCGACCCCTGGCTGCCCTGGTAGCAGGCGACCTGCC
>JAMCYS010000029.1 GCA_023473795.1 Chloroflexota bacterium | reverse complement strand
CCGTGCTAATACGTGGGCTACTGGTCCCGCTCGGGCGACGCCAACCACCGCTGAGGCTCGCTACCGGGGTCTACTGGCTAGGAGGGGTAGTAGTGCTGGCCACTGTCTGGGTCGATGCCCGTCTAGTCTTCTGGAGTCCCCCGTTCCAACTATGGGTGTTTCTACTTGGCTGCATTGCGGCGCTGGCCTACTTGCGCCCGGACGAGCTGAAACGTCAGCGGTTCATCGACCAACTAAAGACGTCGCGTCGGAGCCGTGAGGTGGTACTTGGCGTCAGCCTGATCGCCATTCTGGCGAGCGTCTTGGCCCTGCCAGAGGGTTCTGCCGCCCTCAACATTTGCGTCGCGCCAGCGTTTCTGGGCTTGATTGTTGCGGTCGCCAGCGGCCGCACCTGCCTCGGCGCACTACTACAGACTCGGCCCTTACTCTTCCTGGGCGAGGCCAGCTATTCTCTCTACATCCTGCACTACCTGCCGGTATGCCTGGCAACTTTTCTGTTTGGGGCTAACCCATCAGCCGGCGGCGCACCGTGGTGGACAAACACCGCTCCGACAGGCTGTGCGCTTGGCCAGGTGCCGTCTCTGTCCCTACTCGTCATTACAGTGGGTACTTCTCTGGTATGCTATCGGTGGGTGGAGTCGCCGGCACGGCGCTGGCTGCGTGCCCAACGCCAGTCTTCGTCCCCGCCGGTCAGGCTTGGGCTTATCCAGGAGCGTCAGGTGCGCCCGATGACGTAGCGGTAGGGATCGACCTCTTGGCGCAGGACGCGCAATTCCTCGGCGCTGGGGGGCGGGGTCTCGGCCAGGGGCTCCAGGAAGGAGAGGGCAAAGCCCGTGTTCTCCTGCACTCTGGCCACGGTGACCCTAGTGTGCAGGCTCTCCACCCTCATCCGGCAGGTCCGGGGGTCGTAGCCCAGCACGCAGAGGTCGGTGATGACCCTGTAGGGTCCGGTGCCGGGTGGCAAGCCCGCGGCCTCCCGGGCTCCCTTGCCGGTGAGGAAGCCGGGCGTGGTGAGGAAGTCGAGCTTCTCGACGAAGCGGCGCTTGTCGTGCAGGGTCATGACCAGCGTGCGCCAGCAGAGCGAACCCAAATCGTTGGCCCCCCCGGCGCCCGGGAAGCGCACTCGGGGCCGGCTGTAGTCGGCGCCAATGAGGGTCGAGTTGATGTTGCCGTAGGCGTCGATCTGCCCGGCGCCCAGGAAGGTGTAGTCGGCCCCGCCCCGCTGGCAAAGCTCCATTATCTCGGTCATGGAAGCCGCCATTATGGCCCTGTGGAATGTGCGCGAGTCGCCCACGGAGATGGGCATGGTGGGCAACAGCGGGCCGAGACCGCCGGCCTCGAACATTACGATCAAGTTGGGCGCCCAGAGGCGCTGGGCAAGCATCGCCGCCGCGCAAGGGGCGCCGGTGCCGACGACGACCGTGCGGCCGTCCTCCAGCTCGCGCGCCGCCGCGCAAATCATCAGCTCCGTCTGGCTGTAGCCGTCCATCTAGGCTCCCTCCCGCGGGCCGTCCAACATCTCCTCGGCCCGCAGCTGGGCGAGGCGCGTCTCGCCGCCGCGCAGCGCCAGATAGGCCTGGAAGTCGGGCACGCCGAAGATGTGCCGGTCGAGGAAGGCCCGAAAAGCGTCGGGGTCCTGCTCCACCGCCAACCACTCGCGCAGGTGCTCCTCGTCGGAGAAGTACTCGTAGGCCACGTTGCCCGGGTAACCTCCGTAACGCACCTCGACCACGGCGTCGACGCAGAAGTAGGGAATGGCCGTGCGCTGGGGCTCGCGCCTGATCAGCTCGTTAGGGATCAGTCTCTCGGTGGAAATGACCACGTGTTTGGCGGCGCGCGCCAGGTCGAGGTCGGCCACGGTAATGCCGTCGATCTGGGCGTTGCCGTACTCGTCGGCGCGCTGAACGTGGATGAGCGCCACGTCCGGCGAGAGGGCCGGCAGCGCGGCGAGCTTCATTCCGGTGTAAGGGCAGGTGATCTCCCAGCAGCCGCTAAAGGCGAAGGTGTCGGTGCCGAGCATCACCCGGGCCGGGAGGAACGGCAGGCCCATGGCCGCGGCCTTGTAGCGCCAGGCCAGGGCGCCGTTGGACCACTCCCTGGCCTGGACGCGCCCGCTCTCGAAAGCGCGGCGGGCGGTGAGCGAGAGGCCGCGAGCCTCCAGGCCGACGACGTAGGCGACGTCGCAGCGGTCGAGGCAGTCGCCGGCCACGAGGATCTGGCAGTCGTGGGTGGCGGTGTGGCCGGCGAAGCCGAGATGGCGACGGCGTTGGCGCACTACCTCGTGCAGCAGAGCCACCGGAATGCGGTTGGTGCCGAAGCCGCCGGTGGCCAGGTAATCCCCGTCGTGCACGAAGCGGGCGATGGCCTCGCGGGCGCTCGTCACCTTGGCAATCAGGTCGCGCGGCTTACGGCGCAGGAAGTCGCGCAGGCCGTCCGGGTCGGGAGCGCAAAAGAACTCCCCTGCCCGCGGGTTCTCTCCCATTGTGCCCCTCCTTCTCTGCGACCGCGCCTCGGAGGGCGCAGGCAATTGTCCTCCGACAGGGGGGCTTGCCCGCGCTCTGCAAAGCGGCGGCAAGCCGCCGCACTCCACATTGGGTTTGCCCGCACTCTCGTCGGGCGGCTGCACCACAAAGCCGGTCGCTCCCATGATCGCTCAGCATTGTCAGTTCTCATAGTAAGCTTCACGTTATGTCACATCATTGCGCATGGCTGGCCCGATTTCAGGCCGGCTGGCCGCCGCTAACGAAAGCGCTGGGGCACCAGATCGCGCAGGCGGGGGTTGTGGCGGTCACGCTCCGAGATGATGGGGTTCTGGATCGGCCAGGGCA
The DNA here is from genome assembly GCA_023473795.1 of Chloroflexota bacterium. Lineage (GTDB taxonomy): Bacteria > Chloroflexota > UBA6077 > FW602-bin22 > JAMCYS01 > JAMCYS01. The sequence goes on along the minus strand of JAMCYS010000029.1, from coordinate 4,958 downwards.
CGGCCAGGTCCGGGTCGTCCCAGGCCACGGCGGTCGTGTCCTTGCCATCGTAGTAAGCGTCGACCAGGTAAAGGTAGTTCACAGGCTGGTCGCCGAGGACGCAGATCGAGTTAGCGAGGCCCTTGGGGATGAAAAGGGCGCGACGGCAGTCGTCGTCGAAAGTGAAGGTAGCGACCCCGGCAAAGGTGGGCGAGTCGGGTCGAATGTCGGCGATCGCGGCGAACATCGTACCGCTGACGGGGTAGACGAGTTTATTCCAGCCCTCGGCGTGCAGGGCCCGGATGACTCCCGGCAGGGAGAGAGAATGGTTCCACTGGGCGATAGGGAACGTGGCGCCGGTGGCCGCTTCCAGTTCGTCCACGTGGAACACCTCGCGGAAGAAACCGCGCTGGTCGCGGTGGGTGGGCCGCTCGAGGACAAGCAGGCCCGGTATGGTCGTCTCCAAGATGTATTGGCGAGCGCGCTCCTGAGGCGAGGTCAAGATTGGTCCTCCGACGGCACCCTAACCAGCTGGCGGCTCAAGCCGAGGGAGCAGGCTTGATCTCCCTCGCCGCAGCAGCCGCCGCGTCGTCGCCGTGGGGCCAGTTTACCATAGGGCGCCGGGCATGGGGAGGGGAAATACGAAGCGACCACTGCTGCCAGCGTTGTCCCCGCGTCATCGGATTGTCTAGGGCGCGGGGACAACGCTGGCAGCAGTGGTCGCAGAGGGCGGACAGTAGAGCGCCGCCTGAGGCGGCGAGAAAAGTGAGCGCGTCCTCCAGACCGTTCAGCTCGGCCTGCTGGCGGGCGTGGTCGAGGCCGAGAGGCAACCACTCCTCCTCCACCGCCTGGAACCTGACGGTAGCATCGTCCGGCAGGTGGGCGAAGATGGGCCGCAAAGCGGCGCGCGGAACCTGGCGAGAGGCGGCCTCGAAGCGGTCCACTTCGCGGCCCCCCCTCGACCACGCTCACTTGCACCGCGCGACGCTGGCGGCGCAGCAAAGACAGAGAGCAAGCGGGATTCAGACACAACAACAAGATAGTAGTCTCTTCGGTGCAGCACCTGGAGGAGTTCCTGGCGAGGCTGGTGCCCTACGGCCAGCCGACGACATCGCTGGTGCTGTCCTCGCCGGTGACGCACCGGGTGGTGTGGCCGCAGACACTAGCCCAGGCGAAGACTCCGCCGCCTTGGAAGAGATAGTCCGCGAGCGGTCCAGGACGGTGAAGAAGAGAGGCCGTCGCGAGCCGGCTGAGCGAGGCGTGGGCAAAGGGCGGGAGCCAGAGGTGATGCTATCTCAGAATCCCGCTCATAGGGCAAGGGCGCGTTCGGAGCCCTCCGGCGCGAGCTGGCCGACTGGCCAATCCGCAGCGGCGGACAGATCCTGATTTCGTCCACTTCCCCGCTGGCGTGCCGCCCGGCACAGGGAACGCGCCGCTAGCGCCCGCAGCAGTGCCGTCCGGTAAGCCGGAACCTGGCTGAGACGCAGCAGCCAGGCCAGGCGTAGGCCGATAGTGCGCCTAACCGCCAAACGGTAGGAATCGACATCGCGCCTGGTGCCGACGACGTCGAGCAGGCCGCGAGCAGCCAGGTCCCCCAGCAGGCGTTCCGTGCCCTCCGGCGAGTGGAACCCGAGCGCTTCTGAGCACGCCAGAGCGTCACGGGCCAGAAAGGGCTGCTCGACGAACAGGCAGGCCAGCCGGTACTTGGCGAGGTCGTCGATACCGAGAGCGGCGAGCGAGCGATGGAGCTGTTCCGCTGCCGGCAGCGACACTGGCCAAGCATCGGCGGTGACGCTTGGCGCCACGGAATGAACTAGGGCCATCGTTGTCCTCCCATTTGACGCACGGCAAGGTCCGCCTCTGTCTCTGGGTAAAGTTCGGATTAGTAGGCGGACGGCGCCGTCCGGCTACTAATCCAGCCACTCGGCTCGGTCGAGAGGGCGCTGTGCCCGCGCCCGCCGATTGGCATTGGCGCGGAGACATGGTCCCGGCGTCCGCCGATTGGTATTGGCGCGGGGACAGCGCTGGCCCGTGGCGACGACGCCACCGGGATGCCCGCCGGCACCGGTGCCGGCGGGGCCCGTGACCTGCCTGGTGGTTGCCAAAGACAAAGAGAGACCCGAGGCGTTTGCCCCGGGTCTCGATCACCACCGGCCACGCCTCTTTCGATCGCCTACGAGGTTAGCTGACGGGTTCGGGCCGAAAGAGCTGCCCTACCCCGGCCTAGGCCGAGGATTCACCCCACCGATTGGGTCCCCCGCTTCCTCCCCAAGGAGGAATTCGGCTTCATAGTATTCAGTTGTTAGCCAGAGCCGCCTGCAAGCGGCTACACACAGATACTACCGCCAACACTTACCTCTGTCAAGTCTTGTCTGCCCAACCCGGCGACTATCTGGGCACAATTGGCGCCTCGGGCAAGCAAGCGCGATTGCCCGGGGTCGGCGGCGTGGCTGGAAGAGGATAGCAGCACGGCCGCCAGCGGTACTGTTGCCATGTAACCTGCCGTTAGATGGGCCGTTTGTCTTGATGGACAGTCGCTCGGGAGGCAGAGTAGCGGTGATGAAAGCAAGTTGGCGGTGGCAGGCGAGAGCTCTACTAATGTGGCTGGCGGTTTGCCTGCTGGGGCTGAGCGCGGCCGGGGCGGCGCTGGCCGAGACGCCCTACCGTTCGCGGCAGGCGGTGGTGCTGGTTGGGGAGGCGGGGATCGGACCCGGGCTCCTGCGCCGCGAGGTGCTGCTGGCGACGGTACTGGAGGATCTGTTCGAACTGCGCCAATTCACGCGTGGTCCGCAAAGAGGAGCCGGCCCCGATTGGGAGAAGACCTGGCAGAAGGCTCTGAAATCGCCCACCGAGATCGCACCCGAGACGCTGGCGGGGGCGGACCTGCTGGTGCTGCCCGGTTGGTCCGGAGCCACCGTGGGCACGCCGGGAGGCGGGCAACAGGAGATAAGCAACGACTTGACCCCGGCGGAGATTGACACCGTGGCGGCCTGGGTGAGGGAGGGTGGCGGCCTTCTGGTCATCGCCCAGCCAATCGGGGGTTTCGACAAGACGAACCTGCCGGCGCTGCTCGACCGGCTGGGCCTCGAGTTCACCTTCGCCTCCGGCAAGATCGGCCCGGCGGTCGAGGCGCGGGGGCAGCTGGCGGGGCGCGAGTACAACGTGGCCCTGCCAGAGGGATGGTCCTGGTCGGTCGAAGGGGGACAGCCAATTCTGAGACTGGACGAGCGCAGCGTCGGCGCCATCGCTTCCTTCGGAGGGGGCAAGGTCGGTTTTCTGGGAAACGGCCAGTTCTTTGGCGCCCACCCTGCGCTCGGTCAACCCAGCCTGGGTGCGCTCGATCTGGCGGACAACGGGTCCTTCATGATGGACTTGCTGGCCTATCTGACCAACAGGCCCCTGCTTTCGTCAGCGGAGCAGCAGCATCTCACCTGGGAGATCAAGCTGCTTACGGCGTCGCTGACGGTGGCGCCCGGCGACATAATGAACTACAAGCCGCGCACGCCGGAGGGCAGCGACTTCGCCGGGGCGTGGAAGCTGCTGGCCGCCGCCGATGCCGGCCGGCGCTGCGACCTAGGGCCGGGGTGCGTGCCGGTGGCGATCGACGCCGCGGCCAAGGCGGAGCTGGAACGCGCGGCCGGCCTGACCGACGAGGCGTTGGCGGCCTTAGGTGAGGCCGAAGCGGCGCTGGCGCGGCAGGACTATGCGCGGGTAGAGGAAGCGCACGCGCGGCTGCTGGCGAGCGCCGAGGCGGCGCTGGCTGCGGTGAAGCCGGTGCACGAGCGCTACGATGCCCAGGGTCAAGCCTACTACAACCGCCCGCCGGTAGACCCGACGGTGCTCGGCCTGGGGCTGGTGGGCCTTACCGGCACGGCAGCGGCGTTCGTCTTCCGGCGGCGCAGAAGAGCGCCGAACCGGTCCTGACCTGGGACGAGGGGCTGGCGGGCGGCTCAACCTCCAGGCCGCTGGACCCGGCTGGCACGATCACTGCACTGCCTAAGGTGGTGGGGGCCGCCGGGGGCCGGAAGCCAAGCGATCCCAGTTCCCGCCGGTCCGGGAGGTGACAAATGGCAAGGGTAATGAGCGGACTCAGCCGCGCCATGGGGCTCGTCATAATCATCGCCATCTGGCTGATCGTCTCGCCCTTCGTGCTGGGCTACGCCAACGCTTTGCCGGCGGTGTGGAACAACCTCGTCGTCGGCATCATCGCCCTCCTGGTAGGCGCGTACGCTGTCTTTGGCGGTACTCAACGAGAGGCTGTCGGTTGGGGAGTGGCGGCGTTGGGGGTCTGGGAGATCATCGCCCCCTTCGTGTTGGGCTTCGCCAACTCGCCGCTGCTGTGGAACAACGTGATCGTGGGCCTGCTGCTCGTGGTCGCGGGGGCTTTCGTTGCGCGTTTGGCCTGGGGGCGGGGCCTGGCCGGCGGGTAGACCGGCAACTCGCCGGGCCGGAGAGAATGGCGACGGCGGCCCCAACCGTAGATTGAGAGCAGAGAGGCGCCGCCTGGCGCTTCTCTGCTCTTGTCTATTGCGCGAAAGGCCCCAGCCTAGTGCTGGCGGAGCACGAACGAGCCGAAGGTGACGTTGGCGCGGACCGTGAGGGTGGGGCCGTTGCCCGTCAGGGACGCTTCGTTGTAGAAGGCGTCTGCTTTCCTCATGAAGCCCTCGCCGATGTCCAGCCCGCCGACCACGGCCTCGCAATTGATCTTGGCGGCGGTCGTGCGAGGCAGGCGCAGCTCCACGGCGGAGAGGGCCGTGTTGATCCGAACCAGGGCATCGCGGCGCAGCTGGCCGCCGAAGTCCAACTTGTAGGCCACGGCGCCGCCCTCCAAGCTCATCTCGCCGAGGTTGGCGTTGCCCAGGTGGCGCAGCTCGAGCGCCCCGGCGCCCGTCGCCAGGGTGAGCAGACTGAGGATCTCAGGGTTGGGCGCCGAGAAATCGACGTCGTACTTGCCGGCGCCCTGCTTGATGGCCAGGCGC
>JAMCYS010000113.1 GCA_023473795.1 Chloroflexota bacterium | reverse complement strand
TTCTCAACCGCCTGCTGGCAGTGGAACAGGGCGTCCTCGACGAGAGGCGGGGCAGCCGCGAGGTCGATTTGCGCGGCTCGCAGGTCCGACTGCGAGCGCCCTAGCCACTCCCTCGTATCTCTAAGCAATACGTCGTCAGGCGGCATAGAGCAGTCGGCCCTCTTGCACGATGGTGGAGGGAAGGGAGGCACGCAGGTGTAGCCGCTCGTCGAAGGCCCGCCTAGTCCACACGAGCACGTCGGCGGCCGTGCCCGTGCCGCGCAGCGCCCGGTAGGCCAAGCCACTGCGCCGACGTTCGGCCGGGGCGTCGTCGCCCACTACGACGAGAAGATCGTAGTCGCTGTCCTCGTGGGAATCCTCGCGCGCCCGCGAGCCAAAGAGGTAGATGCGCTATGGTCTGTAGACCTCAACCAGACGGCTCACCAGTTCCGCTAACACCGGGTCGCGGAGGCCGGTGACCTCGTCCTGGCTACTTGCGCGCTGTACTGGGTCTTTCATACTACTCAATCGCCGGCGGGCTTTGTGCTCCCGCCGTTTGCGGGCGGCGCCCACTGTTTGCTGATCAAACGTTTGCCTTGGTCCTCGCGCTCCAGGAATGACGGTCAGAGAAGGGGCGCTGGCTAAGAGCGACATATCAAGGGAACGCCGGGCAGGGTAAGGCCTGATGGGTGGGGAAAGGGGGACTTGAACCCCCACGCCTTGCGGCACATGATCCTAAGTCATGCCTGTCTGCCAATTCCAGCATTTCCCCGCGGCTAAGGATTATAGGCGAAGCCGCGCGGGGCAGTCAAGGCGACCCGGTTCGTCGCCCGGTGCTACCTCGATGGCGCCAGCGGCAAGGTCAGGTAGAAGGTGCTGCCCTCGCCCACCCGGCTCTCCACCCAGATGCGCCCGCCGTGCGCCTCCACCAGCATTCTGGTGATGTACAGACCCAGCCCGAGGCTCTCTCGGCGATGCTCGTCGCTGGCCCGGAAGAGCCGCTCGAAGACGTGCGACAGGTCCTCCGGGCTAATGCCCTGCCCGCGATCGCTCACCGCCACCTGGGCCATTCCCTCTCGCTCCGCCAGGGAGACAACCACTTCGCTCTCCGGCGGTGAGTATTTCACGGCGTTGGAGACGAGGTTGCCCAGAATGCGCTCCAGGCGGTCCGGGTCGGCCCAAACGGGCGCCAGGCCATCCGACTCCGCCAGGCGCAGCCGCTGCCCGCCCGGCGTGCCCGCCAGCCGCGCCAGCAGCTCGGCCACGAAGGAGTGCAGGTCGAGCGGCTCGCGCACCAGCTCCAGCTGACCCATCTCCAGACGCGCCGAGTCCACCAGGTCGCGGATCATGGCGCCCATCCGCTTGGCGCTGACGACGATGGCTTCGGCGCTGCTCTGGGCTCGCTCCGTCTTCCCCACCCTGAGCGCCATTTGGAGCATTTGCCCCTGCCCCTGAATGACGGCCAGCGGCTGGCGGATATCGTGCGCCACCAGGCTCACGAACTCCTCGCGCTTGGCCTCCAATTCCACCATGCGAGTTATGTCGTGCAATGTGGCGACGACGCCCAACAACTGGCCTTCAGGGTCGCGCACCGGCGCGGCGCTGACGGACAGCCTGTAGAGGCTACCGTCACTGCCCTGCAGCGCTACCTCCTGGCCCACGGTCGTCTCGCCCCGCGCCAGCGCCTTGCCGGGTGGGGTCTCGGCAGGCGACAGCTGCCGCCCCTGCGGGTCGGTCAGGCTAATGCCGGCGACGCGCTCAGCCATCGACAATCGCAGGTCGGCGTCCCGATAGCCGAGGATGCGGCGGGCGGCCGCGTTGAGGCGCAGGATCGCGCCGTCGGGATGATAAACGATCACGCCGTCGGCGATGGAACCGATGACCGCGTCCAACTCCGCCGCCTGGCGGTTGACGGCATCGTACAGGCGGGCGTTCTCCAGGACCACCGCCGCCTGGTCGGCGATGCCGCCGGCCAGGGCCTTCTCCTCCACCGAGAAATGGTGGTCGCGCCGGTGGGCCACCAGAAGGGCGCCGGAGACCCCCTCGCCGGTGCGCATGGGCACGGCGAGCACCGAATGCACCCCCTCCGCCGCCAGCACCGGGAACTGCTCCAGGGCATGGGGGGGATCATTGCCCAGCCGCTCCAGGACGAGAGGCGCACCAGCCTCTATGGCCAGCCCGGCGATGCCGCTGCCGGAAGCGAAAGCGACCCTACTGAAGAGGTCGCCGCGCGCGCCATCGACCGCGTGCCACTTGGTGACGCCGCTCGGCCGATCGATTGTGACCACGGCGGCCAGGTCGGCGCCGAAGATGGCTCGCAGCTCAGCCACCAACGTCCCCAGCAACTGCCGCACTTCCACCTGCGCCGCGATGTCACGCGCCAGCTTGGCCAGCGTTTCGGCGCTCTCGCGCGCCCGCCGCTCAGCCGTGGTTCGCTCCTCCAAGCGGGTGATGGTCTGCGCCAGTTCGCCCTGAATGTGGTCGCGCAGCCGGCTGAGCTCTCGATTGCTGGCGGCAAGGTACTGCGACGTAGCGTCCAGCTCCAGGTAGGGGCGGATGAGAGCACTGACGAAGAGCGCATCGAAGACCAGGTAGTAGGCAACCGCCTTGTAGACGTGGCCCAGCAGATTGAAGGTGTCGTAAGCCTGCGAGTAAAGCGTAAAAGAAAGCTCACCGAGAATCGTCAGCGCCAGCGCCGCCGCCAGCATCGCGTTGGGCCGCGACAGAGTCTGCCGGTAGCGGCGCCAGTAGACGATCGCCCCGGCCAAACTGACGGCGATGACCAGGTACTCCAGAGCCACTTTGAAAGGCGTAAGCCCCACGCCCTCCACGTAGAAGTACTGCGCCGAAGGCGGCATCAGAAAGTCCCCCAGCAGCAGCAGCGCCAGGGCGCCCAGCGTGGCGGCCAGCAGCGGCCCCCGCCGCAGCAGCGGGCTGCGGCTCTGCCCCGGGATGAAGCCGGCGGCGAGCAACCCCAGCGAAGCCCAGAGCCGACCGGCGAGCCAGAAGTAGATGCCACGATCGGTGGAGGAGGGGCCGAAGACGCCCGGCATGCCGGGGAAAGCCATGATATGGAGAGTGTCCACGAGCGCCACGCCCAGGAAGATGGCCCCCAGGAACAGCGCCTGGCGCTGCCGCAGGCGCCCGGCCACCGCGCCGTGCCAGTGTACGGCGAAGATCGAGAAGCCGACGACGATGGACACGACCTCAGTCAGCGTGTGCACCACGAGGTAGGGCGAAGTGGGCAGGACGAAGTACAGGTGGGCGCGGTCGACCGCCACCAACGCCAGGACCAGGGCCGCCGCCGCCACGAGCACGATCAGCCCGCGCGCCGACGCCAGTGCCCTCTCCGCGTCGTTGCCGGGCGAGAGCCCGCGGCGGTCTTCCCCTATGCCGTTCTCTTGAGTATTAATGTCACCCGCCATCTAGGCCAGAACTCACCTTGCCGTCTTGTTTTGCCCAGCTGATTATAACCTATCGCGGCAGGACAGACGCCAGAACTTGGAGGCGCCTGGACTGGCGACGCCCTGCCGGGGCGGGCAGAATCCCGCGTGGCCAACCGGGCAATAGGAAGGGATGCGCCTCTACCGAGAGCGTAGGAGATGTGGCGTTGCCTTACAGCCCCTCCGCGGACAAGAAGGCGCGGGCCAGTTCCTCGGCCCGGGTCCTGTCCTCTTGATCCAGGTCGCCCTCCAGGACCAAGTCGAACAGGTAGTCCTTCACCCGGCCGATCCAGGGCCCGGGGCCACGGCCGAAGAGCGCCATCAGATCGTTGCCGTCAAGCGGGCTGTGCAGAGACTCGATGGCTTCCTGTTGGGCCAGTTCCCGGCAGCGCTGCTCCAGCGCCGCCACCCGCGCCAGGGCCAGTTCCACGCGCAAGGGCCGATGGCTGGTGACGTCGGCCCGCGAGAGGTCGAACAGGCGCCAGAGGTCTTCGCCGGCTTCGCGCACCAGGCGCCGCACGGCGCCGTCGGTCCAGGTTTCGTCAAACTGATTGGCCCGCAGGTGCATGCGCACCAGCCTGGCCACGGCCTCGACGGTGCGCCCGTCCAAGCGCAAGCGCTGGGTGATGGAGCGGGCTATCTGTTCGCCCAGGTGCTCGTGGCCCCAGAAACGCACCTCGCCCCCCTCGTAGGAGAAGGTGCGCGGCTTGGCGATGTCGTGCAGCAGGGCGGCCCAGCGCAGGGGCAGGTCGGGCGCCACCCGCTCGAGGACGAGCAGGGTGTGCTCGAACACGTCCTTGTGGCGGTAGCGCCCCTGGTCCATCTGCACCATTTCCATCATCTCGGGGATGACGAAGGGCAGCAGCCCCAGCTCCCAGAGCAGGCGCACGCCGCGCGTGGGCTCGGGCGAAAGGAGGATGCGGTTCATCTCTTCCGCCACGCGCTCGCGGCTGATCTTGGCCAGGGTCGACGCCGTCTCGGCGATACCCGCGGCCGTTTCCGGGTCGATGTCGAAGCCCAGCTGCACGGCGAAGCGCACCGCTCGCAACAGGCGCAGGGGGTCTTCGGCAAAGCGCTCCGCCGGCACGCCGACGGCGCGGACCACCTTGTCGCGCAGGTCGCGCAGCCCGCCGTAGGGATCAAAAAGCCGGCCGCTGAGGACGTCGCGCGCCAGAGCGTTGATGGTGAAGTCCCGACGCGACAGGTCGTCGGCCAGCGACGTGCCGAAAGAGACCACCGGCTTGCGCGAGTGGGGTGGATACTGCTCGGCGCGGAAGGTCGTGATCTCCACGTGCAGGTCGCCGAAAACCAGGCCAATAGTGCCGAAGCGCTCGCCCACGGTGTAAAGGCCGCTGGGTTTCGCCGCCATCGCCAGCCGCTTGACTTCCTCGGGCCGGGCATCGGTGGTCAGGTCGAGGTCCTTGCCCGGGCGACCGAGGAGGTCGTCGCGCACGGAGCCGCCGACCAGGTATAGCTGCTTGCCGTGGCGCTGAAAGGCTTCGGCCAAGCGCGTGACAGGGTTTGCGTCGACGGTGGGCATCTCGGCTCCGGCAACAAGCAGGGGCGGGTGTTGCCCCGCCCCTGCGTACTAATCAGTTCCGGCCAAATGTAGCACGCCGCCGCGCGGGCTGTCAAGCCGAGGGGGCAAGAGAGGGCTCAGCCGCGGGCCGCGGACTGGCGGCCGGCAGGGAGCGCAGGAATTCCAGAGCGGCGGCACGCATCTCGTCCGTCTCGACGTGGCTGGTGTTCGCGAACTGCTGGAGTCGCACGGACACGCCCAGGCTCTGCAGCGCCCCCACGAAGGCGGTGGCCCGATCGACGCGACAGTCCCCGATGTACTGATCCCAGTTGCGGGGCACGTCCTGAGACTCGTGGTCGTTCGCGCCCACACCGATCCAGAAAGGCACCTGGCGCAGCCCCGCCAGGCTGAACGGCTCGCCGCTGCGGTAGTCGGGCATCCGGCTGGGGCGGCAGGTGTAGGAGAACGCGAATGTCCTGCTGCTGGCCGTCGACGTTGGCGAAAGCGAAGGAATAGACGAGGCTACTGCCCCCGAGGGTCCCCGGGACCGCCACGACAGCGCCGCCGGCCGACGGCGAGGCCAACAAGGCCGTCAGCAACCCGACGGCCAGAAGCAAAGGCACCAGGCGCGGCATCATCAAGCGTCTCGGAGACACGACCCCAACTCTCGTCGCGAACGAACGCGGCGCCGCGGCCGGCTCAGCGGTGTGACAAACGAACCCCGTGGGCGAGCTTCTGTGGATACCGAGAGAAGTATAGACCCCGGGGCAGGGGCCGTCAAAGCCGGGAAGCAGCCCTCAGCGGCGGCCTTCGTCGTCGAGCACGCGGTAATCCCCGTCGATCACGGAGCCGTCACGCTCGGCTGCGGGCGGCCGCCGCCGGCCGGCGAGGTCGGCGCGGTGCTCCGCCACCAGACGCGCGGGGGCCAGGCGCACGAAGAGCATGGTCGCCAGGACCACCGCCGAGAGGTCGTCTACCTGCCCCAAGAAGGGCAGGAAATCGGGCAGAAAATCGAGCGGCCAGACGACGTAGAGGACCGTGGCCGGCACGATCAGCTTGTGCAGGACGGGCACGCGCACGTCGAAGAGAAGGCGCCAGGCCAGGCGCACTTGCAGCCAAAGATGGCCCAACCCGCCCGCCAGATTGAGAGCCCGCGGCAGACTAAGCCACATCTCCCACCACCCTCGCTTTCTAGAGCGGCGCTAGTGCGGGCGCACCCGGCGCCGTTTCTGAACGCGCTGCGCCCGCCAGGCGAGCAGGAAGAGCAACAGCGTGCCGAACCCAAGCACAATCGCGATCAATGCCGCCGGGTAGGCGAACCACAGCTCGTAGACCAGCCTTTCCTGCCAGGGCACGTTTGTTCGCGGGTGGGCCAGGACGTCGAGCAGGGTGTCGCTGCTGGTGACCGTGAGTTTCAACGAGTCTGGAGTGTCGCTGGGCGACCGGGGCAGGTTGCGCGACCAGGTCCAGATCATCTTGGCCTCGAAGTCCCGGGCATTGAGCTCCTGCTGCTCCCTGGGAATCTCAGGGCTGGCTAGGTTCAGAACCTGGAAGTGCAGGAAGTCGAGGAGCAAGATCGACCAACTGCTGGGGCGCTCGACCATGTACTTGTAGTCGTTGGGGTAGTAGACCACCCGCAACAGGCCCGCCTGGCCCGCCGGCCGGTCGTACTCGTCGATCACCGTGCCGTTGGCCAACTTGGTCACCAGCGCGCCCTGGGGGCCAGGCTGGCGGTTCACGTACGCAAAGCCCTCTTGAGCAAAGGGCACCTGAATCTGGAAGATGCGGCCGGTGAGCATAGGATTGTAGTCGGGCGACTTGCTGGGATCGGCTGGCACCGTCAGGCCGGCGGCCGCGACCACGTCGAGGTAGTGGCTCTCGTCATTGAAGAGCAGCTTGGCAGCCTGGCGGGCCGTCAGCGAATTGGCGCCCACCTGCACCTGGTAGACAAAGCCTTCCGTGGCCATGCGCAAGGGGAAAATGCCGACCGCCGACCGCTCGACCGTCGTCTTCTGCCAGAGAGCCGCCGCCGCGGGGTCGCTCGGCCGGTAGGACAGCTCGGGCGGTTTGGCGTCGGCGTAGGAGTCCTGCCTATCCACGAAGATGCGTACCTTGGCACCGACAGCCGGCGGCCACTGGTTGGGGTCCCAACCGGTCTGGCGGAGGAACTCCGCCACCGCCTTGGCAGTGCGCACGCCGAAGACCTTGGCCACGATATCGCCGTACTTGTCTCCGGACACGTACTGGTAGTCTACCAGCCGCGTGCCCGGCTTGGCCGCCACCACCTGATCCTTGCCCTCGACGGAATCGGTAAAGCGAAACTCCTGCGTTCGCTTCTCCACGGGAAACTCCACCGTGCGCACGATGCCGAGCTTGGGGTCGCTGTAGTAGGTCTCGACCACGCGGTTGTAGTAGATATCCCGGCGCACCCCGTTCGGGTCCTTCTGCGTCTCCTTGTACACGAAGACGGTGGAAGGGTCGACCGTCAGGTCTATTTGCTGGCCGACGAAAACATGGGTCGCGTCCGTAAGGGTGGGAGTCTTATGTTGAGCCGCGCGGAACACTTCGTCCGAACGGCCAATGTCGTTATAGATCGCCACGGCGGCGTCTGAGATCGTTCCCCCCCGGAGGATGGTGACGCGGAAAGTCTGATACCACTTGCCGGCCGTATCGACACCCTCGTCGACCAATTCCACCTTCACGCCGGCGAGCACGTCCGGCGGCGGGGGAGCGGCTGGGGACGGGGCGAACTGTGACGCCGTGGTGCCCGAGAGGACCTGCTGCCAATAGAGCGAACCATCCTCGTAGCGTAGCGCGGGCGGCGCGAGATAGGCGGGTGGCAGGTCGACGGGCGGCAGAACGAAAAAAGGCATCCGCTTCCCCTAAGAGCCCGGCCGCGGCTGGGGCAGTGTGAAGTAGACCGTATTGCCTGCGCCCGGTTCGCCCTCCAACCAGAGCCTGCCACCGTGGCCGAAGACTATCGCTTTGGCGATGGCGAAATCCAACGCCTCTCCCTCGAGCGGCCCGGCCGCGCCTTCTCGCTGGTAGAGGCGGCCCATCAGCTGGTGGCGCTGCTCAGGCGAGAGCACGGCGCCCTGGTCGTGCACCCAGACGAGGGCGCTCTCGCCCTCCTGGCGCAGACCCACCTCCACGTTGCCGCCCTCCGGGGTGCGCCGGGCGGCAACGCTCAGCAAGTTGACCAGCGCTAGGCGCCCGCACTCCGGGTCCACGTCCACGAGTAGGCTCGGCACCTGGACTTGCCGCACGAAGCCGCGACCGCCCACCTTCTCGCCAGCGTGATCGACCGCCGCGGCCAGCGCCCCTACCAGGTCAATAGGCTGGCGCCGGAAGGGAATCTGCCCGGATTCGAGTCGCGTGTACAGCACCATCGCCGAGGCCAGCTGGGCAAGGCGCTCAGCCTGGTCGTCGATAGTTAGCAGGAAGCGCCGTACGTTCCGGTCGGCCTCACCCCCCAAGCGCCGGCCCACGAGCTGAGCGTAGCCCTTGATCGAGGTCAGAGGCGTCTTGAACTCGTGGGAGACCAGCGAGACAAAGTCGCTCTTCTCCTGCTGCAGTTCGCGCTCTCTCAGCCGCAGACGCGCGTTCTCGAGGGCGAGAGCGACCTGCGCCGCGACCAACGGCAAAAGCAGCTCCTCGAAGTGCCCGAACTTGCGCCCGTTGTTGAGACCAACGCCGAGCACGCCCAGCAGATCGCCTCCGCGCAAGAGGCACGCCGCCAGCGTCGGCGACTCCGCTCCGGCCGGCTCGACCTGCCGGCTGCGGGCGGCCGCCACCACCGGTTCGGCCAGAAGACGGCCGCGCTCCGCTGGCGACGCTCCCTCCGGGTGCAGGGCGGCAAGAGTGAGCGCTCCGCGCTCGTCGGGCAGGAATAGCGCGCCCCAGTCGGCGCCCAACAGCGCCGCGGCGACCCTGGCAGCGGTCTGCCCCACCTCGGGCTCCTCGAAAGGCGCGGAGAGGGCTACGGCCGCGGCGTTGAGACGCCGGTAGAACGCCAGGCAGGCGGAATCCGGTTGCAGGGACGAAGTCGCCGACTCAGTGGCCATATTGCCCCAGAGAAGTTGTTATCGCGTCAGATACGATTATAGCAGCTGCCGAGCACTCGACGCAGACGGTGGCAAGGTGGGGGCCAAGTGGCGAGCGTACGGGGCAAAAGGTCGCCGCCGGCAACGACTGAGCGAGGCCGAACGGCCTACCGTTGACTGCTGGGCCAGGCCAGCGCCATCGCCGTGTACTGGAGACCGGAGTAGGTGCGCGTCCAGGCTCGGGTCAACTGGTCGCGGCTCATTATGCGGTAAGCGCCGCTGGCGTCGTCAGGGAAGGCTGGGTCGTGGTAGACGATGTCACCACCGGCGGTAAGGCCCACGAAGACGATGTAGTGGTCCCCGTACCAGGCCGCGTTGCCGTGGCCCGGCAGACTCCAGTAGCGGGTCAGCAGAATGACGGGGTGACCGGCGCGCGTTTGCTCCACCAGTTCGTCGATCGTCCAGCTGTGGTAATCCCCGCTGGCATCGACGGCGCCGACGATGTTGAAGCCGCGCTTGCGGGCAGCGTAGGACATTGCTTCCCAGCTCGAGCCGGCGTCCACCCCCCAGGTGCCCTGGAACGTATTCACGTCGCGACGTATGCCTTCGGTGAGCCACCACTCGCCGAAATAGGCCATGGCCATGCCCAGGCTGGCGGGGCCGCAGTTACTGCCAGCCGTCGGCAGTCCATCCATCTGCGAGCGGTACGGCACCCAGATGCGACCCGTTGGGTTGGGCCTGTCGCCACCCCGGGCGACGGCGACCCGCGCGTCGGGCGAAGGAATCACTATCTCCTGCCCCGGCCAGATCGAATCGGCATCGGGCAGAGCGTTGCGGTCGATCAGGGCTTCGAAATCGACGCCGTTGAGGCGGGCGATGCCCCAGAGGCTATCGCCCGCGCCGACCACGTAGGTCTTCTCGACGGTATCGCTACCGCCGGCCGATTGCTCGGGCTGGCTAGCAATCTTCAATTCCTGGCCGGCCTGGATGACGTCCGCGGACGGCAGGCTGTTGAGGACGACGAGCTGATCGGTTGGGGTGCCAAACTTCTCGGAGATGGAGTTCAGGGTATCGCCCGGGGCAACGGTGTAGACCGCTGGGTCGGCGCCGGCACGGGAGGTGGTTAGCCAGGTGGAGATTGGACCGGCAGCCGCGGCCGACACCGCCAGCACGGCCACCAAAACCCCAGCCAGCAACACCCGGCGATCGCTAGACCGGCTGCGTCGAATAGCGAATACCCTCCGCTCGGGCTTCATGCCGCCACTACCTTCGGCACGGGCCACTCTCCCAATCCACCACCGCACCGCTGCCGGGGGGCCCGCAACAGCCAAGCCTGGCGGCCAGCGCTCGGGGATCGGAGCGGGCACCAGCCTGGCTAACTTACCCAAGACCTGGCGGAATCTTAGCAAATCACCGCCGACAATGCAAGCGATCCGCCGTGGACCCATCAGGTGTGCCGTCTCTCGAGTGCCAGGGGTCCGCGGAACGCTGCTGTGCTATACTTTTGCCGGCACCGCCTACCTTCACGATCTGGCGTTCCTCGCCAGGCAGTGCCCGATAAACGACGACTACCGAGGACTGATATGAAGGCACGAACCGTGGCCAACGGCGTCCAACTGCTAGGGGCGGTCGATTGGGACCGCAGGCTGTTCGACGCTTTGATTCCCCTGCCCGACGGCACCAGCTACAACGCCTATCTCGTCCAGGGCAGCCAAGCAACCGCCCTGTTGGATACCGTCAATCCGCCCCAGGCGGAGACGCTGCTGGGGCAACTGGCGAGCCTGACCAGACTGGACTACATAGTCGCCCACCACGCCGAGCAGGACCACTCGGGGACGCTGCCCCTCCTGCTGGCTAAGTACCCGGAAGCCCGGGTGCTGTGCTCAGCCAAGGCGCGGGGCATGTTGATCGACCTTCTGGAAGTGCCGGCCGACCGCCTGCAGGCCGTCGCCGACGGCGAGAAGGTCTCGCTGGGCAACAAGACGCTCGAATTCCTGCACACCCCCTGGCAGCACTGGCCGGAGACGATCATGAGTTACTTGCCGGAGGACCGCGTTCTCTTCAGCTGCGATCTCTTCGGCTCGCACCTGGCGACTTCGGACGTCTTCGCCGACGAGGAGAGGGTTTACGAGCCGGCCAAGCGCTACTTCGCCGAGATCATGATGCCGTTCCGCAACATCGTGGAACACAACATGGAAAAGGTCGCCGGCCGAGACGTGGCGATCATCGCCCCCAGCCACGGGCCGCTCTACCGCCGCCCGCGCTTCATCCAGGACGCCTACCGCGAGTGGGTGGCGGGCGGCACGAAGAACCTCGTGGCGCTGCCCTACGTTTCCATGCACGACAGTACCAGGGTGATGGTGGACTATCTGGTCAGCGCCCTCGTCGAGCGGGGCGTGGGCGTGGCGCAGTTCGACCTGACCGCGACCGACCCGGGCAAGCTGGCGATATCTCTGGTCGACGCCACCACCATCGTGTTGGGCACGCCGACGGTCCTCACCGGGCCGCACCCGGCCGCCGCGGCGGCGGCTTTCCTCATCAACGCCCTGCGGGCCAAGGCGCGCTTTCTGGCGGTGATCGGCTCCTACGGCTGGGGCGGTAAGACCGTGGAAGTGCTCACGGCCATGTTGGGCAACCTCAAGGTGGAGACGCTGCCCGCGGTGTTGGCCAAGGGGCTGCCGAAGGCGGCGGAGTACGCGGCGCTGGACCAGCTGGCAGACGCCATCGCCTCCCGGCACGCGGCAATGGCCGGGAACGGCACTGCCTCCGCTTAGTTCGACCCATTGCAGGTGCGTCACGGGGACCGGTCGCCGGCCGGTCCCTTCTCTATGCGCCCGCCGGGCGGCCGGCCGTTGCGTCGCCGGGCTTGGGGGCTTACAATCGCCCCACCAAGGACCTGACGATGGCAAGGGGGTAATAGGAAATGGTGCGACTCTTCGGACGCGACTACGGCAAGGATGAGCTGCTGGCCCGGGTGGGCGACATGGCACAACTGGCCGGCATCACGTCAATCGAACTGGCCGATGGCCCGGAACGCGGCGTGCGGGCGCTGCTCTTCCGCACCGGCAGCGGCTTCGCCTTCACCGTGCTGCTGGACCGCGGCATGGATGTCTATTCAGCCGAACTGAACGGCGCCTCGCTCAACTGGAAATCGCCCACGGGCGCCGTCAATCGCCTCTACTACGAAGCGGAGGGCACCGGCTGGCAGCGCGGCTTCTTCGGCGGACTGGTCGTGACCTGCGGCTTCAACAACGTCGGCAACCCCAACGTCGACGGGGGCCAGACGCTGGGCCTGCACGGCATCGCCAGCTACCTTCCGGCCAGCAGGGTCTGCGTCGAGACGCAATGGGAGGGCGAGGACTACGTGCTGCGCGCCCGCGGCACCATGCGCCAGGCCCGCGCCATCGGCGAGAATCTGGTCTGGACCCGGACCGTCACGGCCAAGCTGGGGGAGTCGTGGCTGAGCATCGCCGACGTGGTGGAGAACCAGAGCACCGCACCCACGCCGTTGCAGTTCCTCTACCACTGCAACCCGGGCTTCCCCGTGCTGGACGAGGGCAGCCGGCTCGTGCTGCCATCCAGCAAGGTGACGCCGCGGGATCAGGACGCCGAGCCGGGGCTGGCCACCTACGCCGAATACGCTGGGCCCCGACCCGGCTGGGTGCCGCAGGTCTTCCACCACGACTTGCGGGGGGGGCCAGAGGGCCAGGCCGCGGCGGCGCTGGTGAACCCGGGCTTTGCCGGCGGCCGCGGCCTGGGCCTGTGCTTCCGCTGGAACAAGCGCGAACTGCCCCATCTCTGGCAGTGGAAGATGACCGGCGTGGGCGCGTACGTCACCGGCGTCGAGCCGGCGAACTGCTCGGTGCACGGCCGGGCCTACGACCGCGCTCACGGGATGCTCAACGTCGTCCAGCAGGGCGAGTCGCGCAGCTTCCACCTGCAAATCGAGGCCCTGGGCTCGGCGGCGGCCATCGCCGCGGCTGAGAAGGAAATCAAGGGACTGTAGGCAGCGCGGCGGAGAGGCAGTGGGGAGGACACAGAGACACGGCCGCGACGAGTGCTCGCGGCCGTGTCTCTGTGTCCTCCGGCATTCCCTGGCTCAGGGGCTCTTGGTCGCCTCGAACTGATCCTGGACCGCTTGCAGGACGGCCATCGCGGGCCGGATGGACGCGACGTTTATCGCGGGTTCGCGTCCCTCTCGCACGGACGCCAGGAACTCCTTCGCCTGGCGCCGGCGCCCCAGGTCCTTGGGGTCGACTCCGGCCAGGGGCTCGTAGAGCAATCCCTGGCTGGAGCGCAGTATCCGGTCGTCCCCGACCAGCGTGTCCTCCTCGCCGATGACCGTGCAGTCCTTGCTCTCCAGGTGAGCATCATAGGAGAGGGCCAGGGTCGCCAGGCGGTCGTCGGGTAAGCGCAAGACGATGCCGACGTCCATCGGGTTGCCGTGCTCCTGGCGCATGTGCGAGGCGCCGCTGGCGACCTCGCACCGGTCGGCCCCCAGCAGCCAGAGCACCATGTCCACCGCGTGGCAGCCGTGGTGCCAGAGCAGGTTGTCGACCCAACTGCGGGTGCGACCCATCCAGTTCACGGTGTCGCGTCTGAACATCAAATGGCGATAAACGACCTGGTAGGGTCGGAGGCGCCCCGAGGCGATCAGCTCGCGCGCCAGGGCACGGTTGGGCCAGAAGCGCTGGCTGTGGCAAACCATGAGGCGCCGGTCGAAAGCCTGCGCGATTTGGCCGAGGGCGTCGGTCTCCGCCAGGCTGGTGGCGAGGGGAATCTCGCAGAGAGCGTGCTTGCCGGCCCGTAGAGCCCGCTCCGTTTGCTCGGCGTGGAGGTCGGTGGGAGAGCAGACGATCACTGCGTCCACGGCGGTGTCCGCCAGCGCCTCGTCCAGGTCGGTGGTCCAGTGGGGAGCGCCGAACTCCCGGGCGAACGCCGCCGTCGGCTCGGGCAGACGGCCGACTACCCAGCGCAGAGCGGTATCCGTGCCGGCAAGAGCCGCCAAGTGGAGGCGGGCGATAGAACCGTAGCCGACGATACAGACGTTCACGACTGGGCAACCACCGCGTCCACCAGACGCTGGTAGCCGGCCAGGAACATATTGCGGAAGAGCACCAGCGGGCCGTAGTCGCGGAACTCCACCACCGCCAGTTGGTTCTCGTAGTAGGCCTGGCGGAAGGCGGGCAGCTTCTCGGCCAGCTCGCTCACCACCTCTGGCGCGGCCGGGCTGAAGATGCGGGGCACGACCGGGCCGTCGGCTGCCAGCAGCGCCTGGACGATGCTCCAGTTGAGGGTGACGTGCGCGTCGCCGCCCACCATTTCCGTGAAATGGTAGGGGGCGAGGGCGCCGCCGCCCAGCATCAGCCCCGGGTAGCCGCGCAGCTTGGCCAGCCGGTATTGCTCGTGGGCCGCGGCCCAGCCGGCTTGCTGCAGCACAGTCGGAGCAATCTCGATCTTCTGCCGCTGCACGTACTCGGCGATGTACTTATCGAAGATGCCGGTGATGTGGGTGATGAAGAGGGCCGGCCTCTTGCCGCTCGTGGCGGAGGCGCGGTTGTAGGCCTCGGCGACGGCCGTCGCCTGGTCGACGGAGAAGATCTCGGTGGCGCAGGTAGGAACATCCCGTGCTACCAGAACCTCGAGCGCGGCGATGCCGGCCTCGTGCGAAGGAATCTTGGCCATCACGTTGGGGCCGAGCTCGCGGTAGCGCAGGGCTTCGGCGACGATGAAGTCGGCGTCGTCGTCGCGACGTGGGTCGCCCTGCAGGGTGACGAAACCGTCGCGCCCACCGGTGCGTCTGTAGACCGGCAAGAAAGCCTCGATGATGCGCCCGGCCGCCCGGCGCAGCACCAACTCGGCCGCGGCGTCCGGGTCCGGGGCCTCCCGCGCGGCCTGGGCGATAAGCGGCGCGATGAACCGCGGTTCGGCGTCGAGCAGCCTCGCCCCGTAGGTGGGGTTCGTCGTGCAGCTAACGGCGCCGGCGGCCAGGGAATCCACGATCTCCTGGCCAGTGGGCAGATTGATCCACATCCTGGTCTCGGTCTCGGCGGCGACGCGATGGAAATAGCCCTCTCCCATCTGCAGCTCCCTTCTTCTTCGAGAGAGTCGATCCGCGGCTAGCATCTGGCAGCGCTGCCCGACGATGCCCGAGCGGTGGCAGCTCCAGATACCACGTCCATAGAGTATTCCTCGCCCGCGCGGCGGTCAAGGGCTCGGGCACGATAGCCCCCGCGTGCTGCCGGCCTCGGCAGCCAATCTCGGCGTGCAGCCTCTGTGCCCCCGCCATTTCGTCGCCAGGCAATAACGGCAGAGCCTCTCTACGTCCATTTCCCGGGGTCCGCGGGAGTGCCAATCCTCCCCCTGGGCCGCCTAAGTGGCTCTCCTCGCGGCGGGAATTGCCGACCCCTAGCCCGCGCAATCCGACCCTATCTTCCCTACCCCGCTCACGCGCCCGGCCTTGCCTCGCGCGGCGCACCACCCCGGCCCCGCAGGCTGGCACAGGCCTTGCTATATAAACGCACAGAGGCTGCCCTGAACGGATCAGGATGGCCCGAACCAGAAACGCAACAACTGGTGCCTGGGTTGACAAAACGTCTAAAATGCGTTACATAAGAAAGTGGAGGATCGGTTGTGTGGGTAGCGCCCTAGCCGCAAGGCCAAGGCAACCACGCGGCAGTTCCCTCGGCGCCGGCCAACGGTGGCTGGGCGCACGCATTGCAGGCGCAGCACTTGAAGTGACGTTACGGGTTCCCCGCAGCCTAGAGTAGCGAGAGGGGGTGTACAAGATGCCTGAGGATCGCAAAGCTCCGATGACCGTTCGCGAGGCCGGCCGCAAGGGCGGCGAGACGACCTCGAAGAAGCACGGACGTGGCTTCTACGAGTCGATCGGCCGCAAGGGTGGCCGCACGGTCTCCGAGAAGTACGGACACGAGCACTTCGAGGAGATCGGCCGCAAGGGTGGCCGCAAGGTCGCGGATCTCATCAGCAGGGGCAAGGCGGCCGAGACTCGCTAGTCTCAGACCACCATCGGCCTCGTTCGGCAAAGTAGTTGCCGGATCGAATCCCCCGGGCAGCCGGGGGATTCGTGCGTTAATACCTAGCCCAATGGCACCAGCTGGGCCACCTCCGACACCAGCTCGCCGCTGGCGAGCGCTGCCGCAAGGGCCTCGATGTCAGGCGCCAGGGGGCGGTCCCGCTCCACCGGGGCCACTCGGCGTCGCACGGCCGCCCAGGCCGCCCCGGTGCCCGCACCCGACCGTGCGCGACCCCGCAGGTCGAGCGCCTGCGCGGCGGTGAGCAACTCGATGGCCAGCACTCGACGCACGTTGGCGACTGTGCCCCGCGCTTTGCGGGCGGCGATCGTGCCCATACTGACGTGATCCTCCTGGCCGCCCGAGGTGGGGATGGAATCCACGCTGGCCGGGGAGGCCAGCAGCTTGTTCTCCGAAACCAGCGCCGCCGCGGTGTACTGCACCATCATAAGACCAGAGTCGAGCCCTTCGTGGCGAGTGAGAAAGCGGGGCAGACCGGCTAGGCCACCCGACAGGAGGCGGTAGAGTCGCCAGCTCGGCCACCGAACGGGCGACCCGGGCGCGGGACCCAGCCGACAAGGCCGCCGCGCGCCCCCCGCGCGCCACGGCCACGACCGCCGCCAGGTCCAGCGACTCGCCATCGAGGAGCAGAGGCGG
Source organism: Chloroflexota bacterium (assembly GCA_023473795.1). Classification (GTDB taxonomy): domain Bacteria; phylum Chloroflexota; class UBA6077; order FW602-bin22; family JAMCYS01; genus JAMCYS01. Next base: position 15,861 of record JAMCYS010000113.1, on the reverse strand, counting down.
CAGGGCAACCTCATCAACCGGCATCACGACGGCTCCTCCTCGGCGCGCACCAGCAGTGCCCGCTCCAGGATGCGGTCGGCGGCGAAGTTAGGACTGCGTAAGGTCTCGGCGACCACCTCGGCCAAAGCCTCCGCCGGCAGCAGCCCGACGACGTGGCTCCCGGCCACCTCCACGCCCGGGCTCGCCGCTTCGTCGCTCACGGCGCGGAAGGCGGTGAGCAGGCCCGTGCGGCGGTAGTCGGTGAGGTTCAGAGAGACCTGCACCTGACCGGTGCCCGCCAGAGAGAGGCCAATGGCGCGCACGGCGGGCAGGCCGCCGGCCGATTCCCGCACCTTGCGGGCGATGGTCTTGGCCACGGCGACGTCGTCCGTCTGGAGGTTGATGTTGTAGGCGATGAGCGGCAGGCGGGCGCCGACGACGGTGGCCCCGGCGGGCCCCAGGCGTGCCGGCCCGAAGTCCGGGGCTCGGGCGGGATCGCTTGCGATCGCCACCTTGAGGCCCTCGTACTCTCCGCGGCGGATGTCGGGCAGCTCGCGCCGCTCCGGGCGGGTGGCGGCCTTGCCGTAGAGATAGACCGGCAAGCCCAACTCCTCGCCCAGCCGGCGCCCCAACCGGCGCGCCAACTCGGCACAGTCCGCCAGACTCACTCCCGCCACCGGCACGAAAGGCACGACGTCGGCAGCGCCGATGCGCGGGTGTGCGCCCTCGTGCTGGTCAAGATCGATAAGGTCGGCAGCCCGGCGCACGACCCGGAAGGCAGCCTCCAGCACCGGCTCCGGCGCACCGGCGAAAGCCACGACCGTGCGGTTGTGGTCAGGGTCCTTTTCTACCTCCAGCACGCGCACGCCCGCCACGCTGCGCACGGCGCCCAGCAATTCATCGATAACCCAGTCGCGCCTGCCTTCGCTGAAGATGGGCACGCACTCGACGATGGTAGCCATCGCGGCACCTCGCTCGCTTGCCGACAGCGCCGCAGCGCGCCGCCGCCGACTACTCTTCCTTCTGCAAAGCTACCACGGCACCCGTCGCCAGGGCAACCAGACGCCCGGAGGCAGTGCGCACGGACATCTGGCCCAGGCCCGTGGTGCGGCCGGCGTGCACGATCCTGCCCTCCGCCTCTAGGGTCTCGTCGAGCCGAGCCCCGCCCAGAATATGGATGTTGAACTGGGTGGCGACATAGAGACGGTCCAGCGTGTTGAGGGCGCAACCGAAGGCCTGATCGGCCAGAGACATGAGCAAGCCGCCGTGCACCAGGCCGGCGAAGTTGGCGAACTCCGGCCGCAGGCTAACGGCGACGCGCGCGTAGCCTTCCTGCAACTCCAGCAGGCGCAGCCCCAGTAGACGCGGGTAGGGCGCCTCGTCGAAGCGCCGCCTTAGCTCCTCCAGGTTCGGTTTTCCTGCCACTCTAGCCTCCTAGCACACTGACGGCATACTGGTACCCCCGGGTGGCGCCGTGGCCGCGCGGAGGGAAGGCGCCTGGGGGCGCACAAGCGAACCGCCGGCGGTTCTGTCCGAGGAGTACCGTCGGCGGCCTGATCCGCTCCGTGCTCGCGGCGAGCGTGCGGTTGCTCTGCCGGTCTAGGTAATCGTGGTGCCGCCGTCTACGGCGATACAGGCCCCGACGACGTTCTCGGCTTGGTCAGAGCAGAGGTAGACGACCGCCCCAACCATGTCCTCAGGGTTGCCCATGCGGCCCCAAGGGATGCGGGCGACGCGCTTCTCGACCTCGCCCGGCTGCTGCAGCCGCGCCCGGTTGAGGTCGGTGATCGTCGGCCCGGGGGCGACGATGTTGACGTTGACTTTGTGCTTGGCCAGCTCGAGTGCCATACCCCGGCTCAGCATCCAGGCCCCGCCCTTGGAGGCGCAGTAGTGGGTGAGGCCGGGCAGAGCCTTCTGCTGGGCCTCGGAGACTATGTTGACGATCTTGCCCCCGCCCTGCTTGACCATCTCCCGCGCCGCCGCTTGGCCCACCAGGAAATAGCCCTTCATATTGGTGTTGACGACCCGGTCGTACTCCTCCTCGCTCGTCTCGAGGAACGGCACGAAGGTAGTGACGCCGGCATTATTGACCAGGATGTCGAGGCGGCCGAAGCGGTCGAGGATTTCAGCCACCAGGTTGTCGACTTCGGCCTTGACCGCGCTGTCGGCGCGCACGGCCAGTCCCTCGCGACCCAGAGCGCTAATCTCACTGACGACCTCTTCAGCAGCCTCTGGATGCTTGACGAAGCTAATGGCGACGTTGGCGCCTTCTTTGGCCAGACCCAGGGCGATGGCGCGACCGATGCCCCGGCTACCGCCGGTAACCAGGGCGACCTTGTTCTCAAGCCTCATTTCCGTCTCCTCCCAACACAGCGAGTGCGTGCTTGCCTCTCAGTCTACAACCGGCCACCCCTGGGCACAAGAGCGCGGGAAAGTGGGTGCGGGGCCTATGAGTCCTACCACCATCAGACTGGGCGCGCCGGCCACCCCGGTTGCCGCTACGACGAGAACGCAAATGGCCTGCAGGTGCCAGCGCCCGGGCAGCAGTAGAGCCGGTGCTTGCTTTGCTTGGGTGGCAAGGGTATCATATCCCCAGGCGACCGGAGGCAATCCGGCCGGGCGGCAGACTTCGCCGACTGCCGCCCGGCGGCTCTCCTCGGCCCTCCGGTCGAGCCAGGCAGCTAAGAGGGAGGTGCTAGCCGTGGCGGAGGAAACGATCAGCGCGGTACCGGCCGAGACGACGAGCGAGCGCGAGATTCAGTGGCCCTCGCTCCCACCGACTTGGCGAGTGGACCTGCCCACGGGCAACCTAGAGGCCAAGAGTGTGGTCACCGCCCTGCGGCAGGTCGACGATAGCGTGGCCGCCGGCCTTCTGTCGGGTTTCCAGCCCATCTCCACCGGGTTCGGCGCCCTCGATCGTCGCCTGCAAGGGGGCTTGCGTCCCGGCGAACTGGCCCTGATCGGCGGTGGCCAGGGCATCGGCAAGACCACGATGGCCCTGCAGGTGGCGCGCAATATCGCCGCCTCTGGGCAAGCGACCTGCGTGTATGTCTGCTACGAGCACGACGAGGCGGCGTTGCTGGAACGGCTCATCTGCCAGGAAAGCATCGACTCCCGCGGCGACGGCTACCAGCACGGCCTCCGCCTGCGCGACGTGGAGCGACTGGTGGTGGAGGGCCAGCGGCGCAAGGGAATCGGACTCACCCAGGCGCTGGCCGAGGACCCTCGCGGCGAGACAGCGCTACGCAAACTGGCCGCCTACTCCGATAGGCTTTTCCTCATCAAGGCCTCGGGCGTCTACACTACTACCGACGTCCTGCGCAATCTGGTCGAGGACTTCAGGGCCCGTTCGGATGGGCGCCTGGTGCTGTTCGTAGACTACCTGCAACGAATGCCGGTGCATCCCGCTCCCGCCGACGAGTCAGAGCGGGTGACACGGACCGTCGAGGCGCTCAAAGAACTGGCCCTCTCGCAGGATGTCACGGTGGTGGCGATTGCCGCCGCCGACAAGGAGGGCCTGCAGGCCAAGCGTCTGCGCCTGTATCACCTGCGCGGCAGTTCGGCCGTGACCTACGAGGCCGACATCATCCTGATCCTCAACGAGAAGTACAAGATAGTCACCAAGACCAGTATCGAGTTCAACCTGCATCGCGCCCAGGCGTACCGCGACTGGATCGTGCTCACCATAGAGAAGAACCGCTCGGGACGCGCTCAGGCGGACGTCGAGTTCCGGCAGCGTTTCGAGTACAGCTGCTTCGACCCGCGTGGCGGCGACGTGCAGGAACAGCTGGTGGACGAGCGCATCTTCACCGAATGATGGGGCAGGGATTGGACCACGCGGACGCCGGCACAGGCTACGCCTGTGCCGGCGGGGCTACGCTCACCTGGGCCCACGCTGACGCTGCTTGCGCTTCACGAGCGTCAGCGGGAACGGATCCAGCTGCCGAGGCGCCTGGGCGTCAGCCTTTGACGGCCCCGAGGGTGAGCCCCCGGACGATATATGGCTGTGCCAGGAGCCCGGCTACCACCATTGGCGCTAGGACCACCACGCCGGTCGCCATCATCGGACCCCACTGGATGCCGAACTCCGAGGAGAACTGCGCCGCCGCCAGCGGCGCCGTCTTGGTCGCCGTCCCGGTGATTACCGAGGCCAGCAGGAACTCGTTCCAGGTGGAAATGAAGACGAAGACGCTCGTCACGGCCAGACCGGGCGCGGTGAGCGGCAGCACGACCTTGACCATAGCCTGAAACCGATCGCAGCCGTCGATCCAGGCGGCCTCCTCCAGCGCCGCCGGGATCTCCAGGAAGAAACCGCGCATTAGCCAGATGACGAACGGCAAGCCCACGGTGACGTACACGGCGATCAGGCCCGGGTACGTGTCGAGCAAGTGCAGGCTGCTGAGGAGCAAGAACACCGGCACTACGATCACGATCGGCGGAAACATGCGGGTGGAGAGCACCCAGAGGGGAAGAAAACGGCCTCCCACTTTGAACCGGGCCATGCCATAGGCTGCCGCCGTTCCCAGGATGACGGCGGCGGTCGTGGAGACTGCGGCGATGAAGAGGCTGTTGAGCAGAGGCCGGAAGAAGCCGGCGGCGGTGAAGATGTGCCGGTAGTTGTCGAGGGTCGGCATGAATACCCAGACCGGCGGGTAGGCGAAGACGTCGGCTTCGCTCTTCAAGGCGGTGGCGAACATCCAGTAGATAGGAAACACGTTGGCCACGCAGGCGGCGGCTACGAGCCAGACGGCGGCTTCCCGAAGGCGTTGCTGAGGGCTCCTGCGTCTGCGAGCAGTCATTCTACAGGCTCTCCTCTCGGTTCAGCAGGGAGATAAGCGTTATGGCAATGGCCCCGGTCAGTATGACCATCAACACCGCTATCGCCCCCGCCTCGCTGAAGTTCCAGGCCTTGAAGGCCTTGCGGTAGAGGAACAGGTTCAGCGTCTCCGTGCCGGATCCAGGCGCGCCGCCCGTGAGGATGTAGATCACGTCGAACGAGGTGAAGGCGGTCATACCGCGAAAGATCACGGTGACCAGGATCACCGGCGACAGGAGCGGCAGGGTAAGGTGCCGGAAGGTCTGCCAGGCGCTGGCGCCGTCGATGGCGGCCGCCTCGAAGGGCTCCTCCGGCAGCACCGTCAGGCCGGCCAGCAGCACGAAGAACATGAAGGGCACGTGCTGCCAGATGTCGATCGTTATGACGCTGATCAAGGGCCAGGGGAACGTGCCCAGCCAGGGGGGCGGATTCAGGCCGATCAGCCGGAGGAGGTAGTTGACGACGCCGATGTCGGCGATGAGCAACTGGTTCCAGGCGAGAGCTATCACCGCCGGCGTCGCCATCAGCGGGACGAGCAAGAAGGGCGAAATCCGCGCCCTAATACCTTCGTAACGCTCGAAGAGCAGCGCCAGCGCAAAGGCGATGACCAGGCCAATGCCCACCGAGGCTATGGTGTACGTAAACGTGGCGCCCACGGCCGACCAGAACTCCTGGTCGCTGAGCACTTGCAGGTATTTGCCTAAGCCGACGAAGGTCTGTTGAGCAGCCCGGTAGTTGTAGAGGGTGACGTTGCGCAGGCTGAGGTCGAGGTTGTAGATGATCGGGTAGATCGTGAAAACCAAGAGGATCAGCACCGCCGGCACGACGAGCAGCCAGGGCAGGGCACTGTCCAAGGACAGCCGGCGCCGCCGCCTGGCGGGCGCGGTCCGGGGCGACGTCAATTCGAGAGTGGGCGTCTCAGGCAAGGATGCTCACCCTTTCCGCGGGGCCGCCGGGCCGGCCAGGGTCGGCCGGCCCGGGCAGCCCTCGATCACTTGATGTAGCCAGCCGTCTTCATGATGGCCGTCGCCTTCTCGTTTACCCCATCCAGGGCGGCTTTGGCGCTCTTGGAGCCCGCTATCACCTGCGAGAGCGCCGGCAGAAGCTCGGAGTCCGCGATCTGCGCGTATTCCGGGATGTAGGTCGGCCCGTACCTGCCGATCGCCACGGCCGCAAGCCTCACGACGAAGTCGGGCATCTTCTTCTGCATCTCCGGGTCCTTCAGGACCGACGGTCTGATCACGCCGACGTACCCCGCCTGAGCCCAGGCGAGCACTCCCTTGGGCGAGGTGAGCCAGGCGATGAACTTGAACGCGTCCTCCTTGCGTTCGCCGTTGGGGTTGAGCCCGAGCATCCACTGCTGGGCGTAGGGGAAGCGCTTCACTTTACCGTCTGATCCCGGCATCCCCGGCACCATGGCGTACTTCACCTTGCCGGCGAGCTTGGGCGACTTCGTTGCATCCAGGTAGACCGGATACTGATGCGTCCAGTGGAGGCACTGCGGGAAGAGGCCGTTCTGGAAGGCGGCCGTCTTGGCGGCGTCGTCGTAGGTCGCCGTGTCGGGCGGCACGGCCTTGAACTTGACCGCCAGACCGTACTGGTCCTCCAGCGACTTCACCGCCTGGGCCGAGTTGAGCACCGGCTGCAGCTTGGCGTCGAAGATGTCGCCGCCGTACGCCCAGAGCCAGGCGTACCACTCCTTGTACGTCATCGGCAGTGCCTTGGCGTGGAAGGCCGTCCCATACTCTGTGGGCGACTTGGGATTGATCGACTTGGTGAACTGCTTGGCGATTTCCATGAACTCGGTCCACGTCTCCGGCGGCTTGTCGATCAGGTCGGACCGGTAGAAGTAGGCCCAAGTGGCGAGCTCGATGGGGAGGGCGTATGTCTTCCCCTGAGCACTGAAGTCCTTACTCCACGAGGCGGCCTTGCGCGTTTGATCGGTGAACTCAGTCCAGTTGTAGTCCGCGCCCGTGAGGTTGGGGTCCTTGAGGTAGTCGTCCAGCGGCGCGATCATCCCCTGGCTGGCGTACTGGGAGAGTACGGTGTCGTTGAAGGCGAGGATGTCCGGCTTCTTCTCCTTGGCGAGCGAGAGGCTCATTTGCCGCTGGTAGAAGCCGGCGAGGGGCGGGTTCTCCCAGGTGACAGTCACCCCCTTCTCTTGCTGGTACTTCTTGAGCATCTCGTTGAGGGAAGCCGTCCAGTAGTTGTCGAAGAGGATCATCGACAACTCGGACACCTTGGTCTTGGCCGCGGGAGCCGCGGTCGACTGTGGTGCCGCCGGCTGCGCGGGGGCCGGCGTCGCGGCCGGCTGGCAGCCTGCGACCAGGCCGAGACCGGCTACTGCACCGGTTAGGGTTGACGCCAGGACAAGGAACCGTCGACGAGTGATCCGCTCAGTGGGCCTCATGCGCTGCTTCCTCCTCCATTTCTGCTGACGCCCCGGACGATCGGTCGATCCGACCATTCCAAAGGCCGGCTGCATCCCTGTCAAGACACGCGAAGCCTTTGTGGTAATACTTCTTACGTCTTGTGCATATGCTACCTCCTGCCCTATCGCTTGTCAAGGGGAGGGGTTGTCGCGGTTGCAGATCGCGCGGTTGAACTCGTAGGGCCGCTTGCGGCCAAACGAAAGGTCCATCCTCACGCTGGGGCGGCTGCGCCCTGCCGCATTCCTAGTGCGCCTCCACTAATTCATCCTCGTCCGCCATAAGGCGTTCGACGGTAGCGATCAACTCGAGCAGCTGCCTGTGCTTTCTCTTTCTGACAGACTCGATATCCTTACCTGTCCAGTCGAAGAAGCCCTTTCCCGCCTTAACGCCAGTTTGGCCTCGGGCAACCCTCTCGGCCAGCACCGGCAGAGGCACCTTCGAGTTCTCCAGCGTGGGATACACTGAAGCCATGCCATGGTAGTGGACATCCAGGCCGGACCAGTCTCGCTGCTCCAGCATCCCCCAGAGAGGCAGCCTCAGCCCAAGCCCCAGGCGAGTAGCCCGCTCGATGTCCGAGGCGCTGGCCGCTCCGCTCTGGAGCAACGACATGGCCTCACGAGCAAGGGCTGCCTGAAGTCGGTTGACCAGGAACCCTTTCAAGTTCTTCCGACACACTACTGTCTGCTTGCCACATCGCTCCCAGAGGGCGACCGTGGTTTCCACGACCTGGCCCGAGGTGTAGCTGCCGCACCCAACCTCGACCAGCGGCATCACCAGGTGGGGGGTGAAGAAGTGGGAACCGACTACCCTCTCAGGGTGCCAAGTCTTCTCGGCTACATCGTCGACGCTAAACCCGGTGGAGTTCGTTGCCAGGATCGTCTCGGGAGGTGCCAACCTATCCCACTCTTCGAAAAGTGCCTGCTTCAGTGGGAGGTTCTCGGTGGCCGCCTCCATGACGAACTGGGCGCCCTCGGCGGCCAGAGAGGGCGACGTGGTCGCCGTGATACGGGACAAGATAGGCAGGAGTCCCTGCTCGGGGAGCTTTCCCAGGTCCACCAGCAGGTACAGGTTCTCTCTCACCCGCTCCAGCCCCCGCTCGAGGACGGCGTCGCTCACGTCCAACAGGCGGACCTGGCACCCACCCCGCGCCATGATCACCGCCAGCCCGGCGCCCATCAGCCCGGCGCCGACGACGACGGTCCTCTCGATCTTGCTGGCCTCGCTGGACATAGGCAGCTCCGATCCTTTAGCAGCGTAACAACATCGGGGCGCCGGCCCCGTTCGGTCCCTCAGCGTGCCGGCGGCTCACGCCTCCAACTGCAGCACTACTGCCCCACCATTGCCGCCGTTCCCGCAAATTGTCGCCAGGCCCAGGCCGAGACCCTTCTCACGCATGATCTCCAGCAGCGACAGGACTATTCTGGCTCCAGAGATGCCGACGGGATGGCCGTAGGCGATGGCGCCCCCGTAGAGGTTCACCTTGTCCATGGTCAGGTCGAGTTCGGACATCACGGCCAGCACCATGGCGGCGAAGGCCTCGTTAATCTCCACCACGCCGACGTCCCTCAGCGAGAGGCCCGCTCTCGCCAGCGCCTTCTGGGTCGCCGGCACGGGGGCCAGGGCGAAGTCCTTCGGCTCCACCGCCGCGACAGCTCCCGCCTTGAGCCGCGCGACGCCCGACAGCCCCAGCTCCCGCGCCCGAGCCCGCGACGCCAGGACCAGGGCGACGGCGCCATCGGTGATGCCCGAGGCGTTGCCCGCCGTAACCGTCCCGTTGGGCTTGAAGGCGGCCGGCAGGGCCGCCAGCTTCTCGAGAGAGGTGTCGGGGCGGGGGTGCTCGTCCTCCTGGACCAGCACTGAGCCCTTGCGCTGTGTGATCTCTACCGGGACCACGGTCCGCGCCGTGAAGCCGGTCTTCTTCGCCTCCTCGGCCCGCTGCTGGCTCATCAGCGCGTACTCGTCCTGGGCAACGCGCGTGATCCCCCGACGTTCGGCCATCTCCTCCGTCAGTTCGCCCATGTGCTTGCCAGTGATCGGGTCGATGAAGCCATCCTTGTACATCGCGTCCAGTAGTCGAGCATCGCCCATCCTCGCGCCCCAGCGTGTGTCGGGGCTGAGAAACGGGATGCCGCTCATGTGCTCGGTGCCGGCGACCATGACCAGGTCAGCCTCCCCAAGACGGATGGCCTGCCCTGCCAGCAGCAGCGCCTGCATGCCTGAGACACAGGCCTGCTGGATAGTGCAGACCGGACAGGATGCCGGCAGGCCGCCCCGCAGGGCGACGAGCCGGCCCGGGTTGGGCCCGTTACCGGCCTGCCGAGCATGCCCCACGAAGCCCTGGTCGAAGGCCTCCGGCGGAGCGCCCGTCCTCTCCAAGGCACCTTTGACGGCCACGGCCCCCAGCTCTACGGCCGTCAGGTCTTTCAGCGCGCCTCCGAACTTGCCGATGGCCGTTCGCACGCCGCCGAGGAACAGCACGTCTCTGTCGTTCATCGGATTCGCTACCTCTACTTCAGCGTGATCTCAGCGTGATCAGGGCATCCACGGCCTTCACTCCCTGCCCCTCGGGGAGTACCAGTAGCGGGTTCACGTCAATCTCGGCGGCTACACCCTCCAGGGCCGCGGCCATCCTGGATACTGCCGCCAGGGCCTCGTATAGAGACGCCAGGTCCCTCTTTGTCGTGCCCCGTGCCCCGGTCAGCAGCTGGTACCCACGCAGCTTCTGGAGTAGCTGTGCCGCCTCGGAGACCTCTAGCGGGCACAGGTGGAGGGCAACGTCCCTAAGAATCTCAGTGAAGATCCCCCCCAGTCCGACCAGCAGAACAGGGCCGAAGCTGGGATCGTAGCTGACCCCGGTAATCACCTCCAGGCCACCGTTGACCATCTCCTCCACTAGGATCCCCCGGATGGCCTCAGGCGAGCCGTGCTCCCTTGCGCGGGCCAAGACTCTCGCGTGAGCCAACCGCAGCTGCTGGGCGTTGGCCACATTCAGCTCGATAACGCGGGCGTCGCTCTTGTGGAGGAGTCCGATGGCCTGAGCTTTCACCACGACTGGGTAGCCCAGGGCTTCGGCAGTCTGAAGGGCCTCGGCCGAAGAGCCAACCAGCTGGCCTCGAGGCACAGGGACGCCAAAGGCCGCCAGCACCTGCTTCGCCTCCCACTCCAGCAGGTGATCCCGACCCTGAGCCCTAGCGCCGTGGATGAGCTGCCGAACGACCTCAGGCAACACTGCCGGCCCGGCGGCCGGGAAGACCCTCTGGCTGGCGGCCTCTCTGCGCATGTTGAAGGAGGTGGCTGCTGCTAAGGCGTCGATAGTCCGAGTGGGGGTCGGGAAAACCGGAATACCGGCGGATCGCAATGCCTCCAGAGCTTCGCTGGGCGCTGCGGTCCAGCTGACGTACAGAGGGTTTGTGACGGTCTTAGACAACTCCGTTAGCTCCGCCGCGACCCGGGACCAGTGCAGGTCCATCAGGCCCAAGCAGAAGACTATGCCGTTCACCTGGGGGTCGCGGTCGACGAGCGCAATGGAGTCGCGAAGCAGCGCCGGCTCGGCGATGAATTGAGCCGTGACGTCGACGGGGTTCCCGGTAGCGCCGAACCGCGGCACCACCCCTAACAGCTGCTTCTTCGTCTCGTCCTGAAGCTCGGGCACCACCAGCCCAACCATCTCCGCCCGGTCCGCCGCCAGGACGCCGGCTCCTCCCGACTGCGTCACGATACCAACGCCTCTGCCTTGGGGAAGGCGGGCGCTGCTGAGAAAGGCGGAGGCGTAGTCCAGCAGCTGCTCTTCGGTATCGGCCCGCACGATGCCCAACTCCTCGAAAGCGGCCGAGTAGACCGCATCGGTGCCGGTCATGGACCCCGTGTGGGAACGCGCCGCGCGGGTGCCGGCCGAAGATCGCCCCACCTTGATCAAGACGATCGGCTTCCCAAGAGAGGCGGCCTTCCGGGCCACCTCCTTCAGCTTGCCGCCGTTCTTCAGCCCCTCAACGTAGCCGGCAATCACCCGTACCTCAGGATCGTCGAGTACGTAGTCCACGTAGTCAGCGAACTCCAGGTCCGCCTCATTCCCGCTGCTGATGAAGTACTTGAACGTGAGCCCGCTCTCCAGGGCCATCCCGAATAGGAAGGTGCCGAAGGCGCCACTCTGGGTGATGAAACCGATGGGGCCAGAGGCGGGCTTCCGCTCCAGCGTCTGGCTGAAGCTGGCGGTCATGCCCGAGGTGAGGTTGGCGATGCCGAGGGAATTGGGGCCGCAAACCAGTAGCCCGCTCTCCCGAGCGAGCACCCCTATCCGCTCCTGGGCCGCCTTTCCCTCCTCACCCATCTCGGCGAAACCGGAGCTGAAGACGACGGCGCTCTTGACACCGCGCTTGGCGCAGGACTCCAGGACGTCGGACACGGCCTTGGCGGGCACCGCAACGATCGCCAGGTCGATGTCGCAGTCGATGGCCTCCAGATTGGGGTAGCAGCGGAGGCCGGCGATCTCGCCGTACTTGGGGTTGATGGGCAGGATCCGGCCTCCGTACTTGAACTCGAGAAGGTACTTGAGAGGCCTGCCGTTGATCTTGGAGAAGTCGTCCGAGGCCCCGACAATGGCCACCGACTGGGGTTCAAGGATAGCGCGCAGGGACTCACGCTGAGCAGTCACTGTTCTTCCCCCGGACTCGGAACTTGGTTAGTAGCTATGGCTAGCAGGCAGTATCAGAGTGCCGGGCAGGGATTCCTATGTCAACCGTTGTGGCGGAGGCGCGGCGACGGCCCTGGAAAGCTCGCCCGCTGTGGACTGGACTGCGGGGAGCAGCCGCTCCACCCGCGCCTCGTCCAGCCGCGCTCTGGGACCATAGACCGTCAGGCACCCAACGACCTGGCCGTGCCCATCTCGCAGCGGGGCGGACACGGCCGACGCCAGGAGTGCTCTCTCCTCGTAGCTCACGGCGTAACCGCGGGCCCGGATATGGGCCAACTCGCGTCGCAGGGCAACGGGGTCGGTAATGGTATAGGGGGTAAGAGGGACAAGGCCCGAGACCTCGATGACTCGCTCGACGACCTCCTGGGGCATGTAGGCAAGCAGGAGCTTTCCCGTTGCCCCGCAGTAGAGGGGTTCCGGCTTGCCAACCTCCATGGTGTAGCGTATGGCGTTGAAGCTCTCCACCTGCGCGAGACAGACTCGCTCCAGGCCGTAGGGAATGTGAAGGCACACAGTCTCACCGGACAGTTCCCGTAGACGCTCCATATGGCGCTGGGCAACCCCAAGGAGAAGGTTCCGCTCGCGCAAGAAGACAGAGGCCATCCTCACGAGACCCAAACCCAGTCCATAGCGTTGAGTCAAGGGCTCCTGAACGACAAGGGCACGCCCGGCCAAAGCGTTGAGAAGTCCGTGGACAGTGCTCTTGGGCAGACCGGTCCTTTCGGAGATCTCCGTGACACCCAGGCCTCCTGCTTCATCCTGGAGGCAGGAAAGCACATCCACGACGCGATCAACCAACCGCAAGGATAGCCTCCCCTCGGTGTTCGACGTAGTCGAGCGAGTGTTCAGTTTCTACATCGTAGACTTCCCGCACACGCTTGTCAAGGCCAATCCCAACTCGTCGCGGTTGCAGAGCGTGTGTCCGAACTGGGGTCAAACCGTGTTGCTGGCAGTCTGAGTGTGGTTAGGGAAGGCGAAGGCCGGGCTGATTCACCAAACAGGCTGCCTGGCCGTGGCCCTGGCGCCGGCAGTGCTGGTGAATTCGGTGGCTCCGGGCACGATGGCGGGCACGCGCATGACGGCCAACCTCGACCCCCAGTACACCGAGAGGGCGGTCAGCCTGGCCCTCACCCGCGACTTCACCGCCAAGGAGGACGTGGTGGCGCAGGTGCTGACGCTGCTGCGCAGCGACAGCACCACCGGCCAGACCATCTGCGTGGACGGGGGCAGGGTGTTCCACTAAAGCGATGTGGTGTCAGCTTGCAGGACGGGGTACTCGACAAGCCGGATGAATGGCGACAGAACTGGCCAATCGCTGGACGTGAAACACCACTCGACCCGGCGAGCCCTCCAACAGGCAATGGAATTCCCGCTGCTATGCTGGTGCACGGTAGGGTTGCCACCGTCCGACAATGCTATCACACGGCCAAGCGTAGGAAGCTAGCTAGCGAACTTAGGTCGTGCTCCCAGAGGATCGCGACGCCGCCGTCCTGGGCATCCTCCAGATTCTTCAGCTTGAAGACTCCCGAGAGAACTGCCGCGGGGCAGGCCTGTTGACCGAAAGCCTCTCGCCAGTGCCCCGCTTTGCCACCAACCTCACGGTTCAGTCTCTTGACGCTATTTGTACCGCTATTGCTGACCTTGCATTCGATTAATAGCAGGCGACCGTTATGAAGGCCTACTGGGACATCGTATTTGGTGTCTGCGACGATCACCTCTCCGACACAGTACTCCCCCCGGGCAAGGTCACCAACTACATTGATCTTTCTGTTGCGGACCTCGACGAATCCGGCATCTCGGAGAACGCCACGAACCTTCGCTTGCTGGCGAACAGCCGATGTGTTTCGCCGCTCAGTCTGTACTCGCTGGACGGCCATCAACCCAGCGGTCCAGCGGATCGCCGTGTAGCGCTCAGGGGCTGTTGGGGCTCGCTGAGGCACTGCAAAAAGCCAAGGAAAGCGGTCTTGGTCGAGACCGGTCGAGATCACTGACGCGGCTTTGCGGGCCAAGTCGGGCGGCAATCCGCGGCGGGTGGCGATGGAGGTCTCGGCCAGCGTATCCAGATCGTCGGCGCTCACTGGTGGTCCTCCCAGATACCGCGCCGCCTCGATGAGGCCAGCCTGGTCCGAAAGGGCATTTCCACTGCCCAGATCACGGAGATCGTCCGTAGCCGCGAAGAGCCGCGTGACTACCTCAATCCTCTCCGCTAGGACTGTCCTGTAGCGTTCACCGCCTTCAGCAGCTCGCTCCTCGATGAACACCTCAATGGCTTCGGTACGGGACCTTTCCAGCGACTGTCTATCCCATTGCGGCGGACAGGCCGCGGCTGATGGTGTCATCAGAGTATGCCCTTTGCGGAAAATCGAAGGGCTTCCATCTCGCGGGGCTCGAACTTCTCCAAGCCGCCGTGGTAGGTCCGACCATTTCCCCGAAACGAATCGCGCGCCTCGTTGAGGCGAACGACGAGGGCCTTGAGCTCGTCTGGGCTTAGCGCTCGCTTGGGATAGATGCCGTGCGCGACGTTGACGATTGCCAATCCATCAGGATTCAACGCAAAACGCGGTGGTCTCCGAGCCATGTATGACACCACAATAGGCGCTGGCCTCCAGTGCCCCAGGAACCACCAGGGGTGACGATGCGAAGGGATATACCGCGAATCAATGGGCGGCCGGTCTCCATGCGCCTCTTCGCCGCGTCGCAGATAGGCATCGAGCTCCGGGTGCGCACTCCTGTTGATGGATGGCGGCACATCCAGGAGTAGTCGGCGCTCTGGAGCATCACGAATGATTCCGTTGGAGGAAAGTATCTCGTCAGCACCAACAATCGCCGGCCGACACCAGGCCGAGATACCTAGCTCCGCAGCTCTGTCTCGACTTAGGATGAAGAAGTCGTTGGCCCCGGTGACAAGACCTCGGTGGACGCGGGCGATTTCTCCCAGTCTCGCCGTGTCGTCCTCGATAGTGCCGTCACGCGCGCTCAAGGTGAGCGTCCAACGGGAAGCCCGCCGTAGAGCGTCCGAGCTGACCTCGCTCCCGCCATCAAGTTGGTGCAGGTCAGCGGTACGACCAACGGTTCGAAAACGAACGGTGGGCCAAGCCGACCCAACCTCAAAGCAGGCGATCACGGCGGTCGTCATCGCGTCGGCGAAAGGAACCGCTCTCGGGTCGACAAGATGGAGCGCCCTCACCCCGAGATTATCCAGGAGTAGTCTACGCAGGGCATGACCGTAGTTTACATCAAGCCACTCGGCGCTGGTAACAAAGCAACCTAGGTCCCCCGGTCTAGCATACCGGGCGGTGGCTAGGTAGAAGTAGACATGAAGGCCGGCAAGAGCCGATAGGCGCAGCCCAAGCCGACGTGCCGTACGCACAGCCCACTCTTTTGCATCTGGAGTCAACTGGTGATGTCTGACATAAGGTGGATTGCCTATGAATGCGGTTCGATCCAGACAACGAGGCAGGTCAAGCCCGGTATAGTCAGCTTGGAGAACGGTCACCGCAACCGCGCCGAGCACCTTGAGCACCGCACGGGTTAGGATCGTCTGCAACGGATCCAAGTCCACGGCGACGATCTGCAGGTCCTTCCTTCTCCGAGCGATAGACGCGACAAATCGCCCGCTTCCACAGCCGGCATCCACGACTCGCGTAGGGTTGAAACCCATGACCCACTCGACCATTGGTTCGACTATCTCTGGAGGAGTGTAGAACACCCCCGTCTCACGCCGCTCAGACGACATCCGAATGCTGCAGAATCTTGCGCCCAAGGGATCGTGGCCGGCTCGAATAGAGGCGGCGACATCGGATAGCTCCCCCCCCGGTGTCGACGGCCACGTAATTCACCCAGGGCTCGGCCAAACAATTCACCCACCCTGGCGTGCGGCTTGTCGTTATCCTACTCTGTCGATCCCCCGCTGTGAAGGGCTCTATGGCCGTCCGGTCTTAGCC
>JAMCYS010000077.1 GCA_023473795.1 Chloroflexota bacterium | reverse complement strand
AGCTGTTGCCGCACACCGGGTGGGTGAATTACTTGGCCGTCACCCTGGGTGAATAACTTGGCCGTGGGGTGGGTGAATTACTTGGCCGCGGAAGCCCTCAAGTGGGTGAATTCCCTGGCCGCCGACAACGCCCCCAAATAGGCCCGCCGCCTCCGGGCGTAGTCGTGCTGCTGCCAATCGGCAGTACTCAGGGTCCACTTCCACACCGACACTGTTGCGCCCACAGCGCATCGCCGCCAGCATCGTCGTGCCGGTGCCGCAGAAAGGATCGAGTACCGTATCACCGTGGAATGAGAACATCCTGACTAGGCGGTAAGCGAGCTCCAGAGGAAGTAGAATTGGTCCTCCTGCATCGCCCGGGCAACTTCCGCGGCGTCGAGGCTGATAACGACGGGTGACGGGGTGGCATCCGCCGACGGCGGTTCGCGGAATAGGCTACAGCCGGGCAGCATCAGCGCCAGAAGGCCCAGGGTGAGCGCGCCCAGCGCCAACCTTACTGACCACAGCGGGCGGATACCCAGACCCTCTCGCATCGCCAGGGTTAGGGGCGGGCGAGGCCCACGACGAGGGCGACGACGCCGAGCACGCCACAGGCCACACCGCCGTAAAGCAGCCAGTTGATGGTCCGCTGGGCGCTCTGCACCAGCTGCTCCTCGGACTTGAGAGAGATGATGAACTTGTCACCCTGCTGCCGCGGTTTCTGCACGGTCAGGGTGCCCGAGCTGTCGCTGGCTTCGCCGAGCACGAAGGCCTGCCGTGCCAAGGGCAGCAGGCTCTCCCGATAGCGGTAGCCCAGCGTCCTCGTGCAACCCAAATTGCCGAGGCCCAGCTGCAGGCCGCCGATCGATAGCCCAACTTGCGCCTGCCCGGCGGGTTCGTAGCGGTCGACCACTTGCTCGGCGTCGATCTCGGCGCCGTGGGGGGCGACGGGGATGCGGCCGGTCTCGTCCTACAGCCAGAACGCCACCAGCTGCGAATTGTTGGCCACGTTCTCGGAGCCACGCCTGGTTCGTTGATGCTGGTTGTTCTGGCTATCGGTCTCCGTGTAGATCTCCTCGTACTCGCGGCTGACGCTCATCGAGTAGTAGACGCACGGCTGCTTGGCCACCTCGGAGGTGAGCGGATTGTCGCAGCGGATGGTGCCCTTGAGCTCGCAGACGCGATTGAACGCGGTGTGCCCCTCCAGCCCCTCACGAACGTAAGCGCCGAGCTCCGTGATCTCTTTGACGGTGCTGGTCTCGGTGCCCAGGATGCCCCTCAGTCGCGCCTGTCGCGAGCGCCGCCAGAGCAGCAGGCCAGCCGCGATGATAAGCAGGGCGATGCCGACGTATTGCACGGTCTTCCTCCTATTGGCCTCCCGCCCGACTCGCGGCGGGGGCCGACTGCCGGCCGTGCGCCCCCAGCTGAACAGCGAGCGCACGGTCGCCTGCATTCTACCAGACCGCAGGCCGAACGCCTACCAGCTTAGGGAGAATCTTGGGTCCTCTGGCTGCCGAAAGCCCCGGCACCCTGATGGTGTCGGGGCTTGGACCGCGAGAGGTCGAGCCTCTAGGCCACGCCACACCAGGCGGCGGCCGCCAGGGCCAGGGTCTTGGCCTCCGCCACGAGCTGGGCGACGCTCACCTTCTCGTCTACGGCGTGGGCGTGCGCCAGGTCGCCCGCGCCGTAGACCACGGCGGGTATACCCTCTTTCAGCAAGTAGGTGGCGTCAGTGCCGGCCGGGAAAGCGGTGACCGGCGCCGGCCGATCCAGCGCCGCCTCGTGCGCCCGCGCCAGCGTGGTCACAATGGGATGCTCGGGGTCCAGATTGGCCCCCGGCCAGCAGAAGTACCATTCCACCTTGGGTGGATGCGCCTTCAGCCAGGGGTCGAGCTGGGCCGCGGTGAGGATGTAATCCTCCACTTCCTTCTTCTCCACTTCCAGGTCGCGGTCGGGCGGGAAGCGGATGGCGTAGTCGACGACGCACTGGTCGGCCACAATGGCGGGCATGGTGGTCGACTCCGGCGGCACCCAGATCAGGCCCGGGTGGATAGAGAACTGACCGGGCGCAAAGAGGGGATGGTGCTTGGTGTGGCCCCAGTGCTGCTCCAACTCCTGCAGGCGGTTGATGAAGAAGACCGCCTTTTCGACGGCATTGACCCCGATCGGCTCCTCGTCGGCACTGGGGTGCACGAAACGGTGGCGCGCGGTGGAGTGGCAGGCCTTGCCGAAGGCCGTGAGACGAAAACGCAGCAGCGAGGGACCCGCCGGCACCACTTCCAGGTTGGTCGGCTCGACCACGATGGCGGCGTCGGCCCGGTAACCCCGGCGCACCGTCGCCGTCGTGCCCAGATGCGCCTCCTGCATCTCCTCGCCCGTCACCGCCTCGAAGATGAGATCGCCTTTCAGCCGCACCCCCGCCTTCCGCAGGGCACGGATGGCGATGAAGGCGGCCGCCAGGGGCCCTTTCATGTCGCAGGCGCCCGAGCCGTAAAGCCAGCCGTCGGCGACGTCGCCGCTGAAGGGATTGCCTCCCCGCCAGCGCCTGGTATCGCCGGGCGGCACGGTGTCGACGTGGCCGTTGAGGATCAGGGAGCGCCCGCCCGGGGCCGCGGCCGGCCAGACCGCCGCCAGGTTGCCCCGACCGGGCATCTCCTCCCAGACGTCGGTCTTGAGACCAGCAGCCTCGGCCGACTGGGCGAAGCGCTGGACCACCTTTAGTTCGCCCGTGCTGGCGGCGGTGTAGGTCTCGCCCACGAAGGTTGGGCTGACGCTGGGGATGCGCACGACGTCGGCGCCGAGCCGCAGGAGCTCCGGTCGCAGCTCTTCCACGGCGGCGGAGAGTTCGGCGGTAAGAGTGGCGGGAACAGAGTCATCGCCCATAGTGCAGTTCACCTCGCTGTAACGCCGGATGGCCAAATGACTTGCCCGGCGTGGCCAGACCGACCTTTGGCCCTGAGAGTAATAGTGAGTCAGGCCAGTAGGCGGTAGCCCACTCCCGGTTCCGTGACGAGATAGCGCGGGTTCTGGGAATCCGGTTCGATCTTCTTACGCAGGCGCGCCAGGTAGGCGTGCAGATAGTAGCGCTCGGAGCCGTATTCGTTGCCCCACACCTGCTGCAGCAGCATGCGGTGGGTCAGCACCTTATTGGGGTGAACACAGAACACCCGCAACAGGTCGTACTCGGTCGGCGAGAGGTGTATCTCCTGCCCCGCCACCCTGACGATCCGATGCTCGAAGTCGACCTCGAGCTCGCCCGTGCGGAAGACCGCGCTGCTGCCCGCGTCGGGGTGGGCGCTGTGGCGCAAGGCGACGCGGATGCGGGCGCGCAGCTCCTCCACGCTGAAGGGTTTGGTGAGGTAATCGTCGGCCCCGAGGTCGAGGGCGCCAATCTTGTCGTGCTCCGCTTCGCGGACCGAAAGCACGATCACCGGGGTGCTGGCTTGTTCGCGGACGGTGCGGATCACTTCCAAGCCGTCCATGTCGGGCAGGCCCAGGTCGACCAGCAGCAGGTCCGGCCGGCGCCGGTTGAAGGCCTCCAGGGCCTGCTTGCCGTTGGCGGCAGTATCTATCTGATAGCCATGTTTGCTCAGGTTCGTGCGTACGGCGCGCAGAATCTCCGGCTCGTCGTCCACGACCAGAATGCGAGCCCCTGACCCGGTCATACTCCCACCTCTTGCGCTGGCAATTCCGGCTGTTCAGGCGCAGCCAGAGGCAAAGCGAAGACGAAGCGCGCCCCGCCCCCCGGCTGATTCTCGGCCCAGATCTTCCCGTCGTGTGCCTCGACCAGCCCCTTGGCCACCGCCAAGCCGAGTCCGGCGCCCTGCGGGCGCCGACCGTCGGGGTCGAGACGGTAGAACGGCTGAAAAAGGTGCGCTAGCTCGCCCACCGGCACACCCGGCCCACGGTCGGCGACCGCCACCTGTAGCCAGGGGCCGGACGCGCGGGCGGAGATGGTTATCGCCGTGCCGGGCGGCGTGTAGTGTACCGCGTTCTCCAGCAAATTGACCAGCACCTCTGAGATCTCGACGTAGTCGAGCGCCACCAACGGCAGATCGTCCGGCACGTCGACGGCGATCTTGTGACCCCCGGTCGCCGGTCGCAGGCGCGCCAGCACGTCGTCGACCAACACCCAGAGTTCGTACCAGTCTTTCTGCGGCTTCAGGCTGCCGGACTCAATACGCGAGAGATCGAGAAGGTTGGCCACGATCTGGTTCAGTCGCTCGGCGCCGATCTTGATCGTCTGCGCGAACTCCCGCCGTTCCTCGTCGGTCCAGCCGACCTCCTCTTCCAGAAGGCTGCCGGAGGCGGCAATAATGGAAGCGAGCGGTGTGCGCAAGTCGTGCGAGACGGCGCGCAGCAGGGCGGTCTTCAGATCGTCGCTGCGCCGCAGAATCTCCGACTCGGTCGCCTCGCGCCGCAGCCACTCTCGCTCGCAGACCAGGCTGAGCTGGGCGGCCACCGAGCGCAACAGACCGCTGTCGCCATCCCTGAAGGGGCGGGCGCCCGCCGCTCTTAGCAGCGTGATGTGGCCAATCTCGCGCCCGGCAGCGTCGGCCAACCCCGTCTCGAGCCTTAGCCCTCTGCCTTGCTCGCCAAAGTCCGGATCGCCGGCCAGCCAACCAGTGACCTTGCGCCAGAGTCCGGCCCGCCTGCTGTCCGGTCCAGACAAGGCGGCCGGGGCCAGCGCCATCACCAGAGCGCCTGAGTCTCCCATCCTGGCGCTGGCCGTGAGAAAGGGCCTAGCGTTCACCTCCACAGTCGCCGCCGAGAGGCCCAGCTCCTCCCGCAGCCTGACGGCGATGCCCGCCACGGCCGCGTCGAGGTCAGCGGTCAGCAGCATCCGTCCCAACTCGCCAAGGAGAAGCGCCTGGCGCTCGCGCTGTTGGGCATCGGTGGCGCGCTGGCGCTGCAAGGCTGCCAGTTGCCCGATAGACACCGAAATGACCAGAAACGTATACATTACGAGCACGTCGCTGGGATTGAAAACGGCGAACGTGTACTGAGGTTCGACAAACAGGTAGGATAGGCCACCAAATGCGGCCAGCGAAGCCAGCACCGCCGGACCGCCGCCGTAGTTGACGGCGACGGCCAGCACGGCCAGGAGGTAAATCATCGAGGAGTTGGCAGCCTGCACGCGGAAGCTGAGCAGGTCGATGAGAGCGGTCAGGAGGAGGATCAAGACGACGGCCACGACGTAGCCGCTCCAGCGGTATCGCCGGAATCGCCGCCAGAGAGACATCAGGCGCACGCTAGCCTCCCCTTCTGTTCAACCAGCCCGCCGACGGTTGTGACCCGCGAACGACCGGCACGCCACCCGCTGAGGCCTCCGTCTGCCGCCCATTCATTCTAGCACGTCGGCCGGTGCCAGGCAAAAAGAGAAGGCACTCGGCTGCCCCCACTCACCGATGCCGAGTGCCTTCGCTTAGGGAGGTGTCTCAGTGTCTCCGGCTGAGACAACAGTAGGATACCAGCCTACAGGGCCGGCGGAGCTAACATAGCCTTAATCGCTGGGCTGAATCGCTAAACAACTTATGAACGTTCGGGCCCATTCCACTTCCTTGGCCGGCGAAGGTGCGGCGGACCGGTGGCCCGAACCGTCGGGCGGCTGTTCTATCAGTCAGGCGAGCTACTTGTCATTCTGAGCACGCCCTTGGGCGGGCGAAGAATCCGCTGAGTACCAGGCCGGACGCCTACTACTCGTGTTGGCCTGGTAGGAAGGGCCCGTCCTAGTACTTCTCGGATTCCTCGTCCCGCCCCCCTTGCGGGGGACATGGCCGGGGCGGGACTCGGAATGACAAATCTGGGGCCAGCTCGCCGAACCAGCTAGTCTCCCAATCCACGGCGGAACCCGCCGGACTGCCCAGTTTGACGAGCGGCTCGGCTTTCTGCTACGCTCCCGAACGAGGATTCCCCGCTTCCCGAGGTAGATGTATTGCAGCAACCCCCAGATGCGCCCAGCGAGCTCTTCAACGTGGTCACTCCGGACGAGGCCTGGCGGCGGCTCTCCCAGCACTTGCGGCCCCTGACCCGAAGGGAGACGCTGCCGCCATCCCAGGCCCTGGCACGGGTAACGGCACGCTCGCTGCCCTCGCCCGGCGACCTGCCGGCATTTCAGCGCTCGACTATGGACGGCTACGCCGTGCGAGCCGAGGACACCTACGGTGCCAGCGAGGGCCTGCCGGCGCTACTGCGGCTCGCCGGCGAAGTGCCAATGGGGCGGGCGTCGCAGCTCAGCCTGGCGCCCGGCCAGGCGGCGCTGATTCACACCGGCGGCATGGTGCCGGCGGGGGCCGACGCCGTGGTCATGGTCGAGACTAGCCAACGTTACGGTGAGGAAGTCGAGGTCTACCGGCCGGTCGCCACGGGCGAGAACACGGTCCAGGTGGGGGAGGACGTGCGCCGGGGCGAGCCCATCTTGCCTGCCGGCCAGCTGCTGCGCCCGCAGGACCTGGGCGCGCTGGCGGCTTTGGGGGTGTCCGAAGTCGAGGTCGTGGCCAGGCCGCGAGTGGCCATCCTCGCCACCGGCGACGAGGTGGTGCCGCCGGAGCGCGAGCCCGTCCCCGGCCAGGTGCGCGACGTCAACTCGGGGCTTCTCGCCGCCCTCGTGCAGGGCGCGGGCGGGGAGCCACTGGCCCTGGGCGTCGCCCCCGACGACTACGAGACCATCCTGCGCCTCTCGCGCGAGGGGCTGGCGGCGGCCGACGCCCTGGTGGTGGCGGCCGGCAGCTCGGTGAGCACACGGGACGTGACCGCTCGCGCCCTGGGCGAGCTGGGACAGCCGGGGGTGCTGGTGCACGGGGTCGCCCTACGCCCGGGCAAGCCCACGATTCTGGGGGCGGCCGGCGGCAAGCCCGTCTTTGGCTTGCCCGGCAACCCGGCCTCCGCTTTCACCACGGCTCGCCTGTTTCTGCTGCCGGCGATCTACCGGCTGCTCGGCCTGGCGCAGCCGCCGCGACCGGCGACCGCCAGGGCGCGTCTGACGGCCAACGTGCCCTCGGCCACCGGGCGGGAGGACTTCGTGCCGGTCCGTTTGCTCGAGCGCGACGGCGAAACCTGGGCCGAGCCGGTCTTCGGCAAGTCGAACTTGATCTTCGTCGCCGTGCGCGCCGACGGCTTCCTGCGCGTCGCCCTCAACCTGGGCGGCCTAGCCGCCGGGGAGCAGGTCGAGGTGACGCTCTACTAGGCGCCGCGTCGGTTCGACTGTCCCAGTCGCGCCGGTGGTGACAGACAAGAAATGGCGGGCAGTGTTTGGCTCCGCCCACCAGGAAGGCAAGGAGGCAGAGCGGTGCCGCCACGACAGCGCAAGCTGTACCTTGAAGACATACCTCTCGACGAGGCTCTGGCCAAGCTCTGGCAGGCCCTGGCGACCACGAACTTCGGCTCCCTGCCAGGTGAGGAGGTACCGCTCGAGCAGGCGCTGGGGCGAGTGACCGCCGAACCGGTCTGGGCTCGCCAATCCGTGCCCCACTACAACGCCGCCGCCATGGACGGCATCGCCACCCACTCCGCCGCCACCCGGGGAGCCAGCGAGACCTCGCCCCTAACCCTCCACCTGGGCCAGCAGGCCTTCTGGGTGGACACGGGCGACCCGCTGCCCGGCGACTGCGACGCGGTGATCATGGCCGAGGACGTGCAGGAGCTGGCGCCGCCGGAGGCCGGCGAGGTGGCCATCCGCGCGGCCGCCGCTCCCTGGCAGCACGTGCGCCCGGTTGGCGAGGATGTGGTGGCGGGCGAGCTGGTGCTGCCGGAGAACCAGCTGCTCGGTCCGGCCGACCTGGGGGCCATCGCCGCCGCCGGCCAGGCCAGCGTGCTGGTGCGCCGCCGGCCGCGGGTGGCTGTGTTGCCGACAGG
>JAMCYS010000158.1 GCA_023473795.1 Chloroflexota bacterium | reverse complement strand
GGCCAAGCAGTGCCGGGCCTGAGCCGAGGTGATAGTCTATGAACTCGCGCCCGGAGACGTCCCAGACGTGGCTGCCCTCGCCCCGAGCGACGACGAGGTTGACGTCGGGCGGCAGCACAAACAGGCCCAGGCCGCCACCGGCAAGGTACTGGCCGGCCTGATGCAACAGAGCCGCCTGGCGTTCGGCGGGTGTGACGAGCGATTCATCAGTCAATTTGCCCACGGATCCTTTGTCAATTGCGGTGGATTCCCTATTGACCATCGATCTTCTCCTCATATGTACGGGTCATCCGACGAGCCAATTGCCCACGGTATGATCCCTGTGATCAGCACGGCAATCAGTCCAGTCTCAAGGTTGGGTCGAGGATGTCGCGCAGTGCATCGCCCAGAAAGTTGATCGCCAGGACGGTCAAGAAGATTGCGCCGCCCGGGGCGAAGGTAATCCACGGCGCCAGCTGCAGAAAGCGGAAACCTTGGCTGATCATAGCCCCCCAGCTAGGGTCCGGGGGCTGGGTGCCAAGACCGAGAAAGCTGAGACTGCCCTCGGCCAGGATAGCCTCGGCCGCAGCCAGGGTGGCGACGACTATGATGGGGCTGGTTGTGTTGGGAAGCACGTGGCGCAGCACGATACGGCTCGGCGTTGCGCCCAGAATGCGAGCAGAATCCACAAACTCCTGGTGCGCCAGGGTCAGGGTCTGCCCTCGTACTACCCGAGCAAAACGGGGGATCATTATTACCGAAATCGCCAATAGACCGTTCTGGAGACCTGGCCCCAGTACGGCACTGACGGCAACCAGCAGTACTAGAGCAGGAAAGGCCAGCAGGACATCTGCTAGCCGCATGATGATCGAGTCCACCCTGCCACCCGCGTAACCGGCTACCAATCCAGCCAGCGAGCCTATGGTCATAGCAATGGCCACAGGGACCAAGCCCGCCAGCAGTGAGATTCTTCCGCCAACTAGCACCCTAACCAGTACATCACGTCCCAGCTCGTCTGTGCCGAAGAGGTGGCGCAGCGAGGGAGCCTGCAGCACAGCCGAGTAGTCGGGACGCACCGGGTCGAATGGAACGATACCGGTCGCCGACAACGCTAGGACAATCACAAGTAGCAGCATAGCAGCACTGCTCGTCGCCTTGGGCCGACGCAGCAGCAAGAGACTCAGAACCTGAATGTATCGGCCTCTGCTAGTGCCATGTGGGACTCGCTTTCTCTGAAGATCAGGCTGCGTCAGCTGTCTGGCGGTCATGATAGGCGAATCCTCGGATCCAGGTAGGAGTAGACCACGTCAACCAGAAGATTGACGACAACGTAGACCAGCGAGCTAACCAAGACCGCGCCTTGGACCACAGCGAAATCACGGTTGAAGATGGCGTCGACTGCGAGCTTACCGAGGCCTGGGATAGCGAAGATCTGTTCGATTAGAAAGGCACCGCCAAGCACACGGCCCGCTTGAAGCCCCAGAACCGTCACTACCGGGATCAGCGCGTTCTTCAGGGCGTGGCGCACCAGCACCTGGTCATATGACAAGCCCTTCGCCGTCGCGGTGCGAATGTAATCGCGTCCCAGCACTTCGAGCAGGCTAGACCGCATCATTCTCATTACGTCCGCCATCATGCCGGCTCCCAGAGTAAGGGCCGGCAGGATCATAAGACGTAGATTGGCAAGCAGATCCTCCCCAGGCGGTTTGTAGCCGGACGGTGGCAACACGGGAAACATGAAGGCCAGCAGGAAGATCAGCAGTAGTGCCAACCAGAAGTTGGGTGCGGAGACACCTCCTACTGCTAGAGCCGTCGCCACAACGTCGACAATTGTGCCGCGTCGTACCGCCGCAACAATGCCCAGGGGGATTCCCGCACAGACAGCAATAACCAGGGCCAGGGCCGCCAGTTCTGCTGTCACCGGCAGGCGCTGGCCAATTGCCTCGGCGACTGGCTGATGCATGTGGATCGACCAGCCGAGGTTGCCGCCCACCACACTGGCTAACCAGCGCAAGTATTGTATGAAGATCGGTTGGTCCAGGCCGTAGCGGTGGTGCAACTCAGCCATTTGCTGATCGGAAAGACTGCCGATGTCCTGCAACGAGAGCAGTGTGTAGATGGGGTCGCCTGGAGCCAGGCGCAACAGAAAGAAGACCGCCGCGCTAACCAGCAGCATGACGGCAAACAGCACGCTCAGTCTTCTGAGTATGTATGTGCTCACCGGCGTCTATAGGAGCGGCCGAGCTAAACTACGCTCAGCCGCTCTCCTCCCAATGCAGTTGGGTCAGAGTCCCACCGATCGCCCGGAGGAAATCTACGTCTTCTGCAGCCAGCACTCCCGGAATCCGACCTTGCCGAGTGCATCTAGACGGTAGTTCTGCACGTTCGCCCGGGTAGCCTGCAAACGAGGCGGGAACATGTAGTAAACGCCCGGGACGTCCTGCGTAACGAGCTTGGCGGCATCCTGGTAGATTTTCTGTCGCTTGTCGCGGTCGAAAGTCTGCACCGCCTCGCGGAGGAAACCGTCAAACTGCGCGTTGCTCCAACCTGAGAAGTTGGCACGGGAGTCGGTTACCAGGTTGAAGTCGACATACCCCGCTGGTTCCAGCCGGCTGGCCAGGATGCCGCTCTGCCACGCTTCGGCGCCATCGCGATCCTTCAACAGAATCTCGTTAAGTCGAGACGCCTCGGTCTGCATCAACTCCATTCTTATGCCGACCTCAGCCAGGCTGGCCTGAACCATCTGCATCACCTGCGGCGACTCGTAGATCGCCGCGAAAGCGACTCTGAATGAGAAGCCATTGGGATTGCCGGCCTCGGCCAGCTTCTGCTTGGCTTTGGTAAGGTCGCGCTCCAGTGGCGGTAGGGAAGGGTCGAACGCGAAGGATTCCGGCGGGAATGGGGAGCCGCTGCCGCGCTTTCCCATTCCGAAGTAGGCGACATTGTAGATCGCCGCGTAGTCGATAGCGTGCATGAATGCCTGTCGATTAGCCAGCTTGTCGAAGGGTGGCCGCCTCATGTTGAGCCAGATGAACCAGACGCCTCCGGTGCCTTCAACGATGCGAACGTCTTTGTTGCTCTTGAGAGTTGACACATCCTTGGGAGCGATGGTCGGTATGATATCAACGTTCCCGCTGGTCAGGTTGAGGGTCATCACTGTCGAGTCGGGGATCGTACTAAAGGTTACGCGGTCGACGTAGGGCTGGTCTGGCTTCCAGTAGGAGTCGTTCCGAGTAAAGCTCATCTTGGTGCCGCGCTGCCATTCGGCGAACTTGAAGGGACCGGTTCCGACCGGGTTCTGGGCGAACTTCTCCTTCCCCATCTGTTGCACCGCTGATGGTGACACCATGTAGACGCCAGGAACGCTCGTCAGATTGGCGAGTACGGTGACGTCGGCCCGCAAGAGGGTCAGTTTGACGGTGGTGGAATCGACCACCGCGGCCGACGTGAGAGCATCGAGATCGGACCGACGCAGCGTTTTCTCATCGGGGTTGAGTATCCGGTCGAAGTTCCATTTGACTGCAGCGGCATCAAAGGCTGTGCCGTCGTGGAACTTGACGCCTTGCCGCAGGCGCATAGTAATCGTCTTGCCGTCGCCTCCAACTTCCCAGCTCTCGGCCAGCCCAGGGATGATCTTGCCGGTCTCATCGTAGTCCAGGAGAGACTCGTAAACCGCATCAGAGGCGATCCGGTCGACAAGGGATTCCAGGTAGTGAGGATCCATCGTTTGGTTTGCCTGGGCGAGCGCGATGCGCAGCTCACCACCACGGGTCGGCGCGGCGGGTTGGGCGGTGGTTGGGGACGCCGCTGTCGCGGCCGGCGCGGCCTGGGGCGCCTGGGTAGACGATGGCGCCGGTGCCTTCGTGGAGGGGCCGCCTGCAGTCGTCGGGGCAGTTGGGGCGGTCTGGCAAGCCGATGCCACCAAGCCGCCGAGTCCCGTGCCAAACAGTAGCATGAAGTGGCGTCGTGTCAGGGGTCGCGTTGAACGCTGGGCATCCACGGCTACAGATCCTCCTGCATCGATTTCTCAGCGGTTCGCAGTGCGCTGTATACGCCTTTGTCTGTGCCAACCGTTGCCCTATAGGTCACGTAGGGGGCAAATCACGGTCGCTATGGTACCAACGCCGCTGACGGCTGCTTCAGCGCCGTCTCGGGAACCAGGCATGGCGCACGAAAGAATCTCTCCAGAGCGAGCGTGGCAGCGCCAACCAGGCCGATGTCATCGCCGATGGCTGTTTCTACTATCACCGGACGCTCGGCGGCATTGCCGAGGAAACCTGTGGTGATGATCTCCTCGATCTTGCTCATAATCAGCCCTCGGTCGCGATCCGCAAAAGAAGAAAGAGCAAGTACCACGAGGTCCGGATCGAGCACGCGAGAGAGGTTCCAGATGGCAAGTGCCAGGCGATCGGCTACCCGATCCACGATCCGGATGGCAGTCCTGTCACCCAAAGCCGCAGCCTCAAATACCGTTGAGTAAGAAATGAAGTCTACGCCTGCTGGCGCCAACTGGTGAAGGAGCGTCTCCTCGTGTTGGACAGACGCCTCCCTCCCTGCGGCTGAGATGGCTGGCAAGGCGGCGATTGCCTCAAGGCAACCACGGTTGCCGCAACTGCACCTTGGGCCGCTCTCTTCGACGATGACATGACCCAACTTCCCCGCGCCATAGTGGTTGCCGCGGTAGAGGCGGCGGTCGGTAACGATTCCGCACCCGACCACACTGGAAACATAGACAAGCAGCAGGTTGTCGATGTTGCGGCCGTGACCAAACCAGGTCTCACCCAATGCCATAGCCCTTACGTTGTTCTCGACGAACGTGGGCAGGCCAAGCGCTTGTTCAAACATGTGACCAATGGGGATACTCTCACCGCCCAGTTGTGGATCTGGCTCACTCACTCCCGAATCCGGGTCCACGGCGCCTACGACTCCAACGCCAATGCCCACGCACCGCGAGCCGACCGGGCCTCGTTCCTGGACAAGCCTTCGGGCCGCTTCGCATGCCTCCTGCGCCGCCGCCTGCCGCGAGGTTCCCGAGGCAAGGCTTTGTGACCAGCGAGCGAACACATTGGCTCGTAGATCGGCTAGCGCTACCACTTGTCTCTGAACTCCCAGGTGCACGGCTACTACATAGGCACCCATAGGATTCAGTTCCAGAAGGACTTGCCTGCGGCCGACCTTGCCCAACGTTGCCGAATCTCGGGTGCCAATTTCGTACAGTAGGGAACTATCGATCAGTTCACGCACGATGTTGGTTACAGGCGCTGGAGAGAGGCTGGATAGTCCACAGAGATCGCGGCGCGACAATCGGCCGTGCTGCAAGATGGCTTGCAGCACGATCCCGCGGTTGTGGAGTCGCACAAGAGCATGGCTGCGACCGCCCAGCATGCTGCCCCTGTGCGAAGGAACGTCTGCTCTCTCGCGTGTTGTCGCAACAGGAGAAGCGCCTGCACTTGGATGGGCGGCTGGTCGATTCACAAAGCCCTCGCTCTATTTCTTTGCAAAAGAAACTATCAGCCAAATTGAACCACCAGGCCGGTACGCTGGCAAGGGCGTTGATCGCTGCATTCGCACGCTTGGCACTGCTGGAATGCGCTTTTCTCAATAATACTCAACCGCTCTCTCTATTTCTAGGTATTACGCGCAGTTGGAACCCCTTCATGGTAGCTTCAAGGAACCTGCCGCAAGGCACGAAACGTCTAGGGCGTGAACGCATGCTAGCTCGGCCCACGGCGGCACCCCGCCCCGCCTCTTGCCGTCAGCACGGTTGGCTACTCTATCCAATTAGGGGTCAAGTGGGGAAATACGGCCACCTCTCGACCCATAACTGCGTAAAACTGACACAAGAAGGCCCCATTTCTGGGGCCCGATAGTGGAGAGGCCAGGATTCGAACCTGGGAAGGCATTCTTGGCGACGATCCACGGTTCTCCGGTGGGTGTCCAAGGCGTCCATAGACTACTGATCTAGTCCCCGGTCTCATCGAGGACGAGGGGTGCCGACCCAGTCTTCACTTTGGATATGGACGCTCGGCCGTCATGAGAGCCGACGGGCAGCCTTCACCAGAGCGACGCGGGCTCGTTGCGATGGTATCGCCGACAACACCCAACACCAGCAGAGATTCGACCGAAGACCACGCGTTCGCGGGCTAGCCTTTGAGCGGATAGCGGCCATACTCGGCCAGAGCTTCAAACATCGCCACCATGTTTGCGGGCGGTACATCGGCCTGCAGACTATGCACCGAGCAGCCCACGTAGCCGCCGCCGGGCGCGAGGTCAAGGATTCGTCCCTGGACTTCCCGGCACACATCCTCCGGGCTGCCCAGCGGCAGGACGTGGTGCGTGTCGATTCCGCCCCAGAAGGTCAGCCTGTCGCCGAAATCCTGCTTCAGCCGGCGCGTGTCTCCCATCCCCGCCGCCGAGACCTGGATGGGGTTCAGCGCCTCCAGGCCGGCGTCGAGCATGTCAGGGATCAGGTCGCGGACCGCGCCGTCGCAGTGCATGAAGCGCTTGGCCGGCGTCAATTCGCGATAGAGCCCGAACGCGCGCCGCAGGCGCGGTAGGATCAGTTTCCGAAACGTTTCCGGGCGCACGAGCGGCCGGTCCATGGCGCCGAAGTCGTCGCGGCTAGCGACTACGACGTCGGCGAAGTCCCCCGCCTCCGCCAGGGCGCGACGGACGACTGTCAGGTGGTATTCAAGGCAACGGTCCATCAGGGCCGCGGCGAACTCCTGGTCCGCCGCCAGGTCCATGTAGAACGCCTCCCAGCCGCGCAGCAGCGCGGCCAGGCCGAAAAACTCGACCGAGGCGCAGAGGACGACGGCGTAGTCCGTCTCCTCGTGCACCCGCTGGGCCCGCTCGCGCAGGCCGCGGAACAGCCCCGGGTCTTCCGGGTCGGGCCAGGGGTAGTGGTCCAAGTCGCCAATGCTCGTTGCCTCGCGCAGGGGACTGCTGCCCGGCACCAGGTCGTAGTACATGCCACCCGGCGGTCGGCGGCGCAAGATGCCCCAGGCGTCGCGGTACGTATCGTCCGGGAGCGCCTCGTCGGCGCCGTGGTCGGGCGCTCCCAGGTCGACCCTACGGAAGTCCACGTCGAACCGGCGCAGGATGTCCTCGTCGACCACTGCGTACTGCATGTCCCGTCGCAGGGTAGCAATGGGCCGACCGCTGAAGCCCAGGTAGTCGAGCAGGGCTCGGTAGGCCGGTATGGTGATGAAATCGCCCGCCGCGGCGCTTAGGTCGATCGGCACGCGGTCGGGCTCCTGGTGGCTCAGCGCTGCCAGGGCCCGCTCACGGTGGGTCATCGTTACTCGCGTCTGCCTGTGTCTCCCTCGGCCTGGTTGGATCTAGACTACTTGTCTAGCCACGCCTGCGAGTAATCCGTGTTGTAGTCGGTGTCCGTGGTCACGCCTTTGGCGTATGGGGCGTACGCATACAGCTCTGGGTTGTAGCAGACCGTTAGAGTGAAAGCCTGATCCATTACGTACTGGATGAGCGTGCGGTACTTGGGCTTGCGTTCTTCCATATTGTAGGACGAGGCCGCGTCGTTGATCAGCTTGACGTATTCAGGCTCGCCGAACTTGGTGAAGCCAACGGTGGGCGTCCAGGCCTTGGCGCCCCCAAACAGCGTGTCGGGGTCATAGTTGGCGCGAGCGTAGGCGTGGATGGCGGTCTCGAGCTCTCCGGCGAGGACGCGACGGTTGTACTCAGCCGCCTCGACGTCATCGATCTTGGCCTTGATGCCGATCTTCGCCAGGTCCTGCTGGTAGAGGACAGCAATGTCCAAGTGCTCTTTCTGAACCTGCCGACTGGTTAGAATGGACGTCTCAAAGCCGTCGGCATAGCCGGCATCGGCCAGCAGTTTCTTGGCCTTTTCTACATCCGGCTTGATGGACTTGGCCAGGTCAGCGAAGTAGGCCGCCGATTGCGAGGGGAAGGGAATGCACGTCCAGTCTCCGACGCCATTGAAATTGGTTGACCAGTACTGCTCACGGTTCACGAGGTTACTGACCGCCTGGCGCACCTTCTGCTCAGCGAACGGCTTCTTCGCGGTGGTCATAAGGATGTCGTAGAGCGCCCGCACCGGCCCCTGCACGACCGTGATCTTGGAGCCGCCGCGCAAGCGAACGGCGTCGACGATGGGCACGAAAGTCAGCACGTCTATCGCCCCGGCCTCTAGGTTCGCCACGGCCGCTTGCGGGTCGGGGAACATAGTTATCAGCACCTCGTCTAGGTAGGGCAGAGCGTTGCCGGCGGCGTCCTTGCGCCAGTAGTTGGGGTTGCGCTTCAGTAGCATGCGGTTTCCGGGAACGAACTCAGAGAAGATGAACGGCCCGGTGCCGCTGCCCCTCTTGGTGAAGTCGGTTTTGTCGATGTTCTCCTTGTCCACCACGTGCAACTTGGACATCAGATCGTAGACGCCTGGGTTAGCCGACTGGAAGCGCCAGACTACCGTGTAGGGATCGGGCGCCTCGGCCGCGACGATCTTGTCGGCCATGAACTTGTAGAGGGCCCCGACCTTGGGGTCCTGCGCCCGCCTCAAGGCGAAGTTGACGTCCTCGGCCGTCAGCTCGCGTCCGGTGTGGAACTTGACGCCCTGGCGAATCTTCATGGTGACGCTCAGCCCATCGCTGGCGAACTGCCAAGAGGTAGCGAGATACGGCTGGGGCTTCATCTGTTTGTCGTACTGGGTCGGGGTGTCGAAAAGATTGAAGAGTATCGGGATGTTAGGCTGTAGTTGAATGGTGGGTTCGAAGTTCGCCAGGTCTCCGGACATACCCACCTTGATCTGGCCGCCCTTCTTGGGGGTGCCTGCCACCGGCGCCTGGGTGCTCGCCGCAACTGGGGCCTGCGTGGCCGCCACTGCGGACGCCGCAGGTGCTGCGGGCGCCTGGGTGCCGGGCGCCTTAGTGGCCGGCGCCGCAGTCGGTGCCGGGGCCTGGGCAGGCGAGCAGCTCATGAGGAGGGCGGTACCAGCAACCGCGCTCAGCCTGAGGAAACCGCGTCGTGAGATGTTCGAGCTCATCGATTCAGAACCTCCTTGCGATTGCGCTCTGACTCTCCCCGCCCGGAGTCACGGTCGGACCGATCGGGAATCGTCCTCCCACCGGTTGGGATAAACAGCAACATGCCTCCCGTTGCTCTTGCCGGCAGGCACCACTAGCGTTAGTATAGGCAAGGCCATGCCAAGATGTCTGTGTTCTGGCGCACATTCTTAGTTGGTCCACTGGGGCCGGGCAGAAGCACACATGTTTGAGCCAGGCAGTCGACCCTACTTGCGGCTTCCCGCCGTCGCTTTGGAGAGCAGGCGCCGGGTCTATGAGGTGATCCGGAGCTATGGGTCGGCTTCTGCGTACGGGAGTCACCAGCATGTCTACAACATGGGCGACGAAGTACGTGGGGTGTACGCAGTGCAGGCGGGGCTGGTCAACATCTGCGTGATTACGCCCGAGGGCCGCATTTGCTCACCCTCTCCCACTTTCCCGGGCGAGCCTTTTTCCCTGGTAGAGGCGATCAGCCACGTGCCTCACGTCACCTGTGCCCTGCCGGTGATACGCACGACCGTTTGGTTTCTCGACTTGGCGCGTTTCACTGACCTACTCTTGGACGACCACTCCTTCGCCCTAAACGTGCTCAGGCTCGTCTCTGGCCGTCTCTTGCAGTACGTTAACCAGACGGAGAATCTGGCTGTACTTTGTGCAACTTCGCGCGTCGTCCAGTTCCTCCTGCGGGCGGCGGCAGAAGTGGGTCGAGAGGAGGGTGGGAACATCGTCGTCGAGCCTATGCCCACGCACGAGGACATCGCCGAGCTCACCGGTATCACCAGGTCCTCTGCCACCAGACTGCTCAATGCCCTGGAAAGGAAGGGGATCATTGTCGCCGAGAGAAAGCAGATCAAGATAGTCGATCCCACGCGTCTGATGGCACTAAGCGAGGTAGAACGAGGCGGTAGTCTTGGTGTCGCACCCACGTCCGCCCCAGACTGCTGATAGCAGCGTGAGCGCCCGCTGCACGAAGCGACGGCGCCCCGCCGAGCGCTGTTTGGGGCTCTGAACATCCATACTGGGCGTTGGGTTTACCTCGTGCGGGAGAAGATGCGCAAGGAGGACTTCATTGCTTTCTTGGAGCACCTTCTGGTCGAGTATCCGCTGGTACCGATCGTTCTGATCGTCGACAACTACAGCAGCCATACCGCCCACATTGTGGCGGACTGGCTGGTCCAGAACGAGCGCCTGCGCCTGCTCTACTTGCCCAAGTACTGCTCGCATCTGAACCCGGTCGAGCAGATCTGGCTGGAGCTCAAGAACAGAGTCGCGGCAAATCGGCTGTACGCCTCGATGGCAATCCTGCTCGACACGGTCAAGTCGTTCTTCGCCGAGATGACACCCGAGCAGGCTCTGACCTGGGCCGCAGCTTGAAAGAAACATACTGTTACCTACTTAGTAGGTGAGCAGCACGGCCAGGATGCCAGCGAGGAAGATGCCGTCGAAGACGCCGGCGCCGCCGATACTGACCATCTGCGCCGGCATTCGTCTGATCTGCGGCAGGTATAGCAGGTCAGCCCCTACGAGGGTGCCTACCGTACCGGAGATGTATGCCACGGCGGGCGCCGCGGCCGGCGCGAGCACCAACGCCACCAGCGCCGAGAAGAGCGGCGCCACGAAGGCAGGCATGGTGATGCCCACGCCACGCACCGGCCGGGCCACGGCGCGGGCTAGCATCGCCACCAGCGCCGTGCCGGCCAGGCTCGGCCAGAGCGGCGCCGGCCCGGACAACAGGTAGACAGAGAAGAGCACGGGCACCACGGCGCCACCCAGATTGACCGCCAGGATCCTCTCTTGCACGCGCGGCGGGTGGTAGAAGACGAAGCCGAAGAACCAGCCGCGCCGGGCGGGCTGCACCAAGACTCGTCGCCGGGAAATTGGCAGGTTCACCACCCCGCCAAAGAGCGAGATCGCCAGCAGAGCCAGGCCAGCCTCCGGCGTCAGCCCCAAGCGACCGAAAGATAGCGCCACCAGGTTCAGCAGGACGGCCGGGAAGAGGATGCCGAGGACCAAGAAGCCGAGCACGAGAATCGGTAGGCAACCGGCCATCGCTTCACCACTCAGAAGATGCCCGCCCCGGCGTGTAGAACGCGGATGGTCGAGGCGCGACAACCCAGACCACTACGGCGCCGGGGGCGCTGTTCTGAGCGTAGCACACGGCCAATGGCCGGGCAAGGGCAGGGGAAGCGAGCAAATCGCCCCGCGAACCAGGGTTGCCAGGAAGGCTTCCTCTACGTATAATTTGTTTAGATTAGCTCATAGATTGTCCGTCTGACAGGCGGACTTGGTTCGAGCGACCGACGGGTGCTAGGCGCGCGGGGCCTCACCGGGAAGCGGAGGCGGGAGGTAGAACGGCTTGGACGCCAAGAGCAGAGTAGCCACCTTGGCCATCTTCACTAATATCGTCCTCACCGTGGTCAAACTGGCCGTCGGCCTCATGATCGGCTCGGTGAGCGTGCTGGCCGAGGCCGTCCATTCGGGGGTGGACCTGATAGCGGCGGCGATGGCGCTCTTCGCGGTTCGCACCTCCGCCAAGCCGGCCGATTCCGACCATCCCTACGGCCACGGCAAAGTCGAAAACGTAACGGGCACCATCGAGGCCATGCTGATATTCGGCGCGGCGGCGCTCATCATCTACGAATCGGCGAACAGGCTGCTTTACGGCGTGGAGCTGCCCTCGGTCGACGCCGGCATAGCCGTCGTCGGTCTCTCCGTGATCGTCAACTTCTTCGTTTCCCGCCGCCTTCTGGCCGTGGCCAAGAAGACTGAGTCGGTGGCCCTGGAGGCGGATGCCTACCACCTGACTTCGGACGTGCTCACCTCGCTAGGCGTGGCCATCGGGCTGGTACTGGTGCGCGTCACCGGAATCAAGGTTCTGGACCCACTGATCGCCCTGGCGGTAGCGGTGCTGATCCTCAAAGCGGCCTGGGAAGTAACACAGCGCTCGTTCGTGGACCTGCTGGACCGCAGCTTGCCGGCGGGCGAGCAGTCGACCATCAAAGAGGTGCTGGCCCGCCACGACGCCCGCCTGGTGGGCTATCACAACCTGCGCTCTCGCAAGGCGGGCTCCGATCGCCACGTCGACCTGCACCTGGTGGTGCACCGCGAGCTCTCCGTGTCGCAGGCGCACGACCTCTGCGACGACATAGAAGGTTCCCTCAAGGACAGATTGGGGTCTCTGACCTGCAACGTGCACGTGGAGCCCTGCCCGGAGGGCGACTGTGCGGTCTGCGACCTGTCCACCGGTGCCGGCTGCGCCAGCACGACTAGCCTGAGCTATGCTCCCCCGACGGCTTCCGTCGCCGGCAAGAGGCGCGACTGATCCAGTCGTCGTCAACCCGTCCGGCCGAGGGTTAGGCTGGTTCGACGGGCGCCTTTCCGCCGTGAACTTGACACGGCGCCGGACGTGGTTAGAATTCAGCAGGCCGTCCGGATAGCGGTTGGCATACTGGCGTGTGGGGGCCCGGCGTGGCAAAGGCGCGGCTCAATCCCTTCCTGCTGCTCTGCGGCACTGGCCTGTTCGCGATCTTCAGCTCCACCATCGCCAAGTCGCCCGCCCTGCCGCTCTTCGCCAGGGACCTGGGAGCGAGCGAGGCCGACATCGGCTTCATCGCCGCTGCCTCCACCGTCGTGGGCATACTCGTTTCGTTGCCGGCGGGCACGCTGTCGGACCTTCTGGGCCGGCGCCGGGTGATTCTGGCCGCGGCCTTCGTCTTCGCCAGCGCGCCCTTCCTCTACCTCACCGTGCAGGCGCCCTGGATGCTGGTGGCGGTGCGCGTTTACCACGGCCTGGCGACGGCCATCTTCGGACCGGTCGCCCTGGCGCTGGTGGCCGACCTCTTCGAGCAAGGTCGCGGCCAGAGCATGGGCTGGTACTCCTCGGCCACACTGGTCGGGCGTTTTCTAGCCCCGCTGGTAGGCGGGTTGATACTCTCGGTGGCTACCTACCAGGCGGTGTACCTGGTCTGCGGGGCAGCCGGGGTCCTGGCGCTGGCCTGGCGGTTGCCGGAGGGACAGCGGCCGAAGGATGGTAAACCGCTGGCCGTGACTCTGGCAGAGCAGCGCTCCGGCCTAGCCGAGGTGGTACGCAGCCGGCCGATTCTGGTCACCTCAGCCGCCGAGGCGCTGCAGTACTTCTCCTACGGCGCCGTGGAGACGTTTCTGCCTCTTTACGCGGTCACGGTGGGCGGCCTGCCCGTCTGGCAGGTGGGTTTCATCCTCGGCGCGCAGCTGCTGACGACGGCCTTGAGCAAGCCGTTAATGGGTCGCACTTCCGACCGCGCCGGGCGCCGACCACTAATCGCCCTGGGGCTACTGACCAGCGGCGGCGCCACCGCCGCCTTCGGCCTAGGCGCCAGCTTCCCCATTCTTCTGCTGGCGGGGCTCGCCTACGGCCTGGGGCTGGCAGTAGTGACCTCCTCCACTTCGGCCTTCGTCTCGGAGCAGGCCCGAGCCGGCTCCTACGGCACGGCACTGGGCGTCCTCTCGACCATCATGGACGTCGGCCACGCCTCCGGGCCCATTGCCGCCGGTTTGCTGATCGCGGCCTTCAGCTACGCGCCGACTTTCGTCGCCGTGGGGGCCCTACTGGGCCTGGCCACCATCGCCTTCCTTACCCTGGTGCCGGCCCAGTCAGAGAGCGCCGCGTCCCGAGCCTAGACCGGTTGCCAGAGACTAAACGCCGTCCGGCCCAGTATCTGGATCTTGTCCTCCTCGCTTAGGAATGGCAGCTCGTCGCGCACGGCCGCCAGGCGGGCCGCGTAGGTCAACTGGGGCGTGTCGAGCGGCCAGTTGGTGCCCCACATTAGGCGCCGTGGCCCGAACAGGTCGACCAGTCGCTTCTGGTAATCGTGCAGGTCACGCCAGGGGTAGGGTTGGCGCGAGCTAAGCACCTGGTTGGACATCTTGACGTAGACGTTGGGGCGTTCGGCCAGGGCGAACAGGTGGCACGAGGAGGGGAAGTTCGGCGCCTCGGCGACCAACGGATGGCCCAGGTGGTCGACGACGATGGTCAGATCCGGGTGGCGGTCGGCCACGGCGACGATGGCGTGCTGGTTGCTTACCCGGTTGAGGAATTGCACCGGCACGCCCAGTTCGCGCGCCTG
This sequence comes from Chloroflexota bacterium, assembly GCA_023473795.1. GTDB lineage: Bacteria > Chloroflexota > UBA6077 > FW602-bin22 > JAMCYS01 > JAMCYS01. The sequence continues at coordinate 19,170 of JAMCYS010000158.1, read as the reverse complement.
GCGGAGCAGAGGGTCGGCCGCGCCCGCCAGCAGGCCCTCGATGATGCGCTGGTCGTCCACAAAGCCCCGCAAGTCGTCCGCCAGATGGAAGCGCACGCCCCGGAAGCCATCTTCGTGATACTGGCGCTCAAGGCGCACGGGCGCATCGGGGGCGAGTGGGTCCACCAGGTAGCCGATGGCGGCAAAGCGGCCGGGAAAGCGACGCATAGACTCCAGCAAGTAGCGGTTGTCCTCGCCGTACCAGGGGGTTTGCACCAGCAGGGCGGCGTCGACCCCCGCCGCGTCCATTTCGCCGACTAGCGTCGCCGCGTCGGCCCGCTCGCCGTCCGGCCGGGCAAAGCCGGGCCGGAACGGGTAGAGCGAGCGATCGTAGATATGCACGTGGGTGTCGAAGATCGGTGCCAAAGACTCTCTCCTTCCCGCCTAGCTCAGCTTGACCGTGCGCCCGCTGCGCACGGACTCGTAGGCGGCCTCGACGATCTGAACGCTGGGCAGAGCGTCCTCGGGGGGCACCCGCAGGCTGGTCTCGCCTCGCACGACCCGGACGAAGTGGTCGGTGGTCGTTTCACCCGACGGCAGCTCGCCAAGTGGCTGCACCTGACCGCCGGGGCCGAAGTGGGTCACCTGCCACGGTCGGTAGGGAACGGGACGCGACAAGAGGATAGCGCCCGCGGTGCCGATCACCCGCACCTCGTCCACATCCGTGTAGCCCGTCTTGACCGCGGCGAGCTGGAAGAGCTGGCCGCCCTCGGTGCGGACGTTGACGATGCCGCTCGCCTCTATCTCGGCACCTGGATTGGAGGCGACGGCAGCCGAAACCTCTTGCGGGCGCCAACCCGTGAGCCAGGGAATGAGCGCCGCCATGTGGCTACCGCGCCCCACCAGGGGGCCGCCGCCGGCGAGCGCCAGCGAAGTGTAGTGGCGATCCAGGGGATAGTTGATCTGGGTGCTGAAAGCGAAGTAGACCTCCCCCAGGGCGCCGGCACGGATCAACTGCTTGGCGTAGAGGTTGCCGGGGTCGAGATGGCGGTTCAGCGCCGGCATCAGCGTGACGTTCTTGTCGGCCGCCAGGGCGATCAGCTCGCGCCACTCGGCGGCGTGCATCACCACGTGCTTGTCTACCAGCACATGCAGTCCCCGCCGCAGGGCGGCCTTGGCGAGTTCGTAGTGCAGCGTGTGAGGACCGCTTACCACGACAGCATCAAGTTCCTCCCGCTCCAGCAGTACCGAGTAGTCCGTATACCAGCGCGGCACGCCGAAGAGCGCCGCCTTCTGCGCCAGCGTCTCGGGGTTGCGGGCCACGAGGGCCTGCAGGGCGACGTGGGGATTGGCGACGAGGTGGGGGATATGATAACGGCCGGCGTAGTCGCCGGCGCCGATCACGGCCACGCGGGTCTTCTTGTCGTTCAAAGTGCGTTTCTCCTTCGGTGCCGCCGCACGGGCGGCAAATTGGTTCCCTACGGCAATTATCCGTTTGCCGTCTGGCTGCCGTCAACCCGGGAAGGAATAGAACCTGCGCGCCGCATTTTACGTGCAAAATGGAGGTGGAGATATGCCTGACAACGGCGACGAAGGCAATCTGCCTGGTTGGAGCGAACTGCCGGAGGAACACCTGGCCCTGCCAGTGCACAAAGGGCTGCTTGACAAACGGCCGCCGGGAACCAATACTGGGGCCTGTTCGTTTTAGTGGCTCTCGTGCCCTCCCTCGCTCCGGCTACGCCAGCGCGGCGAGACTACCTGAGTCAAGAGGACAGTTGCTTACGATTTCCAGGCCCGGCCGTGCGCTGGCAGAGCTCGCCACGCGAATAGCAGGTTGGCGCTGGCTGCCGTTCGCGATCATCGGCGCCCTAACGATCCTTTTCTTCGCCAGGTTCCTCTTCCTCGGCCAGGTGTTCATCCCCGGCGACATCGCCAACGACTGGTACCCCTGGCGGTACTTCTCCGGCGATAGGCAGCCCGCGAACGCTCTCTTGGGCGACGTCATTTCGATCTACTACCCTCAAGATAAGTTCATCGCCTCGCGACTGCGCCAGGGCGTCCTGCCGCTGTGGGACCCGTTCCTCCTGGGCGGCCACCCCTTGCTGGCCAACGGCCTCTCGGCGGTGCTCTACCCCACGCGCCTAGTCCTGCTCGCCTTACTGCCGGCCGAGTACGCGCACGACGTCAACCTGATGCTGCACCTCTTCTTGGCCGGCTGTTTCACTTACCTCTTCCTCCGCCAGGCAGGGCTGGGCAAACTCGGGGCTCTGGTCGGCGCGATAGCCTGGTCGTTCAACGGCTATGTCATGGTCTGGTTCGAATTCGGGCACACCGTGACCACGGCCGCCCTCCTACCACTGGCCTTGTTTGTTTTCGACCGAGCGCGGCTGCGACACAGCCTTGCCTGGGCGCTGGGCCTCTGCGTGGTGGTGGCGCTCAGTCTGAACGGGGGCAACATTCAGCGCAGCCTGTATCTGCTGATAGCGCTGTCAGGCTACGGCGGCTTCCGAGCTATTGGCGACGCTTGGACCAACGGGTCGTTGACAAGGCTGGTGCTGCCAATCTGCTATTGCGCAGTAGGACTCGTGGGTGGCTTCGCTCTGGCCGCGTGCACGATGTTGCCTACTCTGGAGCTGATCGGCATATCCCAGCGGACCGCTGTGCCTATTGCGGACATGTTCCGTCACAACTGGCCAAGGGTTGCCCTCCTCGCAGCCTTCGTGGTCCCTGGTCTCGCCGGAGGGCCAACCTATCCATTTGAACTCTATGGAATTGGCAGCACAAACGCCAACGAGTTTCAAGGTTACGCCGGGCTCCTCACGCTCGTGCTGGCCGCCGCCGGCCTGGTGAGCCGCCGCGCGCTCGCAGTGTTCTTCAGTTTGGTCGCCGTCCTAGCGCTTCTTCTGGTTTTCGGCAGCCCCCTGTACACAATTCTCTACTACTCTATACCGATGTTCGGTGCGCTTAACCCACAGAGAACGCTGCTGCTCTACGCCTTTGGCGTAGCGATGCTGGCGGCGGTAGGTGCGGACTACCTTGCCTCCGCTGCCGGTTTGCGGCTGGCCCTTCGGCTGCGCGGAGTGACGGTGGGCTTGCTTGGCGTTTCCGTCGTCGGCGTGGCAGCGGTCAACGCGCTGTCGCTCTTCGGCCGTGAGTGGCTGCTCGCCCTCTGGTACCAGCACACCTACGACCGGGTCTTCGGCGTGCCGGGTAGCCTGGCAACGGAGGAGCAGTATCAGAAAGAGCTCGGGACCGTGGATTGGCTGTACGCGCAAATCGCCGCCAACCTGAGCCCTCTGAGCCCGACGATCTACGTGACGCTGGCGATTGCCGCTGGCTGCGTGCTCGTTCTCTGGGCACGACAGCATCGGCCGAGCCTATTCCCGGCCCTCTGCACGACAGTCATAGCCCTGGACCTCGTCTACTTCGGCTGGCAGTACAATGCGACGGTGCCCGCGGGCTCGCTCTATCCCTCGACGCCGGCCATCGACTTCCTGCTGGCGGACAAGGCCAGCTACCGGGTTGGGCTGGACACCGACGGGGATCTGCTCTTCCCCAACATGCTGCAAGCCTATGGCATCTCTGAGGTAGGCGGCTACCAGTCTGTGTACGACGAGCGGTACGCTAGACTCCTGAACCTAGCGGAGACGGGGCAGCCTGGTGGTGCGTTTGGCAATTGGGTCTGGCTGACGCGCTTTGATTCGCCGATCCTGGACCTATTGAACGTCAAGTACGTCCTGCGGCCGCCCGGGACGCCGGCGCCTGCGCCGGGATTCCACAAGGTGTACGATGGAGACCTAGCCATCTACGAGAACGAGCAGGCTCTCCCTCGGGCCTTCGTCGCCGCGGATTGCGTCCTGGCCAGCGACGAGACGGCCGCGCTCGACACCCTGCGAGCGCCCGGTTTCAACCCGAGACTCACCGCGGTGGTCGAGAGAGCCAACAACCCCGGTATCGTCTGCGGCCAATCCACGGGCGGTGGCGCTACGGCTATTCTGGAGTACACGCCCAACCAGGTCAGCGTCGGTGTAAGCAGCCGTGCCGGCGGCTGGCTGGTTCTGTCCGACACCTACGACTCCGGCTGGCAAGCCACCGTCGATTCCTCAGCAGCGACCGTGCGCCAGGTCGACTACGTCCTGCGCGGCGTCCAGCTGCCACCCGGCGACCACGTGGTCACCTTCACCTACCGGCCGGCATCCTTCGCGTTGGGCTCGACCATCAGCGCCGCCACGGGCCTGTTGTTGGCGGGCGCCTGGGCGTTTCTCGCCTGGCGTCGCCGTCGCCGCCAGCCCGGCAGCTCGCAACCACGACATCTTCAGGGGCCCGACCCGTCCTAGAACATTGCCAGCAAGGTATAATCAGCCGACCTATGGAGAGAAACCTGGCCGGCCGGACCTCACGGGGCGCCCTGTCGTTGATGGGCGCGCAAGCCGTCTTCGTCATTTCCAGCTACGCGCTGCACATGGTGCTGGCGCGCTTGCTGGGTCCGGCCGGCTACGGCACCTACGGCGTCGTCTTCAACCTGCTCAGCATCCTCTTCGTGGTGGTGAGCGCTGGCCTGCCACAGGCAGTGGCTCGCTACGTTGGGGCCGACCACGGGCAGGCCGAGCGGATTCGTCGCTCCGCCCTGGGAATGCAGACGTTGGGATCTCTGGCCCTCGCCGGCACGCTTGTCCTGGCGAGCGGTCCTATCGCCTGGCTCCTAGCCGACCCCAGCCTGCTGCCCTATCTGCAACTCTCAGCGCTCGCCATTCCTCCCTACGCCTTGTACTCCCTCTGGGCCGGCTACCTTGGAGGGCTGCGTCTCTTCGGTCGTCAGGCGACAATCGTGGCTCTTTACGGGACGCTCAAAGTTCTGGCAGTCTGCCTGCCGGCCGTGGTCTGGGGCGTGGCGGGGGCACTGGCCGGGCTGGCGGTGGCACCGCTGGGGGCCATCATCGCGGCGCTCGGGCTCACGCCCTCGGTTGCCAGCGAAGGGCAGGGCGGCGTGACAGCGCGGGCTCTGCTGCGTTTTGCCGCACCCTTCGCCGTCTTTGCCGTGGCCGCGGAGGCGCTGACCCTGCTCGACCTGTTCCTCGCCAAAGCCTTCGTCGGCGATGCAGTGGCAATAGGCTACTACACGGCGGCCTCCACCATCGCGCGCGTGCCCTACTTCCTCTTCATTGGCCTGGCGAGCGCCGTGTTGCCGGCAGTGGCGCACAGCGAAGCCAGGGGCGAGCGGGAGGCTACGGTGCGGCTCGCCCGGCAGGCGTTGAGGATCGTCGTCCTGACCGCGGTGCCGGCAGTCGGCTTCGCCGCCCTGGCCGCGGGCCCGGCAATCGACCTGCTGTACTCGTCCGCCTATGCGCCCGCCGCCCGGCAGCTGCCATTGCTGACGGCGGGAATGTCGCTGGCCGCCCTCTTCAGGGTCTGCGCCAATCTTGAAGCGGGCGCGGGTCGGGAGCGCCGGGGGATGGCCGTCGGCCTGATCGCGTTGGCGGCAGGCCTGGCCGGCGGCGTGCCACTTACCGCCACCTGGGGTCTGACCGGGGCAGCGTTGAGTAACCTGCTGATGGGAGTGGTAGCGAGCGGGCTGGCGCTGGTCTTGCTGGCACGGAGCCAGCCCCAAGCAGTGCCGTGGCTCACGGGCGCCAGAAGCGTCCTGGCGGTGTTGCCGGCTCTGGCTCTCGCCAAGCTACTGCCCGTGTCCACCGCCGGGTTGGTGCTCGATCTGCTAGGCGGAGGCGCTACCTATCTCTTGGCGCTGCTGGTCCTGCGGGAGGTGGGGCGGGAGGACTTGCGTCTGGCGCGGTCTCTACTGCCCGGCGGCAAGGCTAGCCGCTTGCGCCTGGAATAGACACCTGGTCACACCGCGGCCGATCCCACGAGACAGGTCGCGGCGCTTCCCAGCTTAGGTCTCGTCGCTTACCAGCCCGAGGCGCTCCCTGATCACGTAAGTGCGTTTCCCCTGCACCTCGTAGTAGACTCGCGTCAGCACTTCGCCCAGGAGTCCAAGCACGATGAACTGCACCCCGACCAGGATGAGCAGACCGGCCAGGAACAGGAGTGGTCTGCTGCCGATGGACTCGCCGAGGAATATCTTCAAGTAAGCCAGGTATAGGCCCAGCAGCGTTCCTAGGCCGCCGCTGATTAGCCCCAGGAAGCCGAAAATCTGGATGGGCTTGGTCAGAAAACTGAGGAAGAAACGGACCGCCACCAGGTCCAACAGGACGCGGACGGTGCGCCAGAGCCCGTAATTGGACTTGCCGGCCCGCCTGGGCGAGTGCTCGACGGGGATCTCCGCGACCGCCGTACCCATGTAGCTGGCGACGGCTGGGATGAAGCGGTGCAGGTCGCCATACAGCCGGATGCCTTTGGCCACTTCGCTGCGGTAGGCCTTGAGGGAGCAGCCGTAGTCGTGCAAATGAACGCCTGTCACAAGTGAGACCAGAGCGTTGGCAATCCGCGAGGGCCAGACTCTGGTCAGTTGCGCGTCCTGCCGCTTTACCCGCCAGCCGCTGACGATATCGTAGCCTTCATCGATCTTGGCGAGGAGGCGGGGGATGTCCTCGGGATGGTTCTGCAGGTCGCCATCCATGGTCACCACCACCTCGCCGGAGACGTGGTCGAAGCCCGCCGACAGGGCCGCGGTCTGGCCGAAGTTGCGCCGGAAGCGGAGTACCTTCAGACGGCGGTCGGCCAGGTGAAGTTCACGCAGGCGGGCGAAAGTGCCGTCGCGGCTGCCGTCGTCCACCGCCACAATCTCGTAGGGCAGCGCCAGCTCGGTGAGCACCACGGTGAGGGCCTGGTACCAGGGGACTATGTTGGCCTCTTCGTTGTAGAACGGGACCACCACGGAGAGGGCGAGCTTCGCGATGGGAACGGGAGGGAGACCGGGAACGGGCTGGGGCGCTAGCGGAGGCGCCTCAGGGCCCACACCCTCCGCCCCGCCGGCTAAGCTCGACGCGGCAGGATTCACGGTAACACCTCCCGCAGCCAGGCCGCTTCGGCGGCCAAACCAGTGGCCAGGGAGTAGCGCGGCCTGAAACCCAGTTCCGCCTGTGCTAGAGAGCAGTCGGCCCGGGTGTGTCGCACGTCACCGTTCTGGGTGCCCTCGTAGATAACTTCTGGCGGGCGACCGCAGACCTCAGCCAGCAGGCGCAGTACTTCGTTCACGGTGGCGGCGCTGCCGCCGCCGACGTTGTAAACCGCTCCCGGCTTGCCGTGGCGGGCGGCCAGCAGGTTGGCCTCAACCACATCCGCCACATATGTGAAGTCGCGGCTCTGCTCGCCGTCCCCGTAGACGTGGATGGCCTGGCCCTGGAGAATGGCATAAATAAAACGATGAAACGCCTGGTCGGGACGCTGGCGTGGGCCGTAGGCCGTGAGATAGCGCAGGCAGACCGTCGGCAAACCGAAATTGGCCTGGTAGAGGCGGCACAGATGCTCCGCCGCCAGCTTGCTGACGCCATAAGGCGAATGCGGCGCCGTGGGGTCGGTTTCCTTGACCGCCAAGCCGGCGGTTTCGCCGTGGACGGAAGAGGACGAGGCGTACACTATCTTGTCCAACCGCGCGGTCTTCGCCGCTTCCAGCAGTCGCTGTGTGGCGCGGATGTTATCGTTCAGGTAGGTGTCGAACTCCCGGCCCCAGCTGGCCCGCACGCCGGGCTGAGCCGCTTGGTGAAAGACCAAGTTCGCGCCGCCCAGGATTGGCGTCAGGTCGTCGCGGGCGAGGTCGGCCTCGCGGAAGGCGAATCGGGGATGACCCAGCAGGCCAGCGAGGTTGCGCTCTTTGAACGAGCGCGGGTAGTAGTCGCGGAGGCAATCGACTCCTAGAACGTCGTAACCTTCCGCTAGTAGCCGTTCGGCCAAGTGAGAACCGATGAAGCCGGCCACTCCCGTGACCAGGCAACGCCTGCCAGCCAAGTCCGCTCCCATCTCCGTCCCGCCGTCGTGCAGTCGGGCTGTTTCGCCCGCCAATTATGCGACCGGAGATGGAAACCGTCAAGTCTCTGCCAATCCCTTGGCGGCTGGAGGAGCCGCGGGTTTGTCCGGGGGAACGGCCCAAAGCAGACCGAAGTGTGTGTTGTCGGGCGACCCTAGGCCCGCGAGCCCAGTTCCTCGCGCACGTGCAGGAACTGCAGAATGCTGGCACGCGATAGCAGCCCCACCAGATGACCGTGGTCAATCACCGGCACTTGCGCCACGTCCCGCTGGCCCATAGCTTGTAGAGCCTCGCCGGCATTGTCGTCGGGGCTCAGCGCCAGCATCTGATCGGCGGGCGTCATCGCCTCGGCCACTGTGGCCGTATCCCAGCGCTCCCGGGGCACCTTCTTTATGTCGGCGATGCTGATGATGCCGACCACGTCCCCCTGGCCATCGACCACCGGCACCGCTCGCACGTTCCGCTGCAGCACGAACTCGTCAACCATGTCACGCAGGGAGAGACTCGCCGGCACGGTGACCGGGGGCTCCTCTTTCAACAGGTCGCGCACGCGGACACCCCTGAAGGCTGTCGTCAGCCGGCTCTGGCGACGCGCGGCATCGGCGGCGCTGTTCAGGAACCAGCCAATGAAGGCGATCCAGATACCGGAGAGAAACGCCCCGGTGAAGGCCATAAAGAGGCCGCCGAAGATGAAGATGTATGCCACCGCCTGGCCCAGGATAGTGGCAATATTGGTCGCTCGGGCGTAACTGCCCGTCGCCAACCAGGCCAAGCCCCGGAAGACGCGGCCGCCGTCCAGGGGAAAGCCGGGGATCAGGTTGAACGCGGCCAGTAGCAGGTTGGTCAGCGCTAGATAGGTGAGCAATGCGGATAGCTCTGGGCTGACGCCACTGAGGCCCAGCAGCAAAGCGCCGAAGGTAACGCCCAGAACGATGCTGGCGAGTGGACCGGCGATGGCGACCAGTATCTCGTCACGCGCGGTGCGCGGCTCGCCCTCGATGCTGGAGACGCCGCCGAAAATGAAGAGCACGATACTGCGCACTCGGATACCCATGCTCTGAGCGACCAGGGAATGCGACAGCTCGTGGATCAGCACCGAAACGAATAACAGCAGAGCCGCCACCAGGCCAAGTAACCAGCTGGCGAGGGGCGACAAAGCCGGAAAAGTTTGGGGGAAGAAGCCGAGCGCAAGCGAGGCAGTAACCAGCGCCAGCACTAGCAACCAGGAATAGTGAATACCTATTTCGATGCCGCGAATCTTGCCCAATTTCAGGGAACTTTCCATGGTAATCGCCCGCTTCCATCTAGAATGCCACCGTCAGAAATAGAGAGGCAGGAAGCGTGCCTCGCGGCCTACCGGCCGTCGGCGCTGGCGGGTCTTGCTCGCGTCACTGCCCCCATCGCTATTCATTGGCCGCGTCGTACAGCGCCCTCCCTAGATCGCGTAAGGCCTGAGTGGTCTGCTCGTAGTCGGCACCCTGGGAAAGCATGCCGACGTACAGGTCGGTCTCGGGACCGAAGATGATGCCCGCGTCGTTGATGGTGCCCGAGAGGTTGCCGGTCTTGTGGGCCATTACTACGCCCTCTGGCAGGTTATACGATAGCCTATCGCCGATCTGTTGGTGGCGGAGCAGGTACATCATCTCCTCGCTGGACGCCTGATCGAGCAACTGCTGGTGGTAGAGCGTTTCGAAGAAGCGCAGCATTTCGCGGGGAATGGTGGAGGCGAGCTCGTCGCGCCAGTCGCCATACTTCTGTTCGGTCGGATCGCCTGCCATGCGGGTGTTCACCAGACCCAGCTCGCGCATGCCCTCGTTCATATCGGCCCAGTTCACGTAGTGCTGCAGGGCCGCGGAGGCGCTGTTGCTACTGAGAGTGATGAGGAACCAAAGGCCGCGATCGATAGTCACCGACATTCCAGGCACCAGTTTCTCATCGAACTCGGCCTCGGCCATGTCGGCTTCGGTTATGTCCATTAGCGTCTTGAGCGAGAAATTGCCTGCCTTGGCCTCGCGCAGCACCTCGTACGTCAAGGAGAGCTTATAGAGGCTGGCGGCAGGAAAGGGTCGGTCAGGGTTGATGAGAACGGTTTCACCAGTCTTGAGGTCTTTGATGGCTACGCCGAAGGTTCCCGGTAGGTTGCCCAGGTACTGAGTGACGATCTCACGGTACAGGGCCTCCTTGGCCGAGGCGCCGGGAGCGACCGTAGCGGTCGGCCTGGCACTGGCGGTCGCCGTAACGGTAGCCGTCGCCGTCGGCAGGGCAGTGGCCGTGCTGGTGGGCCTAATAGTGGCCGTGGGCTCGGCCGTTGGGCTGGACAGAACTGCCTCGGGCCTAGGGTCCTCCACGGCATCGGGGCTGGCACCCGGGACATAGGCGCCGGTGCCTATGACTACGGCTGCGACGAGCACGACTGCTAGGGCAAGAGCAATGGCTGAGCGAGACATAGACCTTTGTTCCTCCGCGGTCTCACTCGCAAACAGCGTGCCGCCAGGTGCCCTCAGCTGCCCTCGAAGTACCCAAGTAGATGCACGTTCATCCCGTTGTCACAGACCGAGGCCCCGGGCGGAGACGCCACGGGGCCTCGTCGAGCTGTGCAAGTACGGCTGGCCCGGCTACAGGCCTGCTACTTGTTTGATTACCTTTTCCAGACGGGACTTGACCTCGGTGGCCACGGGAACCAGATTCGCATTGCCAACGATGCCCAGTACAGGCTCGGGATCCATCGCCTTGACGACCGCGCCGCCCTCCGCGTCGTATACCACTAGGTTGCAGGGCAGCAGCAGCCCCAGATCGAGGTCCGCCGTCAACGCCTGGTGGGCCAGGGGCGGATTGCAGGCGCCAAGGATGACGTAGGGGCGAAAGTCCGCGTCCAGCTTCTCCTTCATCGTCTTGCGGACGTCGATCTCGCAGAGCACGCCGAAGCCCTGCTCTTTCAACGCCGCCTTGGTCTGCTCTATGGCTTGTTCATAGGGCAGCTTGGTCTTGACTCCAAACCCGTAGGCCGTTCTCTCGATCATGGCACATCTCCTCCGGAACTTGCCAGCCGTAACCCGCCACTGACGGGGCCTATAGTCAATTATACTTTGCCGTGCCAAATAGCTAATAAGCGGCAAGCCGCGGCCGGAGACGGCGCCGCGAGCCTTGCCGTCTGGCGCTGGGCTCGCCTATAATGGCCGGCGAGTCAAGCAACCAGGAGGACTAGGTAAATGGTCATCACCAATGCGGCCAAGGAGCGCCTGCGGGCGGGTAAGCCAATCTTCGGCGTGGGCCTCACTTTTCCCTCGCCGGCGACCGTGGAGCTATGCGCCTACGCCGGCTTCGACTTCGTGCGCATCGACTGCGAGCACGGGCCGATGGACCCGGTAGCGGCCGAACAGATGGTGCGCGCCGCCGAGGCAAGCGGCATCACTCCCTTCGCCCGGACGCCAACCAACGCCTTCCACGAGGTCCTGCGCCTGCTCGACGCCGGGGTGCTGGGGGTGCTGGTACCGCACATCGAGAGTCGCGCCGAGGCCGAGGCGGCCGCCAAGGCCATGCGTTATTACCCCGAGGGCGAGCGCGGCATGGCAGGCTCCCGCTGGGCGCGCTACGGCTCGCTGGGTCCGCTGCCCGAACTGATCAAGCAGGCTAACGCCGCCGTTCTGCTGATGACCTTGATCGAGAGCGCCAAGGGCGTGGAGAACCTGGAAGAGATAGTGTCCGTGCCCGGCGTGGACGTGGTCTGGATCGGCCACAACGACCTCTCTCAGTCGTTAGGCGTGCCGGCGCAGGTGCAGTTGCCCATAGTGCAGGAGCATATCGACCGGATCATCAAGATCGCGCGCGCGGCAAACAAGCCAGTAGCGATGCTGACGAACGACGCCGATGGCGCCAAGAAGCTGCTCGATCGCGGCGTGCAGATTGTCGAGTTCGGGGCGACGCAGCTGTTTATGAACGCGGGCCGTTGGATTCTGGGGCAGCTGGGCCGGTAGAGCCGCGGCCGGGCTACCTGCTGGTGAGGGGACAGTCCGGGAGGCGGTAACTAGGCCGGGGTCCAATCGAGGATGCGGTCGACGCGGAAGGTACGCTGCTCCTGGCGCAGGTGGCAGAAGCCAACCAGATAGACGGTGCCGCCGGAGGCGTAAGCGCTGCTCAGCTCCACCAGGCGGCTGGTTCGCCGACCGCTGGCAGACAGGTAGACCAGCAGCACTCGCCGTCCGGCGTCGACCGCGCCCGCGAGTTCCGGGGGTAGGGATAAGCGGCTGCGGTCGCCGGCGGTGGGCCACGGCGCGGGCCCGCCCTGCAGCTCCAGTAGGTCGGCGAGGGTAGTCCGGCGACCGAGCCTCGCTTTGCCGAGCAGGCGCCAGAACAGCGCCCGCGTCATCAGGGCATCGGCCAGGGCTCGGTGGGCTTCGCCAGGCGAGGACAGGCGGAAGAAACCGGCCAAAGCGGGCAAGCCACAGCGCTGCCCGGGTGGCAGCAGGCGGCGTGCCAGCGCCAGGGTGTCGCCGGCCCCGGCAGCAGGGGGCTCTTGGCCTGCCGCCGCGAGCTCAGGTGCGAGGAACGAAAGGTCGAAGGGCGCGTTGTGCGCCACCGGCAGGCCAAGAGACAAAGCCTGCCGCACCTCTCCGGCGACCTCCGCAAAGAGCGGGGCATCCTGCAACAATGCGTCACAAAGTCCGTTGACGGCGGCCGCTCCCGGCGAAATGGGCCGGAGTGGGTTGACGAGGGTGGCGAAGCGGAACAGCTCCCGGTCGCCCCGGACCAGCACCACCGCGACCTCGCAGATGCGGTCCCCCAGGGCGGCGGTCAGACCGGTGGTTTCAACGTCGACGAAGGCCAGAGGCGCCTCCGTCAGGGGCAGCGAGAGGTCGCGATTCGTTTCCAATTCCTGCCGCACCCCAGGGAATCGCCGGGCCGGGCCAAGGAGCCGTAGGGTTGTCCGCGGCCAAAGGCGCCCAGGGCAAGAATAGCATCGGCTTCCGTTGGACGTCAACCGTCGCGGGCAGGACATGGCAAACGGCCGCCAGGGGCGAGCTGCCTAGTCGTCTGCTTGACACGGCATTATAGGCAGTTCTAACATTGAACTGCGGAATTGAATAGTCTCCAGCCGCTGGGGGAGCCAGTCTGAGAGGCGGGGCAACCCGCCGACCCCTTGAACCTGATCTAGGTAATGCTAGCGTAGGGAAGCGGCGCAGGTGACCGGGCCAACGTTCGCCGCCTGCCGCTGTCTCTTCGCGGCAGGCGGCTTTGTTTGTGCACGAAAGGGGTGTTGGCCTTGTCTGAGATCTCGATAGCTCCAGTGCGCCCAGCCGACCGTACCTACGGCGGCTGGGACTTCTTCCTCCTCTGGTCCGGCGCCGCCATCTCTATCGCCGAGATCTTCACCGGCGGCCTGCTCGCCCCGCTGGGCTTCGGGCTGGCTTTCCTGGCCATCGTCTTGGGACACATCATCGGCAACACGCCCTTCGCTCTGGGCGGCGTGATCGGCAGCGAGACCGGCGTGCCGACGATGGTGGGCACCCGGCCCGCCTTCGGCGTGAGGGGATCCTACATCGGCGCCGCCCTCAATGTGGTACAGCTGGTAGGCTGGACTGCCGTGATGATCATTTTGGCGGGCCAGGCGGCCAACGAAGTAAGTAGAGCCATTTTCGGCTGGGACAATCTGCTGGCCTGGAAGATCGCGGTCGGTCTGGTCACCACCGTTTGGGCCTTGGTGGGCCAGAAGACCTGGCGCTGGCTCAACAACATCTCGGTCGCCCTGCTGCTCTTGCTGTGCCTAGCGCTCACCTACGCCGCGCTGGGCGGGAAGAGCGTGAGCGACGTGTTCGCCAGCCAGCCGACGGGTGAGCTGCCGTTCGGCGTCGGTCTCGATCTGGCAATCGCCCTGCCGATCTCCTGGCTGCCTTTGATTGGCGACTACTCGCGCTTCGCCCGCCGCTCCGGGTCTAGTTTCTTCGGCAGCTGGCTGGGCTACTTCGTCGGCAGTAGCTGGATGTTCCTCGTCGGCCTCGTCGCCGCTCTCGCCACCGGTCAGCCCGACCCTGTGCCGAGTATGTTGGCGCTCGGCCTTGGCCTGCCGGCGCTGTCGATCGTGCTGCTCTCGACCTTCACCACTGCCTTTATGGACGTGTATTCGACGGCCATTTCCGCCTTGAACATCGCGCCGCGCCTAGGTGAGCGTTCGGGCATCCTCGTCGGGGGCCTTCTCGGCACCGCTCTGGCGCTGGTGTTTCCCATGGACCAGTACCAGACCTTCCTGCTCTGGATCGGCGCCACGTTCGTACCTTACTTCGGCATCGTCCTCGCCGACTACTACTTGCTGCGCCGGGGTCGCTACGACGTCAACTCGCTGTTCGGACGCGGGCGCTACTGGTACTGGCGGGGACTCAATCTCCGCGCCGTCTTGGCCTATGTGGTGGGCGTGCTGGTGTTCCGCTGGTTGTCGGGCGAGGATCCGTTCGGCCTGCTGGGAGCCTTAGGGGTATCCGGGCTCGTGAGCACCAATCTCACCCTTATCGGCGCCTCGGTGCCCACAATGGTCGTCTCGGCGCTGCTGTATCTGCTGTTCATGGGGCTGAGACGAGGGCCACGGGCGAACCCCGACTAGCGCACCCGCGCGGGGCCGCGGACCCGTGACCCAGAACCCGCCCGAGCAGGGCACGGCCCGTGCTCCGGCCGTGCCCTGCTCGGGCGGCAACTTCTGCTGGGGTCTTGGCTCTCCCTAACTGTGGGTGTGCCCGGCGTGATCGTGCTCGGGAGAACCCTCGGCGAGTGACGACGCTTCAAGCCCCGATTCTTCCTCTTCGCGCTCGTCGCCGTCGTGGCCGTGCTCGTGGCCGCAATGGCAGTGCTCTGCCGTGCACTCAACAGCCGCATGGGCCTCGCGGTGTTCGGCGCTGGGCCTGGCAAAGCGCCGGCCGTAGCCCAGCAAGCGCATCCCGTTAAGAGTCACCACCAGCGAGGCCCCGGTGTCGGCGAGGATCGCCAGCCAGAGGGTGGCCACGCCAAGGACGGCTAGGGCAAGGAACACCGCTTTTATGGCCAGAGCGAACGCCACATTCTGTCGTATCGTGTCCAGAGCGCCGCGAGCCAGGCCGACCGCGAAGCCGACCTTGCTCAGGTCGTCGGCCATCAGCGCCACATCGGCCGTCTCCAGGGCCACGTCACTGCCGGCCGCCCCCATGGCGATGCCCACGTTGGCCACGGCCAGCGCGGGCGCGTCGTTCACGCCGTCCCCCACCATCCCTACCGCGCCATAGCGCCGGCGCAAGTCCTGAATCGCCGCCACTTTCTCGTCCGGCAGCAAGCCGGCCTTGTACTCGTCCACCCCCGCCGCCTGGGCGATGGCCCGCGCCGTAGCCTCTTGATCGCCGGTTAGCAGCACTACGCGCCGCACGCCGGACTGCCGGAGCTCTGCCACTGCCTCTTTGGCCCCGGGGCGGAGGCGGTCCGCCACGGCCACGTAGCCCAACAGAGACACTTCGTCGGCCAGGAGGAGCACCGTCTTGCCCTCGCCAAGCAGGGACTCGATGCGCGCCGCACTGCCGTTCAATGGCACGCCGACCTCTGCCAGCAGCCGCTGGTTGCCAAGGTAGTAGGTTTGGTCTGCCAGACGGGCGCGCAGGCCGCGCCCGGGCAGGGAGACGAAGTCCGCCACCGGCGGCAAAGAGTCCGCGTGCCGGTGCCCGTCGGCCCGGCGTAAGATGGCCGCCGCCAGCGGGTGCTCAGAGCGCTCTTCGAGGCGGCCTGCGAGGCGCAAGAGATCGTCTTCGTCCAGGCCGTTCAGGGCAATGACGTCGGTCACCTCGGGGCGGCCGACGGTGAGGGTGCCGGTCTTGTCGAAAGCCACGACGTTGAGGCGGCCGGCTGCCTCGAGATAGGCTCCGCCCTTGATCAAGACCCCTAGGCGAGCCGCCCTGGCGATGGCGGAAACGATAGCCACGGGCGTGGAGATCACCAACGCGCAGGGGCAGGCGATGATCAATAGGACGAGGGCGCGGTAGAACCAGGGATCGAACGGCTGACCGAGCAGAAAGTATGGCACCGTGGCCACGGCCAGCGCTCCGGCCATCACCGCCGGGGTGTAGTAGCGTGAGAACTCGTCCACAAAGCGCTGTGACCTGGCACGCTGCCCCTGCGCCTCCTCTACGAGGTGGACGATGCGCGAGATGGTGTTTTGGCCATAGGGCCGCGTGGCCCTGACCTCCAAATAGCCGCGCTCGTTGAGGCTGCCGGCGTAGACCTCGTCGCCGGCCACCTTCTCCACCGGCAGCGACTCGCCCGTCACCGGCGCTTCGTTGACCCCGGAGACGCCCGCCGTCACCAGTCCGTCGACCGGAACCTTCTCGCCCGGGCGGACAAGCACCGTCTCGCCGACCGCGACCTGCTCGGCAGGCACCGTCTGCTCTCGCCCATCACGGCGCACGCGCGCTGTGTTGGGCGCCAGGGCGAGCAGCGAACGAATGGCGCCGCGGGCCCGGTCCATCGTGTAGCCCTCTAGGCTGTTGCCGAGCGCGAAAAGGACGACGACCGTGGCCGCCTCCTCCCACTGGCCCAGCGCCAGCGCGCCGAGGACGGCCGCCGTCATCAGCACGTTCATATCCAGGCTGCGACTGCGGACGAGGCCATACAGGCCGGCCCGGGCCACGTGGAAGCCCCCCAGAGCGGTGGCCAACAGCAGCAATCCGTGACTCACCGGCTCGCTCCAGTCCGGGTTGGGCAGCCGGAGCCAGCTCACGGCCAGCCCCAGCAACAAGGACGCGCCCGCGGCGACGGTCAAGGCCGCCCGGCGGTTGCGCACCCAGAACGACGCCTGTTTGTCAGCCTGGCCCTGGCGGACCGGCGCTGCCCCGTAGCCACTCGCTTCCACCACGCTGGCAATCTCGTCGGCGCGCACCGTGGGAGAGTGGCGCACTTCGAGGGTGGCCGTCGCGAAGTTGACTTTGGCCGAGATCACGCCCGGCAGGCTGGCGAGGTTGCGCTCCACCGAGACGGCGCAGTCGGCGCAGTCGAGCCCGCTCAGCAAGAACGTCGAGCTGGCCTGGCCACCAACTTTCTGTTCTCCCGTCTCGTAACCGAGATTGTGGATCTCTGCCAGGATTTGCCGCCGGTCGGCTTTCTCCCGCTCGTACTCGACTAGGATGGTGCCGGCGGCGAAATTGATCCTCGAGGTCACGACGCCCGGCAGGCGCGCCACGGCGCTCTCCACCGTTGCCGCGCAGTCGGCGCAGTCAAGCCCGCTCACCCGGATTATCTCGTGAGCATAGCGTCGCCGCAGAGCCGTCGAGAACTCGTCCGCCGCCGCGTGCAGATCTTGGGGCGCCAACCGCGTTGGGTCGAACCGAATTGCCAGTTCGACCGGCTCCCCCGCCAGCTTCACCTGCTCCACACCGGGAAGAGTGGCCAGCTGTTCGCGTAAGTCAACCAGACAGCGCTGGCAATCGCCGGTTTCGCCGGGCGTCAACTTCATTTCTGCCGTCGTCAACTCAATAACCTCCAGATGCCTCGCCCGCCCCCGTCAGGCGGACTGCCCGCCCGCCGCGACTGCCTCACTGGCAGGACCATGCCGCAAGTGCCGTAACGACACGCTGAGCAAGAAACGAACGTGGGCGTCGGCCAGGGAGTAGAACACCTTCTTGCCCTCGCGCCTGGTCTTCACCAGGTGCAGGGCGCGCAGCAAGCGCAGATGCTGCGAGACCGCGGGCTCGGAAAGGCAAGTGATCGCGGCGAGGTCGCAGGTGCACAGCTCCTGACGCAGCAGACTATGCACTATCTTAGCTCGACTGGGGTCGGCCAGGCTGCGGAAGGTCTCCGCTAGCAGGGAGTAGGTATCGTCGCCAAGGAGTACTTCTCTACCCTGGCGCACTCGCCCCAGGTCAGCCCCCTTGACCTCGCACGTTTCGGCCAAATCGGCACGCCGGCTTCGGCCCCGTTCGGTTGCCACGTTCGTCCTCGCCCCCGCGATGAAATCGTCGATTAAGCATTTACTTATTCTTCAGGATAAATGTTACCACGTCGAGGCATAGGGATCAAGAAAGTGACAGCCGTCCGGGGCAAAGGGATGGCGGAGACGGGGAGGTCGCTAGGGCGCGCTCTTCTCCACCGGATAACCGGCCTCGAGCCAGGCGCCGATGCCGCCCTCCATAACCTTGACGTTGTCGTAGCCCTTGGCGGCCAGCACACGGGCCGCGGCATAGCTGGAGCCTCAGGTGGCGCCGGTGCAGTAGAGGACGACGGGACGGTCCTTGGGCACCTCCGCCAGGCGGGTTTCCAGCTCGCCGTAGGGCAGCGAGCGCGCGCCGGGAACGTGGCCGGAATCGTAGACCTCGCGGTCGCGGGTGTCGAAGACGACGGGCGGATTGGCGCCGGCGAGCAATTCGCGCACCTTGCCCACGGAGAGCGTGGCGACCGCGGGGCTGGGGGCGAGTCCGGGAGCCGCGGTGGGCGCGGCCGGGGCACTCGCCGCCGGGGCGGCAGAAGGTGTCGGCCGGGCCCCGCCGGCTGCGCCGGCTGCACAGCCGGCGGCCAGCAGGATAATGCTCACGAGGAGGAGCGCGCTCAGGTTCTTCATAGCCCGACCATTATAGCGGCAGCCGGGCCGTTCGTCCAAGAGGCCGCGCCCTGGCATTCGTGCATAATCCCGTAGGGGCGGGCGTCTCTGCCCGCCCGCCAGCCATGTCCCCGAAGCGTAGCGAAGGGGGCGGCCGCGGCCGCCGTAGCGGCGTAGTTGCCAGCTCGGCGTGGGGATTAGACGGGCGGGCGGGTACGGAGCCCCGCCCCTACCGCCATACCTGCCAGTTATGCACGGATGTCAAACCGCGCCCGGAGCTGGGCCGAGAACCAGGCAGGGCGCAGACAAAGAGGCGGCGCCCCAAGGTAATGGCCTCTCGGGGCGCCGTCTCGCCATGAGCCCTGGTACTTGGAAGACCGAGCCTAGTCCTGGCGGCGGCCGCCGCGACCGGACAGCATCAGCCTCAAAGCCGCCAGAGCGGCGATCGTAAAGCCTGCCAAGGGCGGATCGATCGGCAAAGCCCCACCCAGACCGGTGGCCGGCAGTGCCTGCACGACGGCCTGCGGCTGCACCGCTGCTACCGCCGGCAGCACGGTAACGATCGGCAGAACCGCGACCTGGGGCACGGGCGTCGACGTCGGGCCGGGGGTCGGCGTGTTCAGCGTCGGGTAGTCCGGCACGCGAGTATTCGTCGCCGTTGCCGTCGGCGTGTTCTGCGGCGGGACACTGGTTGCCGTCGGCGTGTTCTGCGGTGGGACACTCGTCGCGGTCG
>JAMCYS010000164.1 GCA_023473795.1 Chloroflexota bacterium | reverse complement strand
AAGAGGTCATCTGTTCGTGCACTAGGGGGCCGGAGGCCCCATCCGTGCTGCCGGGTGGCAGGTGAGAGCCCACCCTTGGGCTAGGGAAGATCGCGCCTCTCGTCACCCCCTTCCTGGCCACCGCATTGCGAGCGCACAAGGGAGAGTACTCTTGGCTCGGCCACCGTCCCACCGGCACGCCAATAGTGTGTCGGCAACCCATCTGGTGACACCGTTTTTACACTCGCTCATACAACCGACCGCATAATAGTATATGAGGTGTGTAACCGATTGTCAACTTCACTTACCTGCCTGTCACATCCCTGCCCCCTCAACAGGCAGACGTTGGGTAGGCGCCAGCCCCAATTGGCTCTCCCGGCCGGCGCGGCTGTCGGCGTTTTCCGGGCTGGACGCCGGTGCTATACTGGATGGGAGGGCGCCGGTCCTAGGGCCGGCGCCGGAGGCAAGGGAGCATGGGCGAGACTACGCGCGTCTATCTTGTGCGCCACGGTCAGACCGAGTGGAACAAAGTCGAGCGCTACCGTGGCACCATCGACGTGCCCCTGAACGACGTGGGCCGGGGGCAGGCCCGGGCGCTGGCCCGACGCTTGCAGGCGGAGAAGGACGTCGTCGCCGTCTACAGCAGTTCGCGCGGCCGCGCTCTGGACACGGCGCGACCCATCGCCGAGGTCCTGGGCCTGCCGGTACAGGCGCTGGCGGGGATCGACGACGTGAGTTTCGGCGAGTGGGAGGGTCACACGCCGGCGGAGGTGGACGAGCTCTGGCCCGAGCTGCACCGGCGCTGGCAGCTAGCCCCGCACACGGTGCAGTTCCCCGGGGGCGATAGCCTGGCGACCGTGCGCGCTCGGGCCGGCGCGGCCCTGGCCGAGGCGGTGGCCCGGCACGCAGGCCAGGCCCTGGTGCTCGTCACTCACAAGGTGGTTTGCAAGGTGCTCCTCTGCGCGACCCTCGGCCTGGACGACGCCCACTACTGGCAGGTGGAGATGGACAACGCCTCCTTCAGCCTGCTGGAGCACGTCGACGGTCTCTACGTGCTTGCCACGATGAACGATACCTGTCACCTGCGGGGGGAGTGAACTATGGCCGCGGTGCGCGAGCCGGCGGTGGCCGGCTCCTTCTACGCCAGTGCGCCGGCCGCCCTGCGGAGCCAACTCGAGCGGGCCTTCCTCAGCCCTCTGGGGCCGGGTCGTCTGCCGACAGTGGCGAGCGACGGCCCGCGACGGCTGGCGGGGCTGGTGGTGCCCCACGCCGGCTACGCGTATTCCGGTCCGGTGGCGGCGCACGCCTACGCGGCTCTGGCGGCCGACGGCGTGCCCGAGGTTGTGGTGCTGGTCGGCCCCAATCACTACGGCCTGGGGCCGGCAGTCGCGGTGTCCGGGGCGGCGGCCTGGCGGACGCCCTTGGGCACGCTGGCGGTCGACTCTGACCTCGCGGCGGCCATCCTGGCGGCGCTGCCGGCGCAGGGGACGGCCGATTTCGCCCACGAGCGCGAGCACTCCCTGGAAGTGCAGTTGCCCTTCCTCCAGTACCTGTACGGCGACGCCGTGCGTATCGTCCCCATCACGATGAGCGAGCAGAGCCCGGCCGTGGCCGCGAGCTTGGGGCGGGCCCTGGGGCGGACTCTCGCCGGCCGCAACGCCGTGGTCATAGCCAGCACCGACCTCAGCCACTACGAGAGCCAGAGCAGCGCCGAGGCCAAGGATAGGCTGGTGCTGAAGGCCATTCTGGAGTCCGATACCGACCGGCTGCTCAGCCTGGCGCCCTACCGGGTGACGGCCTGCGGCCCTGGGCCGGTGGCGGCCGCCCTGCTGGCCGCCCGCGAGCTCGGGGCGCTGAGAGTGGACCTGCTGAAGTATGCCACCTCCGGCGACGTTTCCGGCGATACCGGCAGCGTGGTGGGCTACGCGGCCCTCGCTCTTAGCCGCCCTTGATTGCTCCCAGGCCTGGCCACCGTTAACGCGCCGGTAGCTCCCCTTTGCCCATGGCATAATAGACCGGTATGATAATCCGTCTGTTCTGGGGGTGAATTGCGCCCCCAGGCCCGCTCGCGAGAGGCGTTGTTCACGTTGAGGAGGCCTTGCCCACATGACCGCATCAGCCCCCGCCGCGCGCGCCGCGGCCCTACCCAGGACGACCGGACTTGGACGCGGGCGGTTGCTGGCCCTGGCAATCGTCTTCCTGATTACCACCGTGGTTGGTTATAGGGTCTACCAATTCTCCACGCCCGCGCCGGCTGCCGCGCCTCAGACGCAACCGGTGCGGCGAGGCTCGATCGCCGCCACGGTGGTCGCCTCGGGCACGGTTGCCACCAGCAAGCAGGCCAAACTGTCCTTCGGCACCAGCGGCAGGCTGAAATCCATGAATGTAGCCGTGGGCGATACGGTCACCGCGGGGCAAGTTCTGGCTGAACTGGACACTAGTACCCTGGAGATCAAAGTCGAGCAGGCCCGTTCCTCGTTGCGGGTGGCTGAGACGAAGCTGCAACAGCTGAGGAGCGGCAGCAAGGACGTCGACGTCGCCGCGGCCCAGGCTGCCTATGCTAGCGCCGTCGCCAAGTACAACGACGTGCTGGCGGGGCCAGCGTTAGCTGACATAAAGTCGGCGGAGCAGGCGGTGCTGAGCGCCCAGGCCAACGTCGAGAAGGCGCAGAAAGACCTGACCACGCTGCGCGACGGCCCGACCCAGGACGAGATCGTCACGGCCAAAGCCTCGGTCGAGAAGGCGCAGGCCGCCCTGGCCAAGGCGCAGGGTGACTACGACAAGATAGCCTGGCGCGCCGACGCGGCGGCCCGTCCCGAGGCGCTCGCGCTCCAGCAGGCCACGATCGACTACCAGTCGGCCCTCGCCAACTACAACATCAAGATGGCGCCCCCCAAGCCGGAAGATCTAGGCGTAGCCGAGAAGACGGTGCAGGGAGCTCAGGCGGCGCTAGTCGCCGCCCAGGAGAAGCTGGCGACTCTGCAGGCCGGCAGCAAAGAGTCTGACCTCCAGGCGGCGCGCAGCAGCCTCGCCAGCGCCCGCTCCGCGCTCGCCAGCAAGACCGACGGCCCGACGCCCGAGGATCTTGCCCTGCAGCTGGAGCAGGTCACGCAGTCGCAGCTGTCGCTGAAGCAGGCGGAGCTCGACCTCGCGGGCGCCAAGATCGTCGCCCCCTACTCGGGCGTCATTGCCGCCGTCGTGCCCAACGTGGGCGAGCAGGTTAGCGGCACCGCCATTACCATCGTCGATCCCACGGCCGTGCGCATCGACGCCACAGTGGACGAAACCGACGTTGGCAAGGTGCTACCCGGCCAGACGGCGCAGATTACGTTCGATTCTTTGCCGAACGACCGCTTCAACGGCAAGGTGATCGCGGTGGCGCCCAGCGCCACCGTGCAGCAGGGCGTCGTCAGCTACCTGGTTTCGGTCCAGTTCGACCCGGGCAAGCGGGTGCTGCCCAGCGGCATGACCGCGAGCGTAACCGTCGTCACCGAGCAGAAGGACAACGTCCTCCTGGTGCCCAACCGCGCCTTGCGCACGCAGAACCGGGCGCGCGTCGTCCAGGTGCAGACGGCAAACGGCCTGGAGGCGCGGCCGGTGACCGTGGGCCTCAGCAACGACACGCTTACCGAGGTCACCAGCGGTCTGCAGGAAGGCGAGACGGTGGTGCTGCCGGCGACGACGGCGTCGGCGGCGCGCATTCCCGGCATGGGCGGCGTGCAGATGGTCGGGCCCGGTCCGGCCCAGGGGCCTCGCTAGCGTGATGAGGAGGCAGGCATGGACGTTGTAGAGAGTCTGCGTCTGGCCCTGCGGGCGCTGCAGGCCAACAAGCTGCGCTCCGCCCTGACTATGCTGGGCATCATCATCGGCGTCAGCGCCGTGATCACGCTGATGTCGGTCGGCAACGGCGCTTCGCTGCGGATCACCAACCAGATCCAGAGCATGGGCAGCAACCTCCTCTTCGTCAGCCCGGGGGCAGCCCAACAGGGCGGCGTGCGCCAGGCCGCGGGGACTCAGCCGACCCTGACGTTGGACGACGCGGATGCCATCGCCAACCCGGACAATCTGCCGATGGTCACGGGCGTCGCGCCCGAAATGAACAGCTTCGGTCAGGTGGTGGCCGGACCCACCAACGTCAACACGCGCATCCTCGGCGTCACGCCTGCCTATCAGGACGTGCGCAAGTACGACGTGGCGGAAGGGGAGTTCATCAGCGAGCAGAACGTCCAGGCCCGCTCGCTGGTGGTGGTGCTGGGCAGCAACGTGGCCGAAACATTGTTTCCCGGCGGCGAACCCGTCGGCCAGACCCTGAAGATCAACCGCCTGACCTTCCGCGTTATTGGCGTGCTGGCTTCCAAGGGGGCCCAGGCGATGGGCAATCAAGACGACATCGTAATGGCGCCGATCACGACGGTCCAGCAGCGCCTCAACCGCCAGCGGACCGTCGCCGGCAGCGCCGTGGTGCAGACGATCAACGTGCAGGTGGCCGACGGCACCAACATGCAGCAGGCCACCGAACAGATCGCCGAGTTGTTGCGCGAACGCCATCACGTTGCTCAGGATGACTTCACGATTAGCAGCCAAGAGGACTTGCTGGCCGTGGTGCAGCAGATCACCGGCATCTTGACCCTGCTCCTGGGCGCGATAGCCGGCATCTCGCTGGTGGTGGGCGGCATCGGCATCATGAACATCATGCTGGTCTCCGTTACCGAGCGCACCAGGGAGATAGGGATCCGCAAGGCCGTGGGGGCCAAGCGCAACCACATCCTGGCCCAGTTCCTGGTCGAGGCTGTCGTGGTCAGTCTGGTCGGCGGCGGCGCCGGCGTGCTTCTGGGTGCCGGCCTGTCCAGTCTGATCGCGTCCATCGACTTTGGCGGCCAGAAGCTGCCGACCGTGATCACCGCGGACTCAGTCCTGTTGGCGACGGGCGTCTCGGCGGCGATCGGCCTCTTCTTCGGCATCTACCCGGCCAACCGTGCCGCGAGCCTGAGCCCGATCGAGGCCCTACGTTACGAGTAGCCACCGCCGCGAGGGGATGGAAGTGAAAGACGGCAAGCGCCGGCCATTTCGGGCCGAAGCGCACCACCGGCAGACCGAAGGTCGTCTGATCCTCGGTGGTTTCCTGATCATCGTCGTCATCGGCGGGGGGTTGATCTGGTGGATCATGGGCCCTGTGCCGGCGCTCATTGGATTGGCTATCGTACTGCTGGCGGGGGTGCTCTTCGGTTTATTGTTGCTGCTGCTCAGGGCCCTGGACGCCTGGGCCCGTTCGGAATAGACCTGCCGGGAATGCCGGCTAAGTCAATCGAGAAGTGGTGAAGACACTATGAGGAGAATACCTTTCACGTTTCTGCTGATCGTGGCGGCGGTGCTGGGTCTCGCTTTGGGCGCCGGCATCGGCGCCTGGCAGCAGTCGCAAAGCGCGCCAAGGGCCGCCCTAGCGCAGGCGACCTCCGGCGCGTCGAGCGCCGCTGGCGCGGGGACGCGCGCGGCGGGAACGGGCGCGGGCACCGCGGCCACGCCTGGGGCCGCGGCCGGCCGGGCGACTGTCGGCACGGTGCAGGCGGTGGAGGGCAACAACCTGACGGTGCAGACTGCCCAGGGCGCCTCGACTAAGGTGGTCCTGGCCAACGACACGACGATCTCCCGCTTCGACAGCGGCTCCCTGGCCGACGTGACGGCCGGAGCAACCGTGACGGTGGTGGGTCAGCAACAGGGTGACACGGTGACGGCCGACTCGGTGCAGATTGGCGAGGTGCCGGCGACGGCCTTCGGCGCCGGTGGATTCTCCGGCCAGGGTGGCACGAGCGGCTCCCCTGCAGGTACGCTGGCTGCCGGCCAGGGCGGTGCTCCAGCGGTAGGTCAATCTGGCGCTCAGCGTACCCGGGTCACGGGCAAAGTCGCCAGCGTGACCGCCGACGGCTTCACGGTGACCACTAGCTCCGGCCAGACCAAGGTGGCAGTCCCGGCCGCCGCCACGGTCGAGAAGTACGTTCAGGGCGGCGCTGCCGACCTCAAAGCGGGGGTTCGGGTGCTGGTCACGGGCGACACCGGCGCCGACGGTAGCGTCGCGGCGCGGTCAATCCAGATTATGCCGGCCACCCAGGCAAGATCGGGCGGCTAGAACCAACAATCAGGGGGCTTGCCGAGCACGCGGGCGTCTGCGCCGCGCGACTGGGCTCCGGGCAGCGACAACCCACAACGTCCTCAGCGGGGGCGACCAGGCCGATAGACGGCGTGGCCGTCCCCGATTCTTTTCCCGGCCTTCGCGGGTGGGTCCGCGGCCCCCTGTCTGGAACGGTTCCTGTCGCATCTCCGGCACCGATTTCGTTAACGAGGCCGTAACGCGTGGCTAATCCCCAATTGTGGTGGTGGCTTTACACTCATCAGTAGGGGGTCGGAAACAGGAACCAGTAGAGGGTCGGATACAGGAACCCCGGCGTCGAGCCGGGTAAGGAGGATGAGATCGTGTTAGCGAATAGAAGGCTGCTGCTCGCCGGTGTGAGCGCCGTCTTGCTGTTGGGGCTCTTGGGCGGAGCCGTTTTCGCCCAGGCAACGCCAACGTCAACGCCGGCGCCGGCGCGGAACCAGCAGGGCCAGCAGAACCAAACCAACTACGGCCAGTACTTCGTGGACCATCTGGCCAGTACGCTGGGCATTTCGCCCAGCCAACTGGACGCGGCCAGCAAGACCGCCGCGGATCAGACAATCGATAAAGCGCAGCAAGACGGCAAGATCACGCAAGCTCAGGCCGACCAGTTGAAGCAGCGGGTCGCTCAGAGCCCGAACGGCGCTCTTGGCCTCGGCCAGGGGTTTGGCCTCGGCGGAGGGAAAATAGCCGGCATGGTCAGGGTGAGCGAGCAAACCTACCTGCAGGGCGTGGCCCAGGCGCTCAACATGAGCGTCAGCGATCTGCGGAGCCAGCTCCAGTCCGGCGCGACGGTGGCCGGTCTCGCGCAGCAGAAGAACGTCTCGGCGGACCAGGTCAAGAGTTCCGTGCTCTCCGTGGTCAACACTAAGCTGGACCAGGCCGTCCAGAACGGCACGGTGACGTCCCAGCAGGCCAGCGATCTCAGGAATTGGCTGAATGGCCTGCCGGCCAGCGACTATCTACGCCCCGGTGCTCTGGCTGGTCTTGGCGCTCGGGCCGGCGCTCTTGGCCTGTTGCACGACTTCGGTCAAGTGCAGAGCGCGGCTCTCAATGCCACGGCTCAAACGCTGGGAATGAGCAGCGCCGACCTGCGCTCGCAGCTGCAGTCCGGTCGGAGCCTCTCGTCCATCGCCCAGAGCCACAACGTCTCGGCGGATCAGATCAAGACCGCCGTGGTCAACGCGGTGAGCGCCCAACTGGACCAGGACGTTCAGAATGGCAACCTGACCGCCAGCCAGGCGCAGCAGGTCAAGGATCGTCTGAACGCGATGCCGGCCAGCCAGTTCTTGCAGCTGGGCAACCTCTGGGGCAGGGGTCTCTCCGGGGGCCTGGGGCTGATGTCCTACGGCGGCACTAGCGGGACGCAGGGCCAATAGGAGGCGAATCTGCCGCCTTTCCGGGAGAAGCAGTCTGGCGGCACTCCCCTTCCTCCTTGCGCGACGAGGCCTCAGCCGTTGCCGGCTGAGGCCTCGTTTTGTCGAGCGCGGTCGCGGGGAGGGGCCGGCTAGCTCTTGCCGCCCTCGCCGGGGCCGAGGCTGTCCAGGTCGAGCGTGTTGATGAAGTCGCGGAAGGCGGCCAGCTTCTTGATCTCGTCGTCCTTGGTCTGGCTCAGCCCCTCCGCCGCGTGCTCATCGGGCTCCTTGTCCGCCTCGGGGGTGACGCCCGCTCGCTCCAGAACCGACGCGGCGACGTAGATCTTGGCATCGCAGCGCACGGCCAGGGCGATGGCATCGCTGGGGCGCGAATCCACTTCCTCTTGGCGGCCATTCACGTCGAGGACGATCCGGGCGTAGAAAACGTCGTCCGAGAGGTCGTTGACGAGAATGTGCTGCACCTTGCCGCCTAGCTGTTCGATCGCCGACTTCAGAAGGTCGTGGGTCAGCGGCCGAGCGACCGCGACGTTCTGCAGGCGAATGGCAATGGCATCGGCTTCGTTGGAACCTATCCAGATTGGCAGCAGACGGTCTGCGTCCTTCTGCTTGAGGATAACCACCCGCTGGTAGTTGACGAGACTGACGCGGATACTATCCACCGTCATCTCGATCATCGGACCGTTTCCCTTTCCCTGTGCCCCTGCCATTGACAACCCCTGTGAAAGGAAGCGCCCAAAGCGCTGGCTTGTGGAGGGCCGGCCGAACCCAGCTCGGGAGATCTTGCTGGTGGCGTTGGGCCCGGCCCCTAGTATAGTTTCTGGTGCGAAATGGTGCAGTGGACGATGGTTGCCGCCTGCTGTGCCGATTAGTCGCCGTTATGTTGGGAGGGACCATTCTCGTGCCGCCATTAGGCGGCCACTTTGCGGGCTATGGTGGTC
>JAMCYS010000008.1 GCA_023473795.1 Chloroflexota bacterium | reverse complement strand
GGCGCCTAGGCCGAAGAGAAGCGGCCCGAAAAGGCGCGCGGCGGGATGGGCGTGCTCGGACGCCTGCCGCTGCTCGGGCGGGCGTTCGCACCGAGTCAACCACACGGCAACGGCAGAAAGGGGGTGCCAGGTGGCAGACAGGCGACAGGCGTACGTTAGTCCGAACGGCACGGCCCATGCCGACCGCGCCGGGGAACGGGCCCTGCGCGAGGAGATCAGAGCCGAGGTGAGCCGCCTACTGGGCGAGCGCCAACAGCTCTCGCCCGGCCCCGGGGACGAGGAGCGCATACGCGCCCTCATCGGCGAGCGCGTGGCCGCCTACCAGCGCAGGGCGGCGACGACCAACTCACCCCTGCTCGTTGAGCCCGAGGGGGTCGAGCGGCGCCTCTTCGACGCCCTGCTTCGTCTGGGCATCCTCCAGCCACTGATGGAGGCCTCGGGAGTGGAGGAGATCATCTGCAACGGCTCTTCGCCTCCCTCCTGGGACTCGGACCCCTGCAGCCGCTGCTGGAGGACCCCGAGGTAGAGGAGATCATCTGCAACGGCCCGGGGCGGGTGTTCGTCATCGATGGTGGGCGCAAGCGCCTGGTCCGCGACCTCTACTTCGAAGACGACGAGGAGCTGCGGGGCCTGGTGAAGCGCCTCATAGGGCCCCTGGGCAGGCGGCTCGACGAGTCCTCGCCGATGGTTGACGCGCGCCTCCCAGACGGCTCGCGCCTCAACGCCGCCATCCCGCCGGCCACCACCCGCTGGTGCGCCCTCACCATCCGCAAGTTCATCCTGCGCGCCCACTCCCTCGAACACCTCGTCGACCTGGGCTCCCTCACGGAGGGTGCAGCACGCTTCCTTGAGGCGGCCGTGCAGGCCGGCGTCAACATCCTGGTGAGCGGACCCACAGGCAGTGGCAAGACCACCTTCCTCAATGCTCTGGGTGCCGCCATCTCCTCCCTGGAGGAGCGGGTGATCACCGTGGAGGAGGTGGCCGAGCTGCAGCTGGACCGCCACCTACCCGACTGCGTGGCCCTGCAGGCGCGCGCCTCCAACGTCGAGGGGGCGGGGGAGATCCGCATCCGCGACCTGGTTCGCAACGCCCTGCGCATGCGCCCCACCCGCATCGTCGTGGGCGAGGTGAGGGGCGCAGAGGCGCTGGACATGCTCCTGGCGATGAACACCGGCCACGAAGGCTCGCTCACCACCATCCACGGCAACTCGCCCCGCGACGCCCTGGACCGGCTGGTGACGCTCGCCATGATGGCGGAGGAGCGTCTCGCGGGAGAGGCGCTAACGAAGATGGTGGCACGCACGGTGGAGCTTGTGCTCCAGCTGCACTTCGAGCCCCGGACGGGCCGGCGGCGTCTGGCGAGCATCTTCGAGGTTACGGGTTTGGAGGGAAACGTCGTCACCGGCAACGAGCTGTGGGCCCTGGAGCAAGGCGGCGAGGGCCTAGCCTGGACGGGCATACATCCGCGTTGTCTGGCGAAGATTGCCGCCAGGGGCGTCGCCTACGCGCCTCCCACGTCGCTGGAGAGCCCACAGTGAGCGTGAGATGACCGTTTCAAGAATGCTACGGCCAAGTGGCCGCAATGTAGCCATCATGTAACCGTCGTGTAGCCGGGCATCCCTAGACTGAGAGCAGAGAAGGAGAGGTAACGAGGGTGGTGCCGCTGCTGCTATCGCTCGGATTCGGTATCGGGGTTTACCTCGTCTACGAGGGGCTGACCAACCCGCGGCCCCCCGTGGAGCGGCGGCGCTTGCGCAGGGTGGAGGAGTTCCTCGTCCGGGCGGGCCTGCCTGAGGTCTCCCCGCGCGACTTCCTCCTCTTCTCGCTGGGCACCGGCGCTCTCAGCGGCCTCGTGGCCCAGGCGTTCCTTGCCTGGGGGATCGCGAGCCTCTTCGCCTGCGGCCTTGGCCTGGCCGCGCCGTTTCTGTACTACGTGCGCCGCCACGACCGGCGGCGGGCCGCCACCCAGCGAGCGCTGGTGGAGGCGATGGCGCAGCTGCGCGACAGTATAGCCACCGGCTTCTCCGTGCAGGAGGGACTGGTGGCGCTGGCCCGCAACGGCCCCGAGACCTGCGTCCCGAGTTCACGACCCTCGCTCGGGAGATGCGCCTGCTGGACTTCGCGCCTGCATTGGGGGCGATGCGCGAGCGTCTGGCCGATCCGGTGTTCGACGTGGTGGCCGCCAGCCTCCTCCTCAACGACCGCCTGGGCGGACGCAACGTTAGCCAGGTGCTCGACCGTCTCGCCCACGCTACGCGAGCCCAGCTGCGGGTGCAGGAGGAGCTGCGGGCCTTCCAGGCGCGCAACGTGCTCTCGGCGCGAGTTGTCGCCGCCGTGCCGCTCGTGCTGCTGGTCGTCATCCGCAATCTCAACCCGGGGTACCTAGCCCTCTTCGACGAGTGGTCGGGACAGCTGCTGCTCCTGGGGTGCCTCGGCAGCATCGCGCTGGGCTACCTGGGAATGCTCTGGATCACCCGTCTGCCGGACGAGCCGCGGGTGCTGCGGTGATCGAAGACATGACGCCGCTGCCGTGGGCCGTCGTCTTCTGGCCGCTTCTCTTCGGCCTAGGCGCCTACCTCCTGCTCATAGCCCAGCCCATCGGGCGGCCGAAGCCCGGGCTTGCCGAACGGTTGCGCCGCCTTGATGTGGACGAGCGCATTCGGGCCGAGGTGGAACGGCGGGAAGTCCGTCGGGTCTTCGCCTCGCGCCTCCTGGAGGCGATGCTGCGCCCGGTCCTCGACGACCTGGGCCGCCTCATCCGCAGGGGGCTCGGGCGCTTCGGCCTCGGCGGCGGGGAGGAGTTGGCGCGGCGGCTGGCCCTCGTGCGGCCGGGGGTTGAGCCGGCGCATTTCTTCGGCGAGAAGGTGGTCTCGGGCCTCATCGGCCTGGGCGTCTTCCCCCTGATGAACGCGCTCGGCATCCACCCCTTCGGCGTCTGGCCCGTCTGGGTCTGGGGTCTGGGCTTCCTCGTCGGCTTCCTGATGCCGGACTGGGAAGTCGAGCGCCGGGTAGCGGTGCTGCGGCTGCGGTGTCTGATGGAGCTGCCGATCGTTCTCGACATGCTGACCATCGCCTGCTCGGCGGGTCTGGGGCTGGAGCAGGCCCTGGCGGTCGTGGTGCGCGAGAGTCGGGGCGTCGTCGCCGGGGAACTGCAGCTGGTCGTGCGCGAGATGGCCCTCGGCCGGAGCTCCCTGGGGGAGGCTCTTGCCGATATGGCCGAGCGGAACGTGGTGCCGGAGGTCGGGGTAGTGGCGGGGCAGCTGGCGGCAGCCCACGAGCAGGGGCTCCCCCTCGTGCAGGCCCTCTCGACGCAGGCGGAGGCTCTCCGCGAGCAGAAGCGCCTGCGTATCCTGGAGGAGGGCGGCAAGGCCAGCGTGCGGATGGTTATCCCGGTGGCGCTCTTCATCCTGCCGGCGCTCTTCGTCGTGCTCCTGGTGCCGGCGGCAGTAGACATCATGCGGCTCGGCGGCTGAGCCCGCAGGTACCGCGAGAACTCAACGGGAGGTCGGGATTCAACAATGTGGCCAGAAGTGATGACTCTGTTGGCAAGAGACTGGCTAGTGAAGCACGCCGGGCGCTCTGGACTCGGCCAGCGGGGGCAGTCGATGGTGGAGTACGCCATGATCGCCGCCCTCATCGCCGTCGCCGCGCTGGCCGCCATACAGGCCCTGGGCGGCGGCATTATCCAGGTCTTCCAGAACATCCTGAACGCCATCGCCGGGTTGGGTGCCTAATGATGGTCAGCTCCCCACGAAGGGCCGGCGCGCGGGGCCAGGCAATGATCGAGGTGGCCATCGCCTTCCCGCTGCTGCTCATCGTGGCCATCGCTCTGGTGCAGTTCGCTGTCTTCTGCCACGCCCAGAACGTGGTGGCCGGCGCCGTGCAGGACGGGGCGCGGGTAGCGGCGGCAGAGGACCGCACGCTGACCGACGGGGTGGACCACGCCCGGGCGCTCTTGCGTGCGGCGTTAGGCCCGAAGGCGGAGGAGGTGAGGGTGCAGGGGACAGACGGCGGCGACGCCGTGGCCATCGAGGCACGCGGGGAGCTGCGGGCGATCATCCCCTGGGTAGCAGACGCCCGGCTTCCGCTGTGGGCGCGGTCGGTGATGAGTAAGGAGCGCTTCCGGGCGGGCCCGAATGGTTGACGCGATGCATAACATGGAGAGAAAGCCGCAAATGCGCCAGCGCGGCCAGGCGCTGGTCGAGACGGCGCTCGTGGTGCCGCTGCTGCTATCGCTGGCCTTCGGCGTGGTGGGGGTTGGCCGTGTCACCCAGGCCCAGCTGGGGGTAGCCGCCGTGGCCCGCGAGGCGGCGCTGGCCGGGGCCCACGCCAACAACGCCGAGCAGGCGTTCGCACGTGGCAGCGCACGGGGCCAGGAGGTGGCCACGGGCTTCAACCTGAGCAACGGCACACTCGCGCTCACGGTCGACGCCGGCACCTTCGGGCGCGGCGGACAGGTGCGTGCCGCAGTGCGCTACATGGTGCGGCTGGACGATCTGCCGCTTATGGGCTGGGCTAGGTTCGTTGCCCACAGTGAACACAGCGAGCGGATCGATCCCTATCGCAGCCGTTGGCCGGGAGGGGGGTAGTGAGCGGAGACTCGGCCGGGCAGGGGATGCGCCTCGGGGGGGCCTCAGCGGGACAACGCGGCCAAGCCATCGTCTGGGTTGTGGTGATGCTGCCACTCTTCCTGTCGGTTATCGGCTTGGCGATCGACGGGGGCGTGGTCTTCAACACGCGGCGGGCCCTTCAGAACGTAGCTGACGCCGCCGCCCGGGCGGGCGCTATGCAGATCGACCAACAGGTGTACCGGGAGACGTCGGGAGCCACAGTGGTACTGGATACGGCGAGCGCCCGAGACGTTGCCGCCGCCTACATTGGCGATCAGGGGCTGGATCTCTCGGCGAGCATTACGGCCGAACCGCGGCGCGTGGTAGTGCAGGTGGCACGCGAGGTGCCGACCAGTTTCTTGCGGCTCATGGGGTTGCGGACAGTTCAGATCAGCGCCACCGCGCCGGCAGAGGTGCGCCACGGCATCGAGCAGGGCATTCGCTGAGAGATTAAGGAGATGGGAGTCGAGGCGATGACAAAGAGGCCGAGTACTGGATAGGAGGTCAGGATGCAATCGGGGCGTCGCTTCTGGGTGATCGGGCTTGCGCTGCTTGGGGTGGTTGTCGCTATCATCGTCGGGGCGTTCGTTCTGGGGGATAGCTTCAGGCCGAAGGTCGACACCGTACCCGTTTCGACAGGCGCGGCTGCCAGCGACAAGGCAACGCCTGTCGCGGCCCCTGCGCTGGCAACGACTAAACCATCAAACCTGCAAACCGCGAATTCCCCTCTGGAGCGCGAAATCGAAGCAGCCTACCTAAGGTATTGGGAGGTGCGAGCCGAGGCCTTCCTGAACCGGGACACCAGCCACTTGTCAGAGGTGATGGCCGAGGCAGAGCTAGCACGGACCAGGCAGCAGATCGACGATCTCAAAGCCCAGGGCAGAGCTGCAAGGATAGTCGTCGAGCACCGGATCGCGTTCCTGGAAGTTGGTGAGGCCAAAGCCCGGCTCTATGACGAGTACTTGAACAGAAGCTACCTCGTTGATCCACAGAGCAAACAGGCCGTTCAGACACCCGGTCCCGGTGGCATAGCGAAGGTCTCTTACGAACTGAAGAAGATCGATGGCGCTTGGAGGGTGATCGATGGTATGCGACACGACTAGGCCGCAGCACAGTCTGCCGGTCCTAGTGGCCATGATCTTGTGCCCTGTCTTGCTTCTGCTTGTGACTGCCACGGCTAGTGCGCAGGGGCCGGACGGAAGCTTCTGGCCAGACGGCAACAAGCCTCCCAGTGGCGTGCAAGTCGAGTACAGAGTCGAAACCCGACAAGACGGCGTCTACGTAATCATCTCCTTGCGGAGATCGGTTCCAGGCAGCTGGGAACCCGGCTCACAGCGGGTTAGGTATACTCCTGGCGAACAGCCGCCCGCTTCGGGAGGAGAGAGCTCACCTCCCGCTTCGCAGGCCCGCGAGTGGACCGACCGTGCTGGCTACCACCGGATTACCGCCGACGGCGAGCGGATCGATGCCATGCCGCCCAACATCAGCACGGCCACTCGTGATAGTTGGTTGGCGGAGATGGCGGCCCATCCCAACGAGCGCCCGTATCTTCTGTACATCAACAACCAGTTCCAGGGGGTGATCTGGGTTCCAGACACCACCAACAACGTCAATCTAGTAGTCAACCAGCCGCCAGCGAGCCCACCGCCCTTGCCAGGTGGCAATCCCAACAGCACCGACCCACGTGAGGTGGCACTCAACGCATTGGGGCAGGTGCCCTTCCCGGAAGTGAAGCTCCGCGCCAGCCCGGGCCTCGGCTTGGTAGCCGTCCCCGGCTGGTTCTGGGTAGAGGGATACGATGGTAGCCCTCTGGGCGTAGCTCGAACCGTGTCCATACCGCCTGAAATCGGGCCTGAGGTGCCGCTGGCGGTGGTCCCGGCCGATGATCCCCGCCGCCAACCGACCTCGTTCACAGTGGAAGTGCGCGTCTCCCCCAGCAAGTACGAGTGGTCATTCGGTGACGGGGCAACCCTCGTAACAGGATCGCTGGGTAGCCCGTTCCCAGCCGAGTCGGACATCCAGCACACCTACGAGCACTCCTCTCTCCAGCACCCGAGTGGCTTCCCGCTCCGCCTGACATTCGAGTTCACGTCTGAGTTCAGGGTGAACGGCGGCGCGTGGGTTGGGCTACCGGCGGTCCAGCGCGTCTACGAGGCCGGCTACCGGGTGCAGGAGGTTCAGCCGGTATTGACCCGTTCGTAGCGACCGAAGGAGGCAACACTGTGGAGGCGACGGTCAGATACCAGCGGCAGATCGCTCAGAAGAGGCCATGGCTCGGACTGGTCGCGCTCATTCTAGGGCTGATGATTGGGGCAGCCGTCCTTAACACCCTGTCGGGGCCGCCTCGTCTGCCGGCTGAGGTCCCGGACTGGCCCACCATTGACCTCATGCTCCGCGGCAGCTACCTGCCCGGCGAAGCCGTGGCCTACACGATGACGATGGCCGCCTGGGGACTCTGGTTCTGGATCGTCGGCTCGCTCGCTCTGCGCGTGGTGGCCCTTGTTGCCGAGTCTGTCACCAGCGGCGCAGCCTGGGCAAGGGCCTTGCGCGTAATCTCCGACAGCGTCACGTTACCTCTCGTTCGGCGCTTGGTCGACGGTGCCGTTGTCGCCATCCTCGTCATCAACGTCACCAGCCGTGGAGCACCTTCTGCCGCTGCTGCGGCCCTGACGGCGAGCGCTCCCGTGACTGTAGTCGAAACTCACCGCACTCTCGGCGTTTCGCTATCCGCGCCAGGCGGCGCCCACGAGCTTGCAGAGCCACGACCCCAGACCGCCACTTACACGGTTCGCCCTGGCGATAGTCTCTGGGCCATCGCCGAGCGTTTCTATGGCAGCGGCCACGAATACCCGCGGCTGGTGGCAGCGAACGTCGGCAGAGAGATGCCAGGTGGGCGACAGTTCAGCCAGGCAGGGGTGATTCTGCCAGGATGGGTGCTGGCTATTCCTCGGCCTAACGAATCGGTCGCCGAGGGCGGCCTCCATAGGGAGTACACCGTTCAGCCGGGCGATACCCTGCGTGCCATTGCCGCCCTCACTCTGGGCGACGAGATGCGCTGGCCGGAGATCTTCACCATCAACCGTGGGAAGGCTGAGCTGTCGGATGGCCGCGTCCTGACCGAACCCGACCTCATCTGGCCGGGGCTCACCTTGAGGTTGCCATCGCCCGATGTGGATCAAGAGATCGCCGTCTCGGTGCCGCATACCACTGCTATAGTGCCAGATCCTCCCGCGCCGATGGAAGCCCCAGTAGCTACCCCGTCTCGATCGCAACCGCCGGCAAGCCCCACGGCGCAGCTGCAAACGGCGCCGGAACCGGCCCTACAGCAACCTATCGGAACCCCACCAGCCCAAGCGCAAGACGAAAGGAACACAGACAACACCCATGTAGTGGCGGCAGCCGGCATCGCCTCGGCCGCTGGGATCGCGGCGCTCGCCGCCCGGCGACGCGTGCGCCGCAAACTGGGCGAGTTGCCGGCGGCAGCCCGGGAACCCGCCGACAATCCCGTTTGCGACGGCTTCGTGGAAGCGGAATTCGCCAGAGGCCTCGCCCATCGCCGCCATACGGGGGACTCCGAGACAGAGACGGCTGCTGTGCGTTATGTTCTCCATGCGCTCGCAGACGTGGATCTCCCGGCGACTGTCATCATCTCGGCCCGCTGCCGTCGCGATGCCGCATCCCTATGCCTTGGTCTAGGGCCGGAGGACCGTGAGCGCCTTCTTGCCGTGGTTGCGGATGGCAGCTTTCGCATTGGTGCCAAGGTCTCCATCGAGATCACGGCTGACCACGACACCGTGCTGAAGGTTACTGGACTGAAGGCAGTGAGGATGCTTGTGATGCCCTCTGGCCGCGACAACTCAGAGCCATCGCTCATAGCCCTGGGGGTGACGCCTGCCCAAGAGACCTTCTACGTCCACTGGGGCGAGACCGAACACGTACTGCTCGCGGGCAGCCCAGGCGGGGGCAACGTCGTCCTCACTAGTCTGCTCGCTGCCCTCGGCGCCCGCTTCCGCCCCGACGAGCTGCGCCTCTGGACGGTCGCCGATCGCCACAAGTTGCCCCCTGAACTATCGGAGCTACCGCACCAGTGCAAGAAGATCATCGACCCCACGGACGCAGCGGGCCTACGTATGGCTATGGAAGAGATCCAGGCCGAGTTGACGCGCCGGCTGCAACAGCCGGAAAGCCCGAGGATGGACACGGCGGAGCGTGGCCGAGGCCAATCCGACCTGGTGCTGGTGCTGGGGGAACTCGCCGATCTCAAAGACGAGATGGCGCTCCTCGATCAGATCGGAGCTTACGGGAAGAGCTGCGGTGTGCGGGTCATCGCCCTCACCGAGCGCCCAGAGACCCTCGACGACGCCACCTTGGCTCACTTCACCACCCGAGTAGTCTTGCGTACGGCCGACGAGGAGCAGAGCATTCGTCTTCTCGGCACTCCCGCCGCTGCCGATCTCAGTGGGGGAGGCGAAATGCTGGTGCGTCTGGATGGGCGTCTACCTGTCCGCATGCGGGGGTACCGCATCTCTGTAGAACAACTAGACCAGTTGCTCAGGGAGATGCACGAGGCCTATCCAATCCGGCCAACCGCCCTGTCTGGTACAGCTCGTATGAGCGGGCCAGAGGTGGGTGGCGCCGATTGCCCGCCGGTCACCCGTGAGGAGCAAGCCGACTTACACAACGAGGTCCCTGCTGGCAACCCGGGGGCAACCGCAACCGCCCCTTTTGACATAGGCGCTGTGGCCGCTAAGACCCTCTGCGCGACTGTCGGCCTGGATGTGGTTGGAAAGTCCACAACAGAGGTCCTGGAGGAGACGAGCCAGGCCACTGCCGAAGCCCCAGCTGCCGCAAGTCAGAGCGACCGTACCGACGCAGCCACCACAAGAGTCGTGGTGCGTTGTTTCGGCAAGCTACGAGTCCTCAGCGGCGACCGCGAGCTGTCTCCAGAGGGATCAAGCGGGGCGCAGTACAAGCCGTGGGAGATACTGGCCTTCCTGGCGGCACAGCCGGACGGTAGTACTTCCAAGGAGCGTCTACTCAATGCCCTTTGGCCGGAAGTCGACCCCCAGCGCGCTGGGCAGCGGCTCAGCGTGGCCCTCGTCAGACTGCGGCAACTGCTGGCCGAACAGGTGCCGGGACTCAGTTCGGATATGGTCCGCTGCGAGCGCAACGGCACTTGCAGTCTGAACACGGATATGATCGGATCGGATGCTCAGCGGTTCCTGCGCCTCTGCCGGTCCGCCGCACAGCTGTCGCCCGCGCAGGCGAAGGCTACCTACGAAGAGGCTCGTGCCCTGTATGCCGGTGACCTCCTGGTCGAGCCACTGTATGAATGGGTGCACGAACGTGAGGACGGCGGGCTCTCGCTCCAGGAGCACTACCGCGAGGAGTACTTGCGGATCACGACTGAGCTGGCGCGGCTCTACAGAAATGAGGGCCAGACGACCATGGCCGTGCCGCTGTACAAGAGCATACTCAAGATAGAGCCGACGCTCGAGGATGTGGTGCGTGAGTTGTACCGCTGCTACTATGAACTGGGTGACCGCAGCTCACTAGTGAAAGAGGACAGGCGGCTGAGGAAGGCGCTACGCGAAGCGTTCGGTAGCGATGGGAGCGCAGGTGACGATCTCGATGAATGCGAACCAGAGCGCGAGACAAATGATCTATTCGAGCGTGTGCTAGCCGACCTTGAAGCACGGCGCGGCAACTAGTGACTTCCTCAGAACTGTCAGTGTAAGGGCGGAATCAGTGAGGTTGTGGACCGATGCATATGATAGGCGGCACGGGTGCGGCCCCCAGTCGGTCAGGAAGCGCCCCCTCGGGGTTAGGTTCGAGTCTTATCTTGCTCGCGAGGTCTGCTTGGTAACGCAACACCAACGTGTACAAGTCGGAGCCTCCATCGTGGTCAAGCCTGGCAAGTCCTAACTCCCGTGGCCTGACCGGATCAATCTCCGAGTAGAACGGAGTGCTGATTGTCAGGGCCTCGGTGACCAAGGTGAATCCTGGCGTAATTGGACTCCAGTACGACGAGCTGCCGGATGACAGGACACACCGGGTTACCTTCCAGTCATCGCTCACCTCGAGCCAGCGCCACTCGTTGACCACCTTGGACGCAGCGGATGTATTCCTCGTCAGGGCGAGCGTGACAACCGCAAAGGAAGCAGTAGTCGATGACGGGTTGTGAACTCGGAACTGCGTCTTGAGGTCGAGTTGCTTGTTGTTGGAGTTGGTCGCCTCAAGCACAAAGGCGGAGAGAACGAGTTGGGGCCGGCTGCCTCTCAGCCGAATGTCTTCGATTTCCTGCACGGTCATTTTGCGCAGCCCCTGAGCATCCCGCCGCCAGAAAAGCAGATCATCGGTCTGGCGAGCTCCGCCTACGGCCTGAGGTACGATGACTACGAGAGCGAACCGCTCATGCTGATCGTCTAGATGAACCTCCACCACCTCAAGGCCGTGCAGTGGCGGATGAACCCTATCGCGTGCGAACTGGAGGAACCACTCCCGGGACACTGCCCCGCCTGCCGGGAAACCCTCCTCCACTCGTAGGGCACGACGGCCCGTACCGGTCTTGGTTTCCTCGATACCGTAGATGATCACCCCGCCCTGCTCGTTGGCCATAGCAGCTAGGTCCTTGGCGGCCTCCTGCATCTTGGCATCCTTATCCTTCTTGTCATCCCCGAGCAGCGCACGACAGCTCTTGAACTCGAGTGTTAGCGTTTCGGTGGTACCGACGTAGTCCTCCAGACGCCGCCGGGTCCATTCCGTGTGCGGGTGGCGCATTGCTCAAGCCTCCGGCCAAGCTCGCAGCCTAGCCGATTCTGAATTGCGGCGCGACTTCCTTGAGAAGAGTGTTCACCTTCTCCACTACCTCTGCCGGCGGTTTCGTCTTGCCGCCGAGCTCGACGGTGAGGCGGAACTTGAGGTCGTAGCCGGCGGCGGCTTTGATGATGTCGCCTACCACCTCGGCTAGGTTCTGGATTTCGCCGGTTTGCAGCTCGGCCTCGGCCACCAGCACGCCCGGCTTGGGTGTCGTTACGGGCGGCGGGGTGATGATCGGCGGCTGGACGGTCGGCACTCGCAGCTTCAGCGCGGAGGCGCCTGCGAGGTCGCAGGGCCAGGCGCCGGAGTCGGCGGCGCGCTCTAGCAAGCGCGCGCGGAGGGCGCCGTCGACGGCCTGGCGCACGGTGGTCCAGGGCAAAGTCTTACCGGCCTTGGCGGAAAGGGCAGCCGAGAGGGCAATGCCAGTGGTGACGCCGCCGCCCCAGGCCTCCGGCAGGGCCTCGGGCAGCAGGTCGGTGGTGGGTACCGGCGCCGGCGGTGTCTGCAAGACGGCCGTGTCGGTCAGCAGCCCCGCCGGGATGGGCTCGAACAGGACGCTGGCCGGACCGTTGGTGAGCCAAAGGGCACCATTCTTCACGGCCTCGCCGATGGCCACCTCGACGACCGCGCGTTCGGCCTTGGGAATGATGACAGTCTCCTCGTAGGTCTCCTTGGGCACGGACACCGTGTGGCCGCCGCCGAAGTAGGCGAGTACGTTCTTCACGGTTATGGCATCGCCTTGCCAGAGGCCGGGCAGGGCGCCTTTGGCCAGCAAGGTCGAGGGCACTTCGCTCAGCTCGGCCGCCTCCGGCAGCACGACCTCTAGGCCGGAGTCCTTGAGCGCAACGTCGTCGGGCATCGTCCGCCAGAAGGTCCTGAACGAGCGGTCGGGTCGGGTGAGGCGCAAGACGAACGAGCCCTCCAGGCAGCCATTGACAAGCGTATCGAGGATGGCCTGGGACTTCAGCATCTTCGGCAGGCGGGGGAACTGGGCGAAGGCGGTGACCAGGTCCTTCACCCGCCGAGCCGTCTCTCCCTCGCGCCAGAGATCGTACGGCCCACCCGGCAGCAAGGCCTCGGCGCTGATCGCCGTCTCCTTGATCCGCGCCCGCTCCTCCTTCTTGATGCGCGTGAACAGCGGTTCATCCCCCGCCGCGACCTTGAAGGCCGCAACCTCGTTGCCCTCGCCCACCGTCACCACGACGTTGTAGGCGTCGCGGATGGCGCCGGGCAGCTTCTTCTTCGCCCCGTCCACGTTGGCGGCCAGCATCTGCTCGCGTAACGGATCGAGCGGCTGATCCTTCAGCTGGGTGCGGACCTCCTCCCAGCCCAGGTGCTCGCGCACGCGGTTGCGAGCGGCGTCCAGCCCATCCGGCGAGGGCACGGCCAGCACTGCCGCATTGCGGTAGACGCGCGGCCGGTCGGGGGCGGTAGTCTCATCCAGGAAGCGCTTGGCCTCGGCGCTCGGCTTGCCGGCGTCGGAGGCCGCCTTCGGGCCCAGAATGGCGAAGTGGAAGTCGGCGTCGTCCTCAATATCGCGCGGCCGCTCGGGCAGGTTGTGCACCCTGGCTCCGGCGGCCGAGGCGCCCGCCGTGAGGCTCTTCTGCGTCCGGATCTCCTCGAGCAGCTGCGGCTCCACCAGGTCGGCCACTCGGCTACAGGCGTCGTGGTGCATCTGCTTGAGGTTGGGGCGCGAGCCCAGCCGCCAGGCCTTGGGCAGCAACTTCTGCCCGTCCGGGCCGGCCTCGGCGTCGGACACCACGCCCTCGTCGAGGAACCACGACTCCTCGCTCCAGCGGCGCAGACCCTGCTCCAGGTCGATCTTGTCCGGTCGCGTTTGCCCCAGCAGCACCAGCAGCTCGGGCGTGAGGACCTTGCGACCGATGGGCTGGGAGTGAAGGAAGGTGGCGAAGACCGCCTGCTCCAGCTCGCACTGCCGCAGGCCGGGCAGATCGCGTTCGATCGCCCGCGCCTTCGTCAGCTCGCCCTCCAGGATGCCCGTCCACTCCTGCTTCTTGCCCTCGTACTCCTCGCTGCCGGCAATGTTGGCCAGCTCCCGCGCGGCTTCAGAGACGCCCTCCGCAGCGGGCTCAGCCAGAAAGACGTTCACCCCAACCAGGGGCGCCTCGTCCCAGGGCGCGGCGGCGCGCAGGGCCAGGGCGAAGGTGCGCAGCACGCCGCGCGTGCGCTGGAAGCCCTCCAAGTTCGTCCACTTGCTGTAGAAGACCTCGGTCAGATCGGGGTGAAATGGGTAGCTCTTGAGGAACCGCTCCTCGGCGGACTTGCCCTCTTTCGCCGTCTGCTCGTCGAGGTCGGCGATGCCCTTGAGCGCCGCCACCACGTGGGGGCGGAAGGCCTCGCGGTCGCGCAGCGAATCCGGCGTGAAGAAACGCCGACGGAGGATCTCGGCGACATCTTCTTTCAACACCGGCTGCACGCCCTCCTCGCGCTCGCGGCGGAAGATGGCGGCCAATTCGTGGGTGATCTCCTTGCCCAGGGCATCGCCCGCCCGCACGTCCGAGGCGAGGAGCGAGGCGACGATCGCGCAGCAGTTCACCTTGGTCGCGGCCTGGGTGAGGTACTGGAAGAAGCTGGCCAGGCGCCCCCGCCAGGCCGGGTCGAGGCCGATCTTCTCGCGGGCGTAGAGCAGCACCTCGTCGATGAGCACGAGCGTGGCGCGACCTTCCGCACCGGGGAGGGATAGTATATTAATGAGGAGGTTCTCCGCGGGGGCGCTGTCGCGCTCGGCGTCCTGGCCCTCGGCGTGGATAAGGCGCAGACCCTCGGCGCCGGCCAGCTGAAAGGCGAGCACGCTCCACGGCTGCTTCAGCCAGCGCTTCTCCCCGCTGGGCGCGCGCACCTCCATCCCCTTCTCGACGTCCAGCTTGTCGAAGCAGAGGGCGGCAACGCGGGTAGGAGGGGGCGCCATACCGATGTGCTGCACGAACTCTTGCACCGCGGACAGCTCGGGCAGGCGGGAGGGGTCGTTGACGAGGTGGTAGAGAGTGATGAGCGTGTGTGTTTTGCCGCCGCCGTAGGTGAGTTCGAGCTGGCGCACGGCCTTGTCGTTCTTGCCGGCCAGGCGCAGCACCACGTCCTTGGCCAATTCGCGCAGGTTGTAGGTGGGATACGTGAGGGCGAAGAACTCGGCGGGCTCGCGGTAGGTCTTGCTCCCCCGCTCCATCACCACCTCGTAGAGGTCGGCGGCGAACTCGGCCAGGGTGAGCGCGCCCGACTTCAGGTCCTCGCGCAGCCGCACTACGTCGCGCCAGGGGGTCCACGGCAGTTTGCTCGTCATTGGCCACCTCCGCAGTTACTACCACTACTAATACTACTACGTAGTGGTATACTACCACTACTCCATCGCTGTCGCTGTGCTCGCCGTCGTGGTCATCTGCTTCACCATCTTCTTCATCACCCTGCAACCTGCCATGAACGTCGTGTCAGGCAACTACAGTAGGCTGCCGCGCTTGTGCCACACGGCGGCCGGTCCCTTGCCCTCGCACCACAGCACACCCTGCTTCTTCAGGTCAGCGAACACCTGGCGGATCCAGTCCCGAGTCACGTTGGGGCATAGTCGCTCCACGTCAACCATACGAAAGTCTTGAGGCAGGTGCCGGATGGCCTCCAGCACCATCTCGGTCTTGGCGCCACGGGCTGTGGCGAGGAGGCCGACTCTCGACTCGAACTCCCGATAGGCGGCCACCAGTACGCCCAGGAAGTACTCGGTCCAGGGCAGAAGGCTATGCTCGTTCTCGTGCCAGCCCTGCGAGGAGGCGTAGAGGCTGTCGTAGTAGCTCTCCCTCGTTTCCTCGACGATCTTCTCCAGGCTGATGTAGCGGCCCACCTCGAAGCCCGCCTGGTAGAGCAGGAGCAGACTCAGTAGTCGCGCCATCCGTCCATTGCCGTCGAGGAAGGGATGGATGCAGAGGAAGTCCAGCACGTAGGCCGGGATGAGGACCAGCTTCTCCACCTCGCCCGCCGTCCACAGCCCGTGGCAGCGCTCGTGCAGGGCCCCCATGTGCTCGGCCGTGGCGAAGGCCGGCACGGGCCGGAAGCGGATGACCTTCGTGCCGTCCGCCCGGACCTCCGAGATTTCGTTGTCCACCGGCTTCCAGCGCCCGCCCTCGCTCTCCATATACTTGTACAGGTCGCGGTGCAGTTGGCGGACGATGCCCGTGGTCAAGGGCATGTGCTGGTAGTTGGTGTGGATGCTACTGAGCACGTCGCGATAGCCGAGGATCTCCTGTTCCGAGCGGTTGCCCGGCGTCGTCTTGTCGGCGAGCAGTGCCCGCAGGCGATCGGGGGATGCGGTGATACCCTCGATGCGATTGGACGACTCCGTGCTCTGGATAACCGCCACCTGGCGCAGGGTCTCCAGCGCCTGCGGTATCTGCTGCTTGAAGAGCGTTTCCTTGCCCTTGTATTCGCCCAGCAGGCGCACCGTGCGCAAGATGTTCTGGGTGATCGGCTGCCGCTCGAGAAAGCCCGGCACGAACGAAGACACTAGAGTAGCCTCCTGGCGACGGGCGCCTGGCCCATCACGTGGTTGCTGATGCTCTCCAGCAGCGAGCGCTCCTCGCTGCCGGCCGGGGCCAGCTCGATGAGCGCCTGGAGCAGCTGGTGGAAGAGCTGGTGGCGGCGCAGGCCATGGCCGTCCAGGTGCTCGTCCACGTCGACCACGTTGCCCGCCCGCCAGAGGTGCATCAGCCGGTGGACCTGGTCGATCAGGGGCACGGGGCGCGACTTGGGTGCCGGCGCCTCCATCCCCGGGAAAAGGGGGTCCATCAGCGCGGCCGTGCGAGCGGCTCTTCTCGCCGGGCCCTCTTCCGCGTTGCCGGCCAGGCGGTGGCGTTGGTGCCAGGCCTTGAGCCGCACCTTGCTGCCGCTGCCCTCCTCTACCTCGCCCTCGGCTTCGTCGGCCTCCACCTCTTCTCCCTCGTCCTCGTCACGGCCGCCGGTGCGCACCAGCAGGTCGTACTGGCCGGCCAGGGCCGTGTCGGAGAGGCCGCAGGAGACGGCGTAGAGGATACAGGCCCCGCTGGGGGCGTCCGCCAGGCCGAAGTCGTTGCGGTGGAGCAGGTAGTAGGTAGTGACGTCGTCCAGCCCGCCGGCCGTCTCGCCGCCGTTGTGGGAGAGCACCCGGCCGACGACGAAATCGACTACTATACGCCGCACCTGGCGCAGAAACTCTGAGACGGTCAGGACCTGCCCCGGCTCGTTGGCCTTTTTCACCACCGGGTACTTGCTGTAGGCCTCCAGCGCCGGACCTGTGGCCGCCCAGACGAAGTCCGGCCCGCGGATGCCCGCGTCCCAGAACTCGCGCAGGCGTATGGCGATGTTGGACCGCATCTCTGCCAACACAGCGTTGTCCCAGCCGGGGCGGGCGGTAGCCAGGCGCTTCTTGCATACGAGCCAGACTGAGGAAGAGAGGGCGGCCGAGGAGAGCGCACGGGTACGATTGCCCATTTCAGTCTGAATCGGCCAACTGCCATCTACTACAAATCCAGCCCTGACTATTGCTAAGACGAGGGTCTCCCAAGCGTCCGGCTGCTTGTTGGCGAACACCACCACCATCCGTCCATCTGGTCTCAGGCCGTCATAGCAGACTCTGAACGCCTTCGCCATGCCCTCCTCGTAGACGGCCTTAGAAATCGCGACATTACCGGAGTGCCTACTTGGATCGTCTATCAGCTCGCCATCATTACGTTCGCAACTCCATTTCGGACCTAAGGCGCCCGAGAATATCTCATCGATTTCGGTGGTAAGATCAGCGGTCGCTCGTCTGAGCCAAACGTAGAAGAAATCCATTAGGTCAGAATATGGTATAGCATCGTAGTAGGGCGGATCGGTCAATACAACATCGAACTGCGCAGGAAA
The DNA here is from genome assembly GCA_023473795.1 of Chloroflexota bacterium. GTDB lineage: Bacteria > Chloroflexota > UBA6077 > FW602-bin22 > JAMCYS01 > JAMCYS01. Next base: position 17,432 of record JAMCYS010000008.1, on the reverse strand, counting down.
GGACGCAGAAACCGCAGACCCTCGTTCGGTACGAGGCACCTCGATGAACTGGCTGCATAGAGCCACGTCCAAAGCTAGCGCTATCCTTTCGTAACAGAGCCGATACGCCCCAGCGAACTCACCAATGGGTACGGCCTCCGCATAGTCCCACAGCATAGGCATGGCAAACCTTGCGAACGCGTCCACAACCGCCTCTGCATCCAGTTTCCACCGTACGTTCACGCAGGAGAATGAGATCAGACGATCAAGACTAGCTGCAAGGTAGAACCCAATGGCTTCCGCCCATATACGATCGCCGCTGCTGCCGATCGCTTCCTGCCAAGCCCAGCGTGTGTGTCGTACGATAGTACCAATGGCTGCCAGCTGTCGTTGATTGAACATCTTTCTCCATGTGTCGATACCGTAGAGGGGAACGCGGAATCCGAGCGCCTCCTTACTAGCAAGACGTTCGGAAGGGATGCCGAAGGGCACTCCACTAAAGAGTCTTTCCAATTCGCCATCATCAATTTCGGCTGCGCACAGTTCCTCAGATGTGGGTAGCCTGTATTCCTTGCCCTTGATACCATCAACCGCAACAGCAGTCGTAACGGCGTTGATCCGGCCGGCCTGACCCTCGAACCGCAAGTCGTCCATCGTGACTATGGTGCTGCAGCAAGGACAGGTGGCGCCCGAGCGCGACATCGTTCCTGCACCTATCCGCTTGTCGTACTCGCGGCGTTGGGCGGTGTTGCTGCCGACGACTGGTACATCGTCCTGAATGCCGAAGACGACGCGAGGCACCTCACCCCCTCGCCCCCTCTCCACTCGGTGGAGAGGGGGATGGGGGTGAGGTTCTTCAGTGGCTTGGCCCGCCGTCGAGGGCAGTTGTTGCAAAATCGTGCCTATGGCGCTCTCTAGCGATTCCTCTACTTCGCGGTTCTTCAAACGAACGACGACGAGCCCTCTCGCCTGCAACTCCTCGTCGCGAATCCGGTCGTAGGCGCTCTGGTCTGCTCGCTCGTGGATTGGGCCGTCCAGTTCGATGACTAGACGGGCGTCCGGGCAGTAGAAATCCGCAATGTAGCGGCCGAGCGGGTGCTGACGCCGGAACTTCCAGCCCTCAAGGCGTCGGTCTCGCAGGACTTCCCAGAGAAGTTGCTCGGCAGGCGTGGGATTAACGCGGGCTTTTCGACACAGTTCGTAGACATAGCCTGGTATGGGGGAATGTACCTCACCCCCAACCCCCTCTCCACTTAGTGGAGAGGGGGCCAGGGGGTGAGGTTCCCCATTCTGCCCGGGTTGGGGGTGAGGTTTCACTACCTCCATAGTCAGCAGCACGCGCTTGTTATCCTTTTTGCAGAGCCAGCGGGTCTTGAGCAGCGGCACGGTGGCGCGGCAGTTCTTGCAGGTCACCGTGCGCGCCCAGAGGTAGGCGACGGTCGGCTTGCCGTCTATGACAGGGTAGAATGGTGCTAGGTCGGCCTTCGCCCGCTGGAGCACCCACCAGCCCCAGGCGCGCACGTGCCAGGCGAGGTCCCCCTCCAGCGAGACATTCGGCAGCTCCATGCCGGGCAGCGAGGGCTCCTGGCCCTCGCCCAGGCCCAGTTCCTCCAGACGGGCTTTCAGCCCCCGCCCCTTCAGGCCCTGAGCCTTGAAAAAGGACTCCATGAAGTCGCGGTCGCGCAGCACAAAGCCAGGCAGCGGCCGCTTCTGGCCGGCGAGCTTCTGGGGGTACTCCAGGGTGCACTTGAGAATGAACCAGGCGACCGGATTGATGTCCACCGCCGTGGCCTCGCAGCCGAGGCGCATCGCCTCCAGGGGGATAGCGCCGCCACCGGCGAAGGGGTCGAGTACCAGCGGCACCCGGCCGCCGTAGGCCTCCTTGATCTTGGCGCGAAACCAGTCGAGGTCCGGGCCGGACTCCCGACCCCAGTGGAGGATGCCGCCGACCGTCTCCTCGGCCACGACCTCCTCGACTTTGCCGTTGGGCAGTCTCTTCTTCTTGCGGACTTCCTTGACCGTGCCGCCGAGACGCTCCAGCATTTCCTTGCGCTGCGCAGGGTCACCGGGGTCGGGCAGCAGGGTGGCGATGAGGGCAGCGCGGCAGGCGGCGAGCGGCCGTCGGGCCGGCCAGATGTGGAGCGTCGAAATATGCCCGTGGCGCACGTTCTTCTCGTGCACCGAGTCCAGCGACGCCTGCTTGAGGGGGAAGGCGACTTCGATTAGGCGGCGTTCGTTCGTCACTGATTGATAGCCTTCTTCCTCGGCTTTGGGGTGCGGTGCGCCGACTTAACCACGCGCACCAGATGATTCGCCCAGGTCAATATCTCTAAGGCAATGGAGGGCTCATCGAGGTAACCATGCTCATGGGCTCGTGGATTCCGAATTCCGGTCATGCAGCCAGACAGGATCTCCATGTAACCAAGTTGCTGGTTGCGTTGCGAATCGGTCTTCAAGCGGTTCAGCATTAGGACCGGGCTGCTAACACTGAAGACCCTCTTCATCAGCGCCGACCCATCTTTAATCTGGGCAATCTCAGTCGCACTAAGCTTAGACCTGCTCTTCACAAGGTTGTTGAGGTATTTGTATGCTTCCTCGACGGCCTGGGCGCAATGCCCGTCTGCGTAGAGCTTCTTAGAAACCCTTAGCAAATCCGGATCAGTCACGGCCCTCGCCAATGGATCAACAGGAGGACTCGTGGCAGGCCCGAGGCCTTCACGGTTTGCCGCCTCCTGAATGGCGGTGGCTACCTCAACAGCCCACCGCACCTCAGCAAGTCTCACTCAGCACTCCTGCCGTATAGGTGCTTGGCCATACTCGCAAAAACGCGATCGATCTGCTCGGCGCTTGCCTCCGCCGAAATATGTATCTGCAGGTCTATATGCACTGCGGGCATTGGCAAAGGCTGGGATTGCATGGACTCATTGCGGACCTCGTGCACGGTTGTCGGAGTGAGTACCGACTCGACCGGCGGCTGAGGGGCGGCGCTACTCAGTGCAATTGGGGACGGCTGCGCCCTCTTGGTGCGTGGTGCCCTCGATGAAGGTCCAACTGGTGCCTGCTCCTGTACGGTTGGGTCGCCTTGCCGAATGAGGATGTAGAACATCGCCATTCGGTTAGTTACACTTGTTCCCTTGCGAGTTCTACGTTTGAACCAGTTGGCAATTGCCTGCTTATCGAGTTCTGGCTCCGGGAAGGTCTCCTGTAACTCAACGCCGTATACGTTGTCGAGAATCCTCTGGCAGGCGTCTTTGTAGTGTTCGTTCGAGGCCCAATCAAACGCTATGTCCGTTGGCTTACCATCGTCATCGATAAGGCCCACGGTCTTCAGCGGCCCGATGATGTTCCCGGCAGATCGCTCGTTTTCAACCCCCAGCAAAGCCTGCAAGTACTCTGCGTCGATCTTGCTGGGTGGCCGGTTCATGAACCGGCGTCTTAAGTCCCACCAGTTCTTCGTGGGAATGTACGGATACGTCCGTTTCTCTTGTGCAACCGCCACGGCTCAACCTCCTTCAGTCTTGGATACTTGTTTCTGATGCGTGTTCGATACTGGCGGTCGTGACCACCACAGCGCCCTCTACCTTCACTACCAGCTTCCTGAACGGGTTCCGCACCCTCAGCAACCTCGGCCGCGGGCTAGCGCAGTCGTAGACCACGTAGAGCCAGTAGCGCCCGCCCAGGTTGCAGGCCTTGATCCACTCGTTCTCAGTCAGCTCCACGTCCCCCACGCCGGCGCGGCCTTTCACCTCGACGAAGCGCTCCTCGCCGTCTGGTCGCTTGGAGAGCAGATCGAAACCGGGATGATCGGAGAGCCCGGCTGCTAGGGCCAGCACGGGGGTAGAGACGTCCGCCACCAGCGCGCCGTTGGCCTCTTCGTAAGCGCGGGCCGCCTTCACCGCCTGGGCCTCAACTTCCGCGTCGTAGCGGCGCTTCTCCTCGGGGTCGGCCGAGGGCACGACGAGCGCGTGGGCCAGGAAGGTCACCTCACCAGGGGCGATCAGCTCGGGCTCCCGCCGGGCGGTGGCCAGTGCCTCCTCACGCCGTGACGCCAGCGCCCGCTGCCGCTCCTTCACCCGTGCCAGCTCGCCCTTGGCGCGGATGTCGCCCTCGCGGGCTCGCTCCGTAAGCCGGCTGCGGGCGGCGGCCAGCTCGGCGTCCTGGTAGGCGTAGCCGCGGGAGAGGAAGTCGAGGCGTTCGGGCAGAGTCGCCAGCAGGGACTGCCGTCGTTCGTCGGCCAGCGCCTCGGCGACGGTGGCCCGGGCGTAATCGCGGGCGGCCTCCTGCGCGGTACCGGCGCCGGCTGCCAGGCCGCGTGTGCTGGCGGGCATGCCCTCTCCCCCCTTGAGCAGAAGCAGATACTCTACCGGGCAAGCCTCGCTTTGGCCGCCCTCCTCCTGCCGCAGGCCCACCAGACGGTAGGCCAGCATTTCGCCCCGCGCCAGGGCAGGCAGAGCCGGGTCGGCCTGGCGCACGACCGTTACCAGCGCCAGGTGGAAGAGGTAAGGTCGCTCGGCCTGGGGATCGACGAAGACCGCGCCGCGCAGCGCCTCACGGGCGAAGCGGTCGCAGACCCAGGCGCGAAAACGATCGAAGAGCGGCTCGCCGGGATGGAGGAAAATCGCCGGGTCCCCGTTCGCTGGCCGGCGCACGGATAGGCGCTCGCGCCGCTCAGGGGGGTATGCCTCCAGCAGCGACCAGAGAGGGTCCAGCGCGCCCGTGCGCAGGGCCTTGAGCGCGAAGTGGCCATCCAGGTCCCCTTCAAAGCCTATGCCCACCAGCGGCGCCGCCTGCTCGAGGAAGCGCCGCACGTAGCCGGGCAGCAGGCGGAGCAACGGCTCGCGTTCCATCGCGGCGGCCAGCTGGGGCAGGCGAGAGCGCACGTCGCCACCGTCGCCGTAGAGCCGCCGTTCCCGTGCCTCGAGGGCCTCCACCTGCTCCCTGGTCAGCGTGCCCTCCAGCTTGCGCGTGACCTCGGCGGCCCCCTCGTCGGTGAGCGCCTGCGCCAGGTAGTCACGGATGGAGACGCCCTCGAAGAGGCGGCCGACCACGTCGAACACCTTGTCCGAGCGCATCTCCTTGCGGATGCGCTCCAGCTTGTCCAGCAGCGTCTTCAGCACCCGCCCCTCGCGGGTCTTGCCGGCCACCAGGTTGAGGATGATCACCGGGTCGTGCTTCTGGCCGTAGCGGTGGACGCGGCCCATGCGCTGCTCCAGGCGGGCGGGGTTCCAGGGGATGTCGTAATTCACCATCAGCCAGCAGAACTGGAGGTTGATGCCCTCGCCGGCGGCGTCGGTCGCCACCAGGTAGGTGGCCCCGCCCTCGGCAGCGGGTCGGCGGAAGATCTCGATCTGCTCCTCGCGCTCGCGGAAGTCCAGGCCGCCGTGGATCTGCGCCACCTGGCCGGTGAAGCCCAGGCTCTCCAGACGGCGCACGAGGAACTGGAGGGTGTCCCTGTGCTCGGTGAAGACGATCAGCTTCTGGTCGCGGTAGGCGGGATCGCGCAGCACCTCGCGCAGCTTGGCGAACTTGGACTCGTCGCCCAGGTCGCGGACCCGCCGGGCCAGTAGCACCAGTTCCTGCACGGTCTGACGTTCCACCTCGAGGTCGGCGAGCGAGGTGGCGATCACGCCGCGTCCGAGCACGTCCTCGGCGGCCTCGCCTTCTTCAAGACCGTCCTCGGCCTGCTCCTCGTCGGCCGTCTTCTCCTCCCAGGGGTCGCGGGCGCGGCCGTCCAGACGGCGCTGCTCCGCCAATAGACCGTCCACCGAGAGCCGGCCGGAGCGAATGTCGGCGATCAGCCCCTCGACCTTGGCCAGGCGGCGTTCCAGCGAGCAGAGCAGCGCGTAGGTGGACGAGGCTAGGCGCCGCTGGAAGACGCTTGAAGAAGGCGAGGCCGCCGAGCGGTTCAACAGCTTCGCCCGGTTGTAGTAGTAGTTGATGTAGGTGGTGGTCTCGTCGTAGAGCGTCTGCTCGCTGACGTTGCCCTGGCTGAGCTCGTAGCTCAGGGTATCGGAAAGGCGCGCCGGGTAGAGGGGGCTGCCGTCGAAGCGGACCATCTCCTCCTTCGTGCGGCGGATGAAGTGCCGCTGCCTGGCGTCGGCGGGGTAGGAGTTGAAGGCGTCGAAGGTGGGGAGCACTTCCGGCTCCAGCAGCCGCCAGAGGCTGTAGTAGGGGAAGTCCTTGCCCATGTGCGGCGTGGCCGTGAGCAGCAGCAGGTGCTGGCAGGCCCAGCCCAGCTGCCAGCGCGGATCACCAGCTCCGCAGCCGGCCAGGGCCTCGCCCAGGCGGTAGCGGTCAGTTTTGCGCACGCGGAAGTCAGGTTCGCGGTCGGCCGAGAGCTTGTGCGCCTCGTCGAAGATGGCGAGGTCGTAGGGCGCGACCGCCGCCTCTTTGAGCCTACCGAAGGCCCGTTCCCCGGCCAGCGTATCCACGCTGACGATGACCAGGTCGTTGTCTTCCCCGACAAATGGGTTATCGGGACGCATATCTGCGCCGGTGACGATGCGAAAACGTAGGTTGAAGAGCGTGCGCAGCTCGCGCTCCCAGTTGCCCACCAAGCCGGCGGGCGGCACGATGAGCATGCGGCGCACGAGGCGACGAGCGAGCATCTCACGGATGTAGAGGCCAGCCATGATCGTCTTGCCGGCGCCGGCATCGTCGGCCAGGAGGAAGCGCAGCCGCGGCTGGGGGAGCATGCGCTCATAGACGGCCAGGCGCTGGTGGGGTAGCGGGTCGATGAGCGAGGTCTCGGTGGCGAAGGTGGGGTTGACAAGGTGGCCGTAGGCCAGGCGCTCGCCCTCGACCACCACGCGCACCACGGTCGGATCGGCGCCGAAGTCGATCGCTGGCGGTGAGTCTGCGTCAACGGTGTAGGGCGCGGCAGGCTCCCGGATTGCGGCAGGGTGCACTGCGGGACTGGCCAGCGCCCCGCGCTCGTCGGCGGCCAGCCGTTGCCAGGCCAGGGCCGACGGCCGGGACTGGCCATTCTCCCAGCGGTTCACGGAGGCGAAGGACACGCCCATCTGCTCGGCCAACTGCACCTGGGTCAGGCCGAGCTTGATGCGCAGGTCTTTGATGCGCTGTGAGAAATCGGGGGGTACGCCAGTTCTCGCCGGAGACATCAGGCCACTTGTCCTCCGCTATCTTCAGGCGCTTGTTCGCTAGCCGCATGGTAGGGCACGGTGTGTCCATTGTCAAGCCACTATAACAAATGCGATACCGCCCTTTCCGTGTAGGCGAAGGACGGCCCTGTCGATGCTGCTGGCTGGGAAGAGACGGCGTGTTGCCCCAGCCGCGCTGCGTCTGGACAGACCGCGGCGCCCCCTCGCAATGTTGCCCTCAAGTAGTACCCCTGTAGCCCTCGGCTAGCCGACTTGTAGGCAGACCTCCCTAGACTGGGCCACGAAAACGGCCGGGGATTGCACATCCGGCAAGGTCTTGGAGGATCGACTGTATGCGTTTCCCGTTCGAGGTCGAGATTGAGTGGCCCGAATTCCCCAAGCTCGGTCGGGCCCGGCCCTTGTGGCTGGCGTTGGCCACTGCACTTGCCGCCCTTGGGCTGGGCATCGTCGCCACCGTCTGGCAGGGACGTGTATCCAGTGAGAGCGAGGCCCTGACGGCCATACTAGAGGTCGACACGACCCCGGCAGGGGCGAGTGTCGAGGTGGACGGCAGCCTCAGAGGCAGTACGCCGGCGGTCGTAGCTCTGGCGCCCGGCGAACACCGCCTCAGGTTGCGCCGAGACGGGTACCTGGACAGCGTGCACACGGTGCATCTGGCGGCAGGCGAAACGGTCAGCGTCCGGGACAACCTGTGGCGGCGACGGCCGACGCTACGACTGATCAGGCCACCGCTGCCCGGCGCCACGATCGCCGACGGCAACTTCCTAGCCGACGGCAAAGTGGCCCTGACGGTAGGCTTGCCGCCCGGCGAGGAGATCCAGACGTGGGTCGTCGAGCCAGACGGCACTGGCCGGCGCGTAGGCCCCTCCAGCAGTAAAGGCCCAGCGGCACTGGCGCCTGACGGGGCGCAGATCGCCTACTTGGCCCAAGGCCGGACGACGGCGTCTGGGGCGGCTGAGCCCTCCGTCCGACATAGTGAGGTGTGGGTCGCCACGGCGGACGGCCGGTCTAGCCGGCAGGTGTACGTGCTCCCGGCAGACGCTGGCGGTGAGCAACTGGCGGATTTGGCCTGGACGCCTGACGGCCGGCACCTGCTGGTGGTGAGTCGGCAGGGCCAGGCCGGCGGGGTTGTCCGCTCGCGCTTGCTGTGGCTAGAGGCACAGCGCAGCATTGCCAGAGATCTGATTACCATCCCCAGCGAAGTAGTGCCCGGCAGCTACAGTTGGGATGCCGCCGGGGAGCAGGTCGCCTTCCTGGCTCGGTCGGCGCAGGGTACATCGCTCTGCCTCATCGACCTTGCGGACGGCCGGCTTCACTACCTGGCCGACGTCGGCAGGGGCGACGCCGCTCCGTTTCCCTTCACGCCACTCGCCTGGTCGCCGGACGGAAGGAAGTTCGCCTACACGGCGCTGGCACAGGGTGGCGGTAGCCAGGGAATCTGGCCCTTTGTCTCCAAGTCCAGTCTGGCGCTCTTCGTAGTGGATGAAGATGGCCCTCCCGGTGAACAAATCGCCGGCGATGCTCAGTCTCCCGCCTGGCGCGAAAACGGCAGCATCCTGGTCTTGGCCAGAGGGAAGGGCGACGGTCGTTTGGCTCTCAAGTCCATCTCCCCGTCGGGCCAAGCAGAGGATAGCGCTGAGCTAGACCTGCGGGTCGGGAGAAGTTTCGCCGCTCGCTGGGACATGGCGCACGCCCAAGCGCTGGTGGCTCACCGCGATCCGTCTGGCGTTGGCTCCGCTCGCAGCGAATTCTGGCTGCTGCGCTTCGGCCAGGAGGAGAGCCGATGAGAGGTCGTTGCGCCCTGACCGCACTGCTCACGCTCATCCTGCTCCTGCAACTGGCGGCGCCCGCTCTTGCCCAGGAGGTCCCCACTGAGCCTGTGCCGACGGCGACGCCCCAACCGCCTGGCGACCCGCCCGCAGGCGGTCCAGAGGGCCTGCCGTTCACCCTGCCTGACCCCAAGCAGTGGGCAGCAGAAGTCTTCAACGAGGTGCTCACCAACCTACTGCGGGGCATCGCGGAGGCGTTGCGCGGGGTGATCGGCGCGGTGATGGGCAGCTCGCTCAACTTCATCACCCAAACGCCTCCGGCAGGCTCCTACGCCAGCCCCACGGTGCAATCTCTTTGGGGAGTGATCAGAACCATAGCCAACGTGGGCCTTCTGCTGGTCACGGCGTGGGGAGGCTTCAACCTCATCTTCCGCGAGCAGATCGGCTCCCCTTACCACGAGGCGCTGGAGCTGCTGCCACGGCTGGTGCTGGGGGCCTTACTAGTGAACACGAGCCTTCTGATCGGGCAGATGGCGATAGATGCCAACAACGCGCTCTCGCTCACGGTGGGTCAGGCCAGCCTCCCGGCGTGGGAGCGAGCCGACCTGGCCACTCAGGTGCTGGTCGACATTATCGCGGCGTTGATCTACCTGGTGACGAGCCTTCTGCTGCTTTTGCAGATGCTGATGCGCCTGGCCCTAGTCGACGCGCTCCTCGTCGTGGCTCCTCTCGGCCTGCTGTGCTGGGTATTGCCGCAAACCCAGGGCTGGGCCCGGCTGTGGTCGAGCACTTTCTGCGGCGCCGTGTTCAGCCAGTTCGTGCAGGTGGTGGTCCTCAAGCTCGGCGGCTCGCTGCTCACGGAGTTGACCAAGATGGCCCCCGACGCCGCCCTTCTGGCCGTGTTCCTGGGCATCGCCGTGCTGGCGCTGACGCTGCGCATCCCCGGTCTGATGAGAGGCTACATGGGGGACGGTCTGGGCTTCATCCGCTACTACGCCTATCGGCAGGGAGCCCGTGCCCTGGAAGCGAGCGGCGCCAGAGCCCCACGCCAGACCGGAGGCAGCTGATGCAGGGACGCTTGCTCGCGCTAGTTCTGGGGAGCCTCTGGCGGGATGCTGTGAAGGTAGCGGCGGGATTGGCACTCGCGGTGTTGCTCGCGCTCGCCTTTGTCATTGCCAGCCTCGCCGTCGTCTTTGAGGCAGCTCCCAGCCCCGCGCCCGTCGTCTCCGCCTACCCAGCGGGGGAGATCCCGCCGGAGCAGATGCCGGCGATGCAGAGCGCGGCCGCCAGGTGCAGCCTGCCCTGGCAGGTGTTGGCAGCGGTGGCCGAGGTCGAGTCCGACTTCGGAGCCAACATGGCCACCTCCTCAGCAGGTGCCATTGGCTATGGCCAGTTCCTGCCCGACACCTGGGCAGCCTATGGCAATGGGGGCGATCCCTATGACTACCGCGACGCCTTGCCGGCGATGGCGCGCTACCTCTGCGACTGGGGTGGGCCGGAGGACCTGCAGCAGTCACTGTACGCCTACAACCACGCGCAGTGGTACGTGGACTTGGTGCTGCAAGTCGCCGCCCGCTATGGCTACGCCGGACCGGGCGCCGTGCGGCCGTAAGCGGGTGGTGTCGGTGATGCTGCCCGCGGCCAGAGGCCTCCCACCTTAGCACCAGTCTTCTCTAGCGTGGAGGTGGTCTAATGTCTAAGAACCTGTTCGTGCGTTGCCCAGTACAAGAGAGGAGCTCAGACTGTGGAAGCGATCAACACCCTGTTCACTAACCTACTCAACATCGGCCTTGGCGCGGCGGTAACCGTGGCCGCCTTCTTTCTGATGTGGGGTGCCTTCGTCTACATGAGCGCTGCCGGCAGCCCGCACCAGATGGAACGGGGCAAGTCGGCGATGGTCAACGCCATCGCCGGCCTGGTCATCGTGCTCTCCGCTCGCATCATCGCCGGCATGATCCAGTCCTCACTTGGCGGCTAGGAGGTGCAGTATGGCTCGCTTGCGTCACGAGATTCCGACTCACCTCAACGTAGAGGACAGGGCTATCTTCGGACTGACGCTGCGTCAGGTGATGTTCCTGGCCGTTGGCATCGCCGGCAGCTACGGGCTCTGGATGCAGTGGCCGGAGCTGTCGGTGGGATTGCGCCTGGGCGCCGTGGTTTCCTGCCTCTTGGCCACTGTCTCTATGGCCTTGGTCCGTCCCCACGGCCGCGGCCTGGAGGAATGGGGCATCGTCTTGGCCCACTACCTGGCCACGCCCAAAAAGGCGGTTTGGCGTCCCCGCCAGTGGGAGGACTTGGAGACAGAGGGCGGCAGATGGGCCGACCTTTGCCCTGGTTTGGATTGGCAGGAGCAGAGCCAATGAGTCCACGACCATCTGTGCAGGCGCAGCACGTCGACCTGGAGGCGATCGATGAGGGTCTCGTGCAGCTGACCGGTGGGCGCCACCGTGCAGTGCTGGAAGTGAGCGGGCTCAACTTCGGCCTGCTGGGCGAGAACGAGCAGGAGGCGGTCATCGCCGGCTACGCCGCTTTTCTCAACGGGCTGACCTTCCCCACCCAGGTTCTCGTGCGGGTGCTGCCACTCAACCTCGAGGTCTACCTGGCGCATCTGGAACAGCAGGCGTTGGCGCAATCGTCCGATCAAGTGATCGCCTTGGCACGTGACCACATGGGCTTCCTGAGGCGCCTGGCACGCAACCGTACCCTCCTGGAACGGCGCTTCTTCGTGGTGGTGCCGGCCGACGAGAACCCACCTGATGGGCGGCGCCTATGGCCCTTTGCCACATGCCATACAGTCGACAGAGGGGTCGATGCCCGACGCCAGTTGACCTTCCGTTGCGAGGAGGTCGCTCGTCAGCTGGGCCGCTGTGGCCTCAGCGCTCGCCGACTAGCGGGGGCTGAGCTCGCACGCCTCTACTTCGCCTGCTGGTGCCCCGAACTGGCACGCCTGCAGCGTCTGGAGAGAGAACTAGAACAGTACACGGGGCCGGTGATGCAAACCGGGCGAGCGACTGAAAGGAGCGTCTAGTGCCTGTCTTACCTTTGCGGCGTCGAGCCGCTTCTTCCCGGAGTGAAGCTGCTACAAGCCCGAGGCCCTTGAGCCAGGGCGCCCGCTCCCTCGCCGACCTGGTGGCGCCAGCGGCCGTCGAGGTCGCGCGCGACCACCTGCGCCTCGACCACCAGTTCGTGCGTACGCTAGTGGTGACCGGCTACCCCCGCTCCGTCAGTCCCGGCTGGCTGGAGCCACTCATTGATTTCGAGGCCCCCCTCGAAATCAGTGCGCACATGTATCCCTTGCCCTCGCACGACATCGTGCGTGCGCTGACGCATAAAATGGTGCAGCTGCAATCCTCCCGGCTACTGGACGCGCGCGGCGGCAGACTCGCCGACCCAGAGCGTGAAGTCGCCTACGAGGACGCCGAGCGGCTGCGCGACTTGCTCCAGCGGGGGGAGGAGAAGGTATTCGCCGTGAGTCTGTACGTGCTGCTGCGAGCAGGCTCGCTGGCCGCCCTCAATGACCTCACCCGGCGGGTTGAGGCTACGCTGGGAGGCATACTCGCCCACTCGCGGGTGGCCATATTCGAACAGGATGGAGGGCTGCGCTCCTGTCTACCCCTCGGGCAGGACCAGCTGCAGGTCTACCGGAACCTCGATACCACTTCCCTAGCCACCACCTTCCCCTTCTCGTCGAGCACCCTGTCGATGGAGCGGGGCGTACTCTACGGCGTGGGCCAGCACAGCCACGCCCCCATAATCTTCGATCCCTTCGACCCCTCGCTGGAGAACGCCAATCTCGTCGTCTTCGCCAAGTCGGGCGCCGGCAAGAGCTACTTCACCAAAGTGATGGCCCTCCGCAACCTGCTGCTGGGAGTGGACTTCCTGGTGATCGATCCTGAGGACGAGTACCGGGCCCTCTGTGAGGCCGTCGGCGGCCAATATGTGCGCCTCGCCAGCTCGTCCGGCCAACGGCTCAACCCCTTTGACCTACCGCCAGGCGATTCAGCTGACGTGGAGACTCGCGATCCACTGCGCGAACAGACGGCCGCTCTGATAGGCCTGCTTGATCTGATGCTGGCCGAGCCGAGGCGTGGTCTTGGCACTCAGGAGCGAGGCGCGCTCGATCAAGCGCTGCAGCAGACCTACCGGGAGGCCGGTATAACCCCGGACCCGACGACCCATAGTCGGCCCGCGCCGGTGCTTGCCGACCTGCAACGTGTGCTGGCAGCTGGCAGGGGCGAGATCGCCGCCAGCCTAGCCCTGCGTCTGCGGCGCTACGTGGATGGCTCGCTCAGTGGCCTCTTCGCCGGTCAGACCAACGTCGCCCTGGGGCGCCGCCTCGTCGTCTTCAACGTGCAGTCGCTGGAAGCGGAGTTGCGCCCGATTGGTGTACATCTCATCGCCAGCTTCGTCTGGAACCAGGTGCGTCGTTCTCACCGCCCCCGTCTGCTGGTGGTGGACGAGGCTTGGACGTTGATGCAGCACGCCGAGGGCGCTGCTTTCCTGGCGGGAATGGCCCGCCGGGCCCGCAAGTACTACCTCGGTTTGGTCACCATCACTCAGGACGTTGCCGACTTCCTGGGCGCCGCGCACGGCCGCACGGTCCTCGTCAACGCCGCCCTCAAGCTGCTCATGAAACAGGACAGCACCACCATAGAGGATGTGACAGCCGCCTTCAACCTCACGGCGGAGGAGCGCCAGTTCTTGCTTGGCGCCAGCAAGGGCGAGGGCCTGTTCTTCGCCAGGGGCAGCCGAGTCGTCCTGAAAGTGGAGGCGAGCCCACTAGAACACCGCCTGGCCACGACTGCCCCCCAGGATCTCGCCGCCAGAGCCGCCGGGCGCACACCGGGACAGGCAAGAGGCTGGGCTTCGGAGGTAAGTGATGGTCGATGAATCAAGAGCGCGTCTCGATCTGGCGGCCCTGAAGCTTAATAATCCCCTGGTCTGTCTGTTGGAAGGGAGTGGTGTGCGACTGCGCCGGGTCGGCCCCGGGAAGTGGCAGGGCCTGTGCCCGTTCCACGAGGACCGGCACCCAAGCCTCCTGGTGGACGAACAAGACCAGCACTTCCATTGTTTCGGCTGCGGGGCCCACGGCGACGCCATCGACTTCGTGATGCGCCAAGAAGGCGTCGGCTTCCTCGAAGCGTGTAGCCGCCTGGCCAGATCGTCCACACCTGTTGGCGGTAGAAGCGACTTCCCCACTGAGCGGAAGCGAGATTGGGAGCGGCTGTCGCTGGACGAACAGGTCGTCATGGACACGGCCGCCGCGCTGTATCAGAGCAACCTCTGGCATGAACAGCAGGCACTGGAGTATTTGCGAGGGCGCAGAATCGCAGGCCGAGTTGTCCGGGCTTGCGGCCTGGGCTATGCCGACGGACACTCGCTCGCCGCGTACCTGCGACGCACGGGTGGGCTGGAAATCGCCCAGGAGCTCGGCCTCCTAGCCAAGTCCAACCTCACCAAGAGCGAGGGCGCACCCCGTGAGTTGTTGGCCGGGCGCATTGTCGTGCCGGAAGTGAGAGGCGGCCATACCGCCTGGTTCATCGGCCGCCGTCTGACGGACGACGACAAAGCACCCAAGTATCTGGCCCTCAGCGGCAGACGCCCCATGCTGGGCCAAGATAGGACTATTGGGCAGAAGGAGGTCTTCCTCTGCGAGGGGATTTTCGATTACCTCACCGCCGTGGGCTGGGGACTCCCTGCCTTCAGCCCCTGCGGCACGCACCTGCCGAGCGGGCGCCTGCAGTTTCTGGCCCACGCGAAGACCATTTACGGGCTCTTCGACGGAGACAAGGCCGGGCGGGAGGCGGACGCCCGCTTTGCCTTGGCTTTCGGCGAACGCTGGCAGACTGTGCCGCTGCCGGAAGGGTGCGACCTTAATGACCTGGGCCAGCGGCCCGGCGGGGCCGCCGAGTTCTTTGGGCTGCTGGCCCAGGCCCGGGGAGCAGGAGAAGGGAGCGGAGAAGGTGGCTAATACGACTAACCCTGCGCCGGCCACAAGGGACGAACGCCTGCGCTTACGTGAGGGCGTGCTTCGTCTCGGCGGGATGCTAGGCTGGCAACCGGCGGAGATCATCGCCTTCACGGAGGCCCTCACTAACCGTCCCTGGCGGCGCTGCTCTGGCTCCGATTTCCGCCTAGTGCTGGAGGAATACGCCATCATTGCGCAGCTGCTCGCCGGAAAGGCGAACAAGGCGCCGAGTGGCGGCCATGAAGGCGGGTGCGCCGAGGTGGAGGCAGATCGCAATGCGGATTAGGTTAGGGCGGAGTCGGGCCGATACAAAGTATGTGGCCCTGCTGGAAGTCGTGACCCCGAGAACCAACACGGCGGCCGTGACTGCGGCCGAGAATCTGCTGGCGGCCGTCTCGCTCCCCGAGCCATTCAGTCTCGAGATGGCGGCCACCTGCGACGCCAGCTGGTTTCTGGTGCGCACAGGGAGCCCCGAGATGCAAGGCCTCCTGACGCGGCAGATCGGGGCATGCTACCCACAGGCGGAGATCCGCCAGCTAGACCTCGGGCGCTGGCCCGGCCTCGACCCGGCGTACCCCGCCCCAGGCGAGAAGGCCATGGCCTGCCGGCTCGTTCTGCGCCGACCACCGTGCCTGCCCTTGCGCACCTTCGGTGATATGGAGATCGCCCGTGATCCCTCAGCCCAGGCAGACCCCGTCCTGGGAGTCCTGGCCACGCTGGCGAACTTGCCACCGGGATGGCGGGCGCTCAGCCAGCTCGTCCTGCGCCCGGCGCCCCCCAACTGGTGCCGCGGCTACGAGCAGCTCCTCGTGGAGCGTCCGTACACCACCACACCCGTCGGCAGCAGCGGCGACGGCTCAACTATGGGCGTGGCGGCCTTCGCGGGTCTCCTCGTCCTGGGCGCCTGCATTCTCCAGATCTACCAGTGGTACCAGTCTGCCCAGTGGCTGAATCTGGCCCTGCTGGGGTGCGGGGTCGGACTGGTGGCGCCCGGCCTCCTCTGGCTGGGGCAGCGGTTGGGCGGACACACCGTGTACGACCCGCGGCTCGTGCGCGAGAAGATCAGCCGAATGGCCTACTTGGTAGAGCTGCGCCTCACGGTCTTCGCGCCGCAGGAGCGCCCCGAGGTGGAGTTGGAGGCAAGGGTATCGCGCCTTGCCGCGGCCTACCATCAGTACGACCTGGCCGCAGGCAACAGCCTTGCCTCCCGCCCGTTGGCCGTCGGAGGGCGCGACCTGCGAGCGCTCACACTGCTGGGGCCGGCCCGCCAGGCGTCCATCCTCAACATGCACGAACTGGCCGGTCTCTGGCACCTGCCGCTGGCGCTGGCCGACGTGCCGCTCCTGGAGCGCACGGGTCCGCGTCTGCGCCTACCCCAGCCGTTCACACTGACCCGGGGTTGTCACATTGGCGTCTCGACCCATCAGGGGCGCGAGGTTCCCGTCTGCCTGCCCGAGGACCTGCTGCGTCGGCATCTCCTGCTCGTGGCCAAGACACGGCGCGGAAAATCGTCCCTCTTGCTGAGGATCGTGCAACACGTGATGGAGGGCGCGGACATCGACCTCGGGCGACCGGCCCTCATTCTCATCGACCCTCACCGCGACCTCGCCCGTGCGGCCCTCGGGCTGGTGCCACCCGGCCGGCGGGAGAACATGGTCTACCTCGACGTAGGCAATAGCGAACGCCCCTTCGGCCTGAACCTGCTTGACACCGGCCTTGGCTGGGCGCGCGACAAGGCCGTCGCCAACACCCTGCTCATCTTCCGGCGGGAGTTCGATCGCTTCTGGGGCCCTCGCATGGAGGACGCCTTCCGCTATGCCCTCCTCACTCTGTACGAGGCGAACGAGGCGATGTGCGCCGCAGACCCGGAGGGGCGCTCGCGCCAACACACTGTCCTGGAGGTACCGGCGCTCCTCACCGACACGGGCTTCCGGCGCCGCGTGGTTACCCTGGTGCGCGACCCGCTGGTCAAGGCTTGGTGGTCGGGCTACTATGATACTCTCGACCGGCGTCTGCAGCTGGAGATCATCAACCCCGTGCAGACGAAGGTCCAGCGCTTCGCCGGCAGCTGGGCGGCACGGGCTGTAGTAGGCCAGCCTAAGTCGACGATCGAGCCGTCGCGTTGGCTGAGTGCCGGGGCCATTGTGCTCGTTAACACGGCCAAGGGCGAGGTAGGCGAGGACACGGCAGCTCTCATCGGCGGCACCATCGTCAATCTCGTCGGGCTCCTGATGGGCGAGCAGTCCTCACTGCCGACGGAGGAGCGCCGACGGGCCACGCTGGTCGTCGACGAGTTCCATACTATGCCTGGCGCCGACTATGAGACGGTCCTTTCTGAGCTCGCCAAGTATGGTGCCAACCTGGTGTTGGCCACCCAGAGCCTGGCCAGATTGGACGCGCTCGATCGCGACGGCCACCGGGCACTGCGGGCGGCGGTTTTCGCCAATCTCGACGGCCTTTTCGCCTTCCACACCAGCGCCGAAGACGGAACCTACCTGAGTCGCGAGTTGGGATCCGAGATAGACGAGGGTGACCTCCTCGAACTAGTGCAGCCTCAGAACAGGTCGTCGGTAAGGGTCGATGAGAATGAGGGCC
>JAMCYS010000052.1 GCA_023473795.1 Chloroflexota bacterium | reverse complement strand
AGCTGTTGCCGCACACCGGGTGGGTGAATTACTTGGCCGTCACCCTGGGTGAATAACTTGGCCGTGGGGTGGGTGAATTACTTGGCCGCGGAAGCCCTCAAGTGGGTGAATTCCCTGGCCGCCGACACGCTCCTGGAAAATCTGGTCTACCTGATCGCAGCAGAGATGCAAGATGAGATCGATGCGTTCTTAGGGGACCCGGCCTGGAACTCCCCCTCAAGCAGCATATGGGAAGACCCAGCAACGGAGGACGCACGCCATCGGAGGGAGCTAATCAAGGAGTATGGAGAAATACAAGATTCCCTGCAGCATCTGCAAGATAGAGTTAGGGCATTCCAAAAGAAGATGCAGAATCCAAATAGCACCAGTGGGGAGCGGTTCGAGGTAGAAGATCATCCCATCATGGAGGCCGAGGACCTACCGCTGTAGGCCGGCGGCGCTGGTAGTGGCCGTGAGGGTGGGCGACAAGTCCTTCAAATGCGTGGCCGTATTGGCGTGATAGCAGCCCCCTGGGCTGGAACACACCAGGGGGCTGCAACAGACGCTCCGGCCTCTTGGCCGGCTGGCTACGACGGTGGGTCGGGGGCAGCCGGCAGCGGGTCCCATACGCATCAAGCTAAGCAACCTCCGGGAGGTTGAGTAGGAGTTGATAGGTGTTGGGCTGCTTGCGACGTCGGTTCATCCGGCAGCCCGCCGCCAAACAGCGCTGGATCCGCGCGATGGTTACGGCGAGATCGATGTATCCGGCCAAGGCACTCCCGAGCATCAGGGCGTAGTCACGGACGGTTTGAGCCGCCTTGACCAGGCTACGGTTCGGGTGGACCCAACAGCCGACCAGGAACAGCCAGTGCTGGACGATCATCGCGATGAGCTTGGCGTAGGTCTCACAGAGGATCCGCCAAGGGTTTTCGGTGCGCCATTCATCGACCTTGCCGTGAGACTTCCAGAGCTTGAAGAGGAGCTCGCTCTGCCAACGAACCCGCGCCAGGACCATCGCCTCGGTAAGCAAGAGCTTGTCTTTGGGCACGTTGGTGACCAAGATGTTCCAATCGGCGAAGGCCAGGCCCACTTGGCTCGGAGTCTCGCCCTTGTTCCGAGCCTCCACTCGGAGCCTGCGGCGACGCTGATCAGCCACTTCCTGGGGTACTCGCACCGCTAGGAGGCGAACTGGCAGACGTTGTGTGGCGCCGATCAAGACCGGGAGGTCCACTTGGCCGGTATGTGCCGCCGCGAGGATAGTCGAAAGCGCCAGCCGATTGCCCTCGTGGTCGAAGATAGCCGTCCGCAAGTACAATCTGGTAAGGAAGTAGGCGTCTTGGGCGTCAAAGGCGCGGAGTTGGTCAAGGCTGAAATAGCCCAGGTCGGCGAGTCGCAGGGCTTTGGCTGCCAGAGGCGTTGCCCGCGGAGCCGAGCCACGGTCGTTGGTCCGTCCGGGTTCGAGCAGCGGCCCCTGGAGGGTGCCGGTCAGCAAGTCGAAGCGTACTTGCAGTTTGAGGGCAGAGACGTGGTGGCCATCGCTACCACCACAACCTTTCCAGACTTGAACCAAGGCATCAGGCAGGCTGATAACGGAACTGTCCTGGACGATGACCCCGTTGAAGCGCCGCAAGGGCGGGACAGCCACCGGGTCGGCGGCGATGATCTGGCTGAGCGCGGCGTCAAGGACCTGCTTCAAGAGAGCTGCTGCCTCGGGGGTGAAGCGATGATCGAGCCCCTGGGCGCTGATCGTCACCCCGACCGCGGCGGCGGTCTGGCTGAGCTCGTCCAGAGTGGCCTCGGGCTTGTTGAGCCAACCCAGAACAGTGGTCTGGACAAACTTCGTACCCGTCAACTTCGACTGGCGCTTGGTGAAGCCAGTCTCGCGTGCCACCTTGTCACCAACCACGCTCAACACGCTCTTTACCGCCTGCCCAATCTCGATTACACTGGTCATCGGGAGCTCCTCTCGCGCTGCGGGGCTTACACTCTCAGCTTGCGAAAGAAGCTCCTTTATCGTCAACCCTTAGCTTGATGCGTATGGGGGCAGCCGGCAGCGGGTCCTCACCCGCGCGAGTCTTGACGAACTGGCGCCAAATGATGGTAGCGACGCCCATGATCGCCGAGCCGTCGACGACGAGCGCATCCGGCGTAAGCTGCCCTCCCTGTCTCTCGCCAGCTGGCAAACCGACTCTCGCGCCAGCTTGCTTGCTGAGCCCACCTCCCTCACATAGCCACCCGACAATCACCCTG
Organism: Chloroflexota bacterium; assembly: GCA_023473795.1. Taxonomy (GTDB): domain Bacteria; phylum Chloroflexota; class UBA6077; order FW602-bin22; family JAMCYS01; genus JAMCYS01. The sequence goes on along the minus strand of JAMCYS010000052.1, from coordinate 32,947 downwards.
CCAAGCCGGGCGCCGGCGAACATGCGGATTCGGGAGCGGCGCGACCCCTTGCGCAATCTACCCACTGGCCCCATTATACTCTCCCATGGTTGCACCCTTACCGGCAAGGGCCTAAACGGCCTCGGTCGACCGCCCGTCACTAGACGGAGAGGAAGGAAGGGAGGCTGCCTCGTGGCAAGCATCGATAGACCACTGCAAGTGGTAGAGACCCTCAGGGTGGACAATTTGCGTACAGAGGTCTACGCCAACCGGACCGACCTTGGCCTGGCGGCCGGGCGGGCCGTGGGCCGGCGCCTGCGGGAAGTGCTACAGCAGCAGCGTCAGGCGCGACTGATCTTCGCCTCCGCGCCCTCCCAGAACGAGTTTCTGGCTGAGCTTAGAGACCAGCCGGGCATCGCCTGGGACCGGGTGACGACTTTTCACCTGGACGAGTACGTAGGGTTAAGCGCCGACTCCCCGCGAAGCTTTTCGCGCTTCCTGGTGGAGAGCCTCTTCCTGCACGTCCAGCTGGCCGCGTTCCATACGCTCGACGGCCTAGCGGTTGACACGGCAGCCGAGTGCCGGCGTTATGCGGCGCTCCTGGCAGAGGCCCCCATCGACATCCTCTGCTGCGGCATCGGCGAGAACGGGCACCTCGCCTTCAACGACCCGCCGGTGGCCGACTTCGCCGACCCTCTCTCGGTGAAGGTCGTAGACCTGACCCTGGAGTCGCGCGAGCAACAAGTGCATGACGGCACCTTCCCCAACCTGGCGGCAGTGCCCAGGCAGGCGTTGACGCTGACCATCCCCGCGCTGATGCGGGCAGGCCAGGTGCATTGCGTCGTGCCGGGGCCGAGCAAGGCAACGGCGGTGCGCGACACACTGCGAGGCCCGGTCTCCCCTGACTGTCCGGCAACGGTGCTGCGCCGGCATGCCGCTGCCTGGCTTTATGTCGATCTGGATTCGGCGGCGCTTTGCCGCACCAGGAGGGACTAGCATGGCCGAGCGTACTATCGGCGTCGGTTTGATCGGCGCCGGCTTCGCGGCCAGCACGCACGCGCGGGCCTACGCCCGAGCTGCCGACCTGGGCGCCCGGCTGGTGGCGGTCGCCGGCCAGGGGCGGGCGCGGGCGGAAGAGTTGGCCCGCAAATTCGCCATACCCGCGGCCTACGACGACTATCGCCGGGTGCTGGACGACAAAGGCGTCCAGCTGGTCGACCTCTGCGTGCCCAACAACCTGCACCAGCCCTTCGCCCTGCAGGCCATCGCCGCCGGCAAGCACGTCCTGGTCGAGAAACCGCTCACCGGCTACTTCGGCGGGCCCGAGGCGCGCGAACCCGTGGGCTCGACACCCAAGCGAGTCATGCTGGAGGGCGCCGTTAGTGGCGCCGAGCGCCTGCTGCGGGCGGCCCGGGAACGGGGCGTGCGCCTGATGTACGCCGAGAACTGGCTACACGCGCCCGCCGTCCAGAAAACCAAGCGTCTGGCGGAGGCCAGCGGGGGCACGATCCTGGAGATCCGGGCCCAGGAGTGCCACAGTGGCTCTCACGCGTCCTATGCCAAGAGCTGGCGTCTGGCCGGAGGCGGCGCTCTCCTACGGCTCGGTTCCCATCCCCTCGGCTGCGTCCTCTACCTGAAGTGGCAGGAGGGCTTGCGCCGCGACGGCCGACCAATCCGCGCCCGCTCCGTGACGGCGGAGGTGGGCGACCTCAGCCAGATTCCGTCTGTCCAGCGCGAGCAGGAAACCTGGCTGGTGACCGGCTGGGAAGACGTGGAGAGCTGGGCCACCCTGCTGATCGCGTTCGAGGACGGTTCCCGAGCCACAATCTCGGCGGCCGACACGGTCCTAGGCGGGATGCAGGACAGCCTCGACGTCTTTCTCTCCAACGGAAGGGTGCGCTGCGACCTCACGCACAGCACGTTGCTGCAGGCCTACGCGCCCTCCGCCGGCATCTTCGCCGGCGAGTACCTGCAGGAGAAGCTGGAGACGAAAGCGGGCTGGAGCCATCCCAGCGTGGACGAGGACTTCTTGCTGGGCTTCCCCCAGGAGATCCGTGACAGCCTGGAGGCAGTGCTGAACGACCGCCCCCGCTCGGCACGGCGGAGCTGGGGTTGGAGATCGTCTGGGTGAGCTACGCGGGTTACGTCTCCGCGGAGGAGGGTCGCCGGGTCGACCTGGAATCGGTCTAGGCACCGGGTCCGGGCCCCCAGGGTGTCGGCGGCAAGGCGGGAAAGGTGAGGAGATAGTCGGAAATGGAATACCGCACGCTCGGGCGTACTGGCTGGCGGGTGAGCGCCGTCAGCCTCGGCACGGAATACTTGATCAACCTACCGCGCGAGCACGTGGCCGGCGTCGTCGGGGAGGCGATCCGAGCCGGCGTCAACTATTTCGATCTCTTCTTCGCCAATCCCGACTTCCGCGACAACATGGGCGCGGCCTTCGCCGGCCAGCGCCAGCGGGTTCACCTGACCGCCCACCTGGGGGCAATCGACGTCAACGGGCAGTACGACAAGACGCGAGACCCGGCGCTGGCCGAGACGATGTTCCACGACTTCCTGGCGCGCTACCGGACAGACTACGTGGACGTCCTCTTCCTGCACAACATCGACTCGCAGGATGACTACGCGGAGGTCATGCGCGCGGGCGGGCTGCGGGACCTGGCTCTGCGCTTGCGCGGCTCGGGCAAGGCCCGAACCATCGGCTTCAGCGGCCACACCGTGGCGACGGCCCGGCAGGCGGTCGAGAGCGGCGTGGTCGACGTGCTCATGTTCCCCATAAACCTGGCTGGCCACGCCGTGCCCGGACGCAGGGAGCTGTGCCAGACCTGCGCCGAGCGGGGAATCGGCCTGGTAGCGATGAAGCCATATGCCGGCGGCCGGCTGCTGCGGCAGGAGCCGCAGCTGGCGATTGAGAGCTGGCAGTCGGGCGGCGGCAAAATGGAGCTCGAGCGCCGGGCCGCGATAACACCGCTCCAGTGCCTGGCCTACGTCTTGGCGCAGCCGGGACTCTCGGCCATCGTGCCGGGCTGCAAGGACCTGGAGCAACTGGCGGCAGCGCAGGCGGTCTGGCAGGCCACGGCCGCGGAGCGGGACTTCTCCCAGGTCCTCTCGAGCTTCGCCCAGTATCGCGAGGGCGAGTGCGTCTACTGCAACCACTGCCTACCCTGCCCGGCGGGCATCGACATCGGCCGCACGATCCAGGCCCTCGATGCCGGAGAGGGTCGCCCGCGAGAGGAGGTGCTCGCCGCCCTGGCGGCCTTGCCGGTCCCCGCTACGGACTGCGTCGAGTGCGGGGCCTGCGACGACCGCTGCCCGTTTGGTGTCTGGCCGATGCAGAGGATCGGGGAAGCCGCTGGCCTGCGAGCCTAGGTTTCCGGCGGGGAGAGGATCTCCTGCACCCTCCCCACCTGCCCGCCCACGAGGCGGACCTTGATACCGTGGGGATGGAACGCCGATTTCGTGAGAATGTCCCGCACCACGCCGTCGGTGGTGGCGCCGCTCCACTGGTTCTGTTTCTCGACGATGCGCACTCGCAGTCCAGGCCTGATCTCCTTGCGATTCATTCCTTCAGGCACAGTCACCTCCCCACTTACTCTCTTGCTCTCAGTCCCGAGGGCGCTACAGTCTCGCAAAGACGTTGGCTACTTGGCCGCCAGGGGCCGTCCCACGCCCAGAGCCGATAGGTTTACCTCAGGTTCGTTCCGCCATTGGCTAAGACTGCCCGGAGCAGCCGCGGCCACGGTCAGGGTGCCGGGCGCCGTCTCCGTCCGCCCCTCGTCCTCCACACCGTAGGCCCGCCCCTCGGCAACAGCGGTCGCGAGGGTCCGCTCGGCGGCGCGCAGCAAGGCCAGGGGCAGCCCTGCCACCAGCCACTGGCCCCACAGCGCCGTGCTACCCTGGGCCTCCTGCCAGAGCAGTACGGCGTGAGCAACCTGGGCAGCCCACTTGCCGGCCGAGAGGTCGAGGGAGGCATTCAGGAGGAGCGGCAGGTACAGGCCGTCCTCCGGCCAGTCCGCGCGCAGCGAGGGGGCCAGCCGGCCCGAGTAGAGCTTCAGGTGCGAGAGAAACGCCGCCTGATTCTTGAAGCGCGGGCGAAAGACGGCCAGCTGAGGCACGTCAGGCGCCTCAGGGATGGTCAGCCCATCGTGCGCGCTCGCCAGCACAGCCAGCTCCTCGGCTTCGGCGCGCAGGACGACCTTGGCCATCGAGCCGGCGTGCCAGCGGGCGTAGCCGGGGTGCCCGCGGAAGCGCCGGTGCGCCAGTATCGCGCCCCGCGCCGCCAGAAGAGCCAGGTCGGCGCCGGGCAGGCCGGGCACCGCCAGATAGTACTGCACAGGCTCGGACGGGCCCTGCGGGCGCGTGGTGTCTCGCATCATCCTATAGTAATCTACCTCTGGGCTTCCCGACAAGCGCGCCAGGAGTCAGGGGTTGCGCGTTCTACCACCATAAGGCCGGACGTGCCTGCTCGTGAATCGGTCGACATCTACCAAAATGCGGAGGAGTTACGAGTTGCCCGCCGGTCGCATAGGGCGTCCGGCCGACATAGCCCAAGCCGCCCTGTACCTCATGGAGAACGGCTACGTCACCGGCAGCACTCTGTACGTCGACGGGGGCCGCACGTTACGCTGAGCCAATCGAGTCGCGGGCACGGGGATTGCGGCGTTGCCGACGTTGGCCTGTCTGGCGATCTTGCCTGGCCGGGCCGCAATAGTGACAAGGAGGGCATGTAGAATGGCATCGACCGCGGAAGTCTCTCAGGTCCTGGAGGGAATCGACTTCCCCGCCAGCAAGCAGGATGTGCTGAACTACGCTCGGCAACGCAATGCGCCCCAGAACGCGTTGGATACTCTCAACAGACTGCCTGACCAGCAGTACCTGGGTATGGCCGGTATCTGGCACGCGGTAGGCGAAGTAACGTAGCCAGCCGGCGCAACTCCGCCAGCAAACCCTACGACGATGGCCCTCCGGGCAAGGGCGGACTCCCGCTCGCCGGAGGGCCATCATTTCGTCCAAATCAAGGCGGGGCGCCACCTGCTGACATCCCCGCACACGTCTGCTATAACTTCTAGTGCGTGGCGCGACCGCAACGGTCTCCACACTAGCCACGACAGGCTCCTAAGTCAGAAAGAACGACGGGCGTGAGGTGCTGGGCGTGCTACAGTTCCCCTCCGGCTTTAGGGTTGTTCACCGACTTTGGACGCGCAGGTGGAGAGGCGGGCTCTTGGCGGCCAGCAGCCTGCTGGCCGGCTTGCTGCTGTTGGCAGCTTGCACGACCCCCACGGCAACCCCCGTCGGCGGGGGGCAAGCGCCCGCGGCCACGAAGGCGCAAGTTGAAGGCGGCAGTTACTTCGAAGTAGGGCCGGCCGCTCTGGCCGCCATGCTCAAGAACAAGGACTTCTTGTTCGTGAACGTGCACGTGCCCTACGAAGGGGAGATCGAGCCGACCGACCTCTTCATTCCCTACGACCAGATCAGTGCCCACCTGGACCAGCTGCCCAAGGACAAAGGCGCGAAGGTCTTCCTTTATTGTCGCAGCGGCAACATGAGCGCCATCGCGGCTAAGGAACTGGTCAAGCTCGGCTACAGCAACGTCTGGAATCTGGCCGGCGGGATGATCGGTTGGAAGGCCGCAGGCTATCCCGTCGCCGAGAAACGGTAGCCCAGCCGGCCCTCAGAACTGGCGGCGATAGCGCAACTTATCGCCCAATCGACCACTGGCCGAGAATTCCTCCTACCGGACCGCGCCGTCGGCCTCCCAGTTGTGGGCCGTACGCCAAGCCGCTACAATGGTCGCGCCGACCTGCCTGGAGGCGGGTTTGCGCTAAGGAGACATAACCGATGGCCGAGATGACCCGGCGTCAACGCATACTCGCCGCCGCCCGGCGTCAGGAGACGGACAAGCTACCGTTCTTCCATTGGTGGCGCCACATGCAGGATGGCTTTGCCGAGCGCGAAGCCCGCAACCGCGGCATGGGCGTCTGCTGGCTACGCCCCGCCTACGTCGAGAGACTGCACAATGTCGAGGTAGTGGAGACCCGGGTCGTGGTGGAGGGCCGGCCGGTCATCCGCCGCACTTTCAACACGCCGGTGGGCAGCGTCTACGAGGACGAATGGCGCGACCCCGGCGTTGGCCAGTGGAAGGTCAATCGTAGCTGGCGCGACGTGACCCCCTGGCAGACCTCGCGGCGGATCAAGGAACCCGAGGATTACCAGGTAGTCAAGTACATCGTCGAGAACACCGAGTACGTCGCCGACTACTTTCCCATCGAGCAGGCGATGGACTGGCTGGGCGAGGACGGAGTAGTCGTGGCCAACCTACCGCACTCGCCGATGCAGATGCTGATGATCGACTGGGTGGGCAGCGAGGGCGGCCGCTTCTTCTACCACTTGATGGATTACCCCGAAGTGGTGGAGGACCTCTACCGCGCCATCTCACGAAGCCGCGAGCGAATGTACGCCATCTCGGCTCAGTCGCCCGCGTCCATCGTGATGTGCGGCGACAACGTGGACGGCTTCCTGGCGGTGCCGAGAATCTTCGAGAAGTATTTTCTGCCCGAGTACGAGAAGGAAGCGGCGCTCGTCCACGCCGCCGGCAAGGTGATGGCCGTACACATGGACGGGCGCCTGGGGGCGCTGAAGGACCTAATCGCCAGAAGCCCCGTGGACATAGTGGAGGCATTTCATCCCTTGCCGATGGGCGACCTGCCGTTGGGCGAGGCGCTGGCAGCCTGGCCCAACAAGGCCATCTGGATCGGCTTCCCCGGCTCCGTCTACGCCCTGGGCCCCCAGGCCACCCGCCAGCGCGCGCTGGAATTGCTAAGCGAGGCCGGCAGCGGCGAACGCTTGGCCCTGGCCGCCTCGACCGAGAACCAGGTCGGCAACGAAAACCTCCTGACGCTCAGCGCCATTATGGAGAAGGCCGCTCTGCCCCTCTCGCCCGATCTGATCGCTCGGATAGGCCAAGAGGTGCGGCAGCCGGCTTAGTCCGGGGCGTCCGCCAGCGCCTTTCGAAGGTAAGGGGCCGTAGCGCCGGGCCTCGTGCCCGGCTCCGGTCGGCCCTAGGGTCACCATGCCGGAGGGAGGGGCAAGAGCGGACCGAAGTCCGCAGTACGAACGGCGACGCGATTGGTAGGGGCGACCGGCGACCGTAGGAAGTCCTTTAGGGCCGCTCGCCCCTACTTCTTGTACCAGCTCGCCCCTACTTTTCGTACCAGATACTGCCGGCCCCAGCTTACTGCTTGACCGCGCCCGCCGTCAGGCCCTCGATGAACTGGCTCTGGAAGAGGAAGTAGAGCACGATCACCGGGATGGAGAAGATAACCAACGCCGCCGCCAGGGTAGGGTAGTTGCCGTAGAACTCCTGGCCGCTCAGCGAGTAGATGCCGGTCGGCAGAGTGCGCATCAACGGCTCGGTGATGAAGGTCAGGGCGAAGATGAACTCGTTCCAATTAGTCAAGAAGAGGAAGATGCTCACCGTCGCCAGGGCAGGCCGGGTGAGGGGCAACATCACCTGCCAGAAGATGCGGAACTCATTGGCCCCGTCGACCCGCGCCGCCTCCTCCATCTCGATCGGCAGCGTCTCGAAGAACCCCTTGAGAATGAACACGCCGAACGAGATGCCGAAGCCCGTGTAAGGGCCGATCAGGGCAAAGGGCGTGTTCATCAACCCGAAGGTCTTCAAGTTGAAGAATAAGGGCAACAGGCTCGTCGACACCGGCAACGTCAAACCCAGCAAGAGGAAGTTGAAGAAGAGGCCCCTGCCCAGGAACTTCACCCGCCCCAGCCCGTAGCCGGCGGGGGCGCAAACGAGCAGAGTCAGGACGACCGATGTCGTCGAGATGTAGATGCTATTCCAGTAGAGTACACCTATCTTGGCCTTGACCCAGGCATCTACGTAGTTCTGCCAGTTCAGCGGCCAGGGCACCAACACCGCCTGGAACATCTGCTGACTGGTCATCAGCGAAACCACAACCATGTAGATCGCGGGGAAAACAGAGACAAAGACAAAGAAGATCACAATCAACCAGCGCAAGGCTCGCAAGGCGGCCTTGCGCTGGCGGTCGGCCCGGGCTGCCGCCTCAGCGTGGCCCAGCGCGCTCGCGTCGGCAGCCATCAGCCCACCTCCCCGCGCACGAAGCGCAGCTGCAGCCAAGAGACGAACATGATCAAAGCCGCCTGCATGACAGCTACCGCCGCCGCCTGACCCATCGCGTTGAAGGTGAAGGCGTAGCGGTAGAGTAGCGTCATCGGCACTTCCGTGGAGTACAGCGGCCCGCCTTGAGTCATGATGAAGATAAGGTCGAACACCTTCAGCCCGGAAATGACCGAGAGCACGGTGGCGATGGCGATGACGGGCCGCAGCATCGGAATGATCACGTAGACGGTCGACTGGACTTCATTGGCTCCGTCAACCCTCGAGGCTTCCACCACCTCCTGCGACAAGCTTTGCAGTCCGGCCAGGATGATGACCATGCTGAAGCCAATGTTCTTCCAGACCGAGACCCCGATGATCGACCAGAGGGCCACGTCGGGATCGCCCAACCACTGCAGAGCCAGGGACTTCAGTCCGACGGCGGTGAGGAACACGTTGAGCACGCCGGTTGAGGCTTCCAGAAGGCGGCCAAAGACCAGGCCCACAGCGACGAGGGATAGCACGACCGGCACGAAGAGCAAGGTACGCCAAGCCCGCCAGCCCCTCATCTGGTTGTTGAGCATCACTGCCAGCACCAAAGCGAAGCCCACTTCCAGCGGCGTGCGCACGAGCACGAACTGGATATTGTTGCGGATGGCGGTCCAAAAGACCGGGTCGGCCATCGCGGTGGTGAAGTTGCCAAAGCCGACGAACGGACCCCATTGCGGCGTCATGCCGGTCCAACTGAAGAAGCTGAGGACGAAGGTGTAGAGTGTCGGGTAAACGACGAAGGCGCTGTAGACCACGAGCGCCGGCAGCACGAAGAGGTAGCCGGTGACGTGGCGCCGCACGTTCGCCTGTCTGCGTTTGCCGGTCGCTGCCGACGCCGTGACTGAAGCCATCGCTGACCTTCCTAGCGGTCGGAGCGGGAGAGTCTCCCGCTCCGACCGCGCTCGAGTCTAGCGGTATGCCGCCAAACCAGAGAATCGTCTTGACCGCGCCGTTTCTACATGTTCCAGGGTGGCACGGTGAAGTTGCGCTTACCGGCCTGTTTGGAGATCGCCTCCACCTGGGCCAGCACGTCCGCGGCCTTGCCCTTGCCACTGAGTATTGTGGCCGCCGCCTGGCCCAACGCCTGCTCCACGGTTGGCGTGAAGAGATGGCGCAGACCGGTGGCCTTGGAGCCGACGTCGACGCAGTCGGGCCACACTGGATCGTTTACGGCTTTGGCCATCTGGTCTTTCTCGGCGCTGCTGGCCGGCCCGCTGGGCGGGATGCCCACGCCGCCGCAATAGATGGCTCGCCCGGCGCCCGTGGTGACGAAGCGCGCGACCGACTTGGCGATTTCCAGGTTCTTCGAGGCCTTGTTAATGGTCGTGCTAATGCCCACGCTGGCCAGGGCCGTCTGCTTGGCACCAGCCTTGGCGGCGGGCAGCACGACGAAACCGAGTTTAACGTCGGGCGCGATGGCCTTGGCCAGTGTGGTGCGGGCCCAGTTGCCTTCAAGCATCATGGCCGTCTTGCCGCTGGCGAAGAGCGTGATGGCGTCCGGCTCCTTGATGCCCAGAACGCCGGCAGGCACGAGGTTGGCCTTGCCGAAGTCCTCGTAGATCTGCATGGCCTCGACCAGCTGGGGGTCCGTCCAGGACGCCTGGCCCAGGTCGGCCTGCAACATCTTGTTGGCATAGCCCAGGCTGTTCACGAACCAGTAGAAGATCATGTCCGGATGGGAGGCCGTGCCGCCGGCCACCGATACGGGGGTGACGCCGTTCTTCAAGAAGGTCGCCGACGCCGCCTTGAACTCGTCGTAGGTAGTCGGCACTTTGACGCTGTACTTGTCGAACAGACCCTTGTTGTACCAGAGGGCATAGGCGTTGCTGATCGGCGTGGCGCTCCAGACCTTGTCGTTCACGGAGAACAGGCCTCTGACAAAGGGGAAGTAGCTCTTCTCCCAGTCCGGGTCCTTGGTGAAGAGCTCGTCCGTGTAAGAAATCGCCGTGCCGCTGGTGGCCACGCTGACCATGTCGCCGCCCGGTAGGGTGGACCAGAGATCGGGACCTGAGCCACCAGTTATGGCCGCGGTAACTGCCGCCTTGCATTGAACCTGATCGGGGTAGGCGGTCGTTTCCAGGGTGACGTTCTGGTCGTAGAGCTTCTTGTACTCGGCCGCCACCTTGTTGATCGTGTCGCTGTGCCAGCCGTGCCAGTTCCACCAGGTGATCTTCATGGGCGCGCTGGCCTTGACGGCGGGCGGCAGGAACGGGCTGGTCGCGGCGGCAGGGGCTGTGGTGGCCGCCGCTGCGGGCGCCGCCGTGGCGGCGGGAGCCGTGGTCGCAGCGGGCGCGGGTGCCGTGGTGGCGGCCGGCTTAGGCGCCTGGGTTGCCGCGGGGGCCGGCGCCGTGGTCGGCGCAGCCGCAGGCGTCTGGCAGCCCGCCACCACAGCCATTAGAGCCGCGGGGGCGCCGACCTTCAGCAGAAAGGCGCGGCGCGACAGGGACTTGCGCTGCAAAGGTGTCAATCCGTGTTGGGAAGCCATTTCTTCTCCTCACTCTCGTGCCCTAGCACGACATTTACCTCTACCTGACAACGATGGCTTCAGAACCGTGGCGACGCAACCGGTTGCCTCACGAACCGTTCTCTTCTTCTCATCTTCCTCCTTGAGCGCGGATCAGCTGTTGACTAGCTAGCTCGATGCCCTCACGACTAGTTCGGCCGCCAACTTCACCCGTCGCTCTGCCAGCACCCTGCCCTCGACCAGCTCCACGAGCAACCTGGCAGCTACCCTGCCCTTCTCGCGAAACGGCGCCCGCACTGTCGTCAGGGCCGGCCGCTGGTAGGCACTGCTCGGCTCGTCGTCGAAGCCCACCACGGCCACGTCCTCAGGCACCCGCAGCCCCAGCTCTTCCACGGCCCGCAAGGCGCCGTGGGCGAGCAGGTCGCCGTGGCAGAAGACCGCCGTTGGCCTGTCGGGCAGAGCGAGCAGACGGCGGGTCGCCTCAGTGCCCTGCGGGCCCTGCGCGGGCTCGGGCACCACGGCCAGCAAGTCCTCGTCTATCCCTATTCCGGCCCCTGCTAGCGCCTGGCAGTAGCCGCGCATGCGGAGGCCGGTCACGACGTAGCCGGGCCGGCCGTAGATGTGCCCGATGCGGCGGTGTCCTCGCTGGAGCAAGTGCTCGGTGATCTGGCGAGCGCCGCCGACGTTGTCGATGTCCACCCAGGGCAGATCGCAGTCGGCCGGTAACTCGTTGAGCACCACGATCGGTACCCCCGCCTCGTGCAGCTCCACCAGGCAAGGTTCGTCCTCTTTGGGATGCATCACCAGGACGCCGTCGATCTGGGCGTTGCGGAAGAGGCGCATGGGCTCGTTGCCCGAGAGGGCGGGGCAGAGCACGAAGTTGTAACCCATCGACTGGAAGCCCTCCGCGATGCCGGCAAGCTGCTGTAAGAGGGGGTAGTTGCCCGCCAGCTCGTGGGCAATGGAAGGCAGCAGCAAACCGAGAGCCTGGGCTCGCTGCGTGCGCAGTTGGCGAGCGGCGGCGTTGGGCACGTAGCCCATCTCGGCGGCGAGCCGGATGACCCTTGCTCGCGTTTCCTCGCTGACCATATCATGGGCCACGCCGTTGAGCACGCGCGAGACCGTGGAAGGGGAGACGCCGGCCGCCGCCGCCAATTCCTTGCTGGTTACTCGGGCCCTACCGGTGAGCAACATCCGCACCGCCTAACCTGGGCAACGTTTGACAGCAATCGTGTGCTTACCATACTACGCCGCGCCGGTCGCCTTGTCAATAGCAGTTGCTTGACATCCGTGCATAACTGGCAGGTATGGCGGTAGGGGCGGGGCTCCGTACCCGCCCGCCCGTCTAATCCCCACGCCGAGCTGGCAACTACGCCGCTACGGCGGCCGCGGCCGCCCCCTTCGCTACGCTTCGGGGACATGGCTGGCGGGCGGGCAGAGACGCCCGCTCCTACGGGATTATGCACGAATGCCAGCAGTTGCCCCCGGCCGGTCGATTGCTCCTAGAGGCGAACAGCCGCCAGGGCGGGGGAGGCGAAATCCGCGGTTGCCGCCTAGCCGAGGAGACAGGACAACCCCGCCGCCCGCACCAAGGCGGCCAAACGCTCGAGCTGCTCCCGCTCGGGAGGCTCGAGCCCGGCGAGCTCATACTCCAGACCGCAGCGGGCGTACTTGCCCGAGCCGTAGGGGTGGTAGGGGAGCAGCTCCATCGCTGCCCGGCCCGGCAGCGCGGCGACGAAGGCGGCGGAGGTGGCGATGTTCTCGGGCGAGTCGTTGCAGCCCGGCACCACGGGCACTCGCACCAGCACCTCCACGCCCAGCTCGGCCAGGCGGCGCAGGTTCGCCAGAATCAGCTCGTTGCCGACGCCGGTGAGGCGGCGATGTGCCGCTGAGTCCATGTGCTTGACGTCGTATAGCGCCAGGTCCAAATGGGCGGCGATGGCTTCGAGATGGGGCCAAGGCGCCTGGCCGCAGGTCTCTATGGCCGTACTCAGGCCCCGCGCCCGGCAGGCGGCGAGCAGGTCACGCGTGAATTGCCACTGTAAGGCAGGCTCGCCGCCAGAAACCGTCACCCCGCCGCCGGACTGCCGGTAGAAGGCCCTATCTTTCAGGACCTCCGCCATAACCTCGGGCACCGAGAGCCGACGGCCAAACAGCTTGCGCGCCTCGGCGTAGCAGCCCTCCGCACAGCGCCCGCAGCCCCGGCACAGCGTCGGGTCAAAGGCGATGGCACCATCCTCGCCACGGCGGCTGGCGCCCGTCTCGCACACCGCCAGGCAACGCCCACAGGCAATGCAGCGCTCGGGGAAGAAGAAGAGCTGCGGCCACTCCAGCTGGCCCTCGGGGTTGGCGCACCAGAGGCAGCGCAGCGGGCAACCCTTAAGATAGACGATGGTGCGAATGCCACCCCCGTCGTGGATCGCATAGCGCTCTATGCTAAAGACGTTGCCGACCACATGCTCAGTCTGCAAGACGAACCGCCTCCGCGCCGGGAATGGGCCAATTCTACACCGCCCAGCGCTGGCTGTCAGCAGCCGCCCGTCCGGGCTTTCTCTGTTGCGCCGCCTGCTGGCGAACCGCCGGTGCTATGCTGGTGCAGCCGACAGGTGGAGACCTCGCACATGCTGCACACGCATCCTCATCTGGTCGACATGGCCCAAGCCAGGGCCAACGTGCACCCGCCCGATCCCAAGTTCACGCCGCACCACTCCCCCCTCGATCCCTACCAGGACCAGGACATGGTCGGATTGAAGTCCACCGTCGAGGAGTACGGGGCACGAATGCGCCCGCTGGGCACCGGCGGCGACCCCACTCTGGCCAGTGCCGAAAAGGAGCGTCTGATCTTCGAGGCCATCGTCGCCAACACCATCGAGGTGGTGGAGCGAGCCAAGCGAGCCCAGGTGAGTCTCAAACCCTTCGACCCGCCCGTCTAAGCAACCCAGACCTATGCTTGGCAGCCTGCCGCCCGCTGTGTGCTCAAACTGCCCGGCGGCAGGCTTCTGGCCCAGTTCTTGCTCAGCTTAAATTGCGGTCGCGGGAGTAACAGCGGCCGGTCGAGGTCACAAATGGCAGAGCGCAATGTAACCGCCACGGTGCGGGCCGTCGAGACGGCGGAGGGCGCCGGGGCACGCGTCAAGAGGGCCATCCCCAACGAGCTGGGCGTGCTGGATCCGTTCGTCTTGTTGGACGAGTTCTACGTCAATCCCCCCGCCGGTTTCCCCGAGCATCCCCATCGGGGTTTCGAGATAGTCACCTACGTGCTGGAAGGTGCGTTCGGACACCGGGACAGTCTGGGCACCGACCAGATGGTGTCGGCCGGGGGCCTGCAGAAGATAAGCGCGGGCCGGGGCATCTGGCATTCCGAGATGCCCGGCGGCACCGGTCTGAGCCACGGCTTGCAGCTGTGGGTGAATCTGGCCCGGCAGGACAAGGGCCTGGCGCCCGACTACCAGAGTCTGCGGGCAGACGAGGTGCCTGAACGCGCCGGGCAGGGCGTCCAGACGAGGGTGATCGTGGGGCCCGGCTCGCCGGTGATTCTGCACACGCCGGTTCTCTATCTGGACGTCACCCTGCAACCGAACACGCCGTGGCGAGAACAGGTGCCGGCCGAGTTCGCCGGCTTCGTCTATGTGCTCGCGGGCAGCGGCACGTTCGGCGCGGACGGCGCGAGCGGGCACGCCGGCGAGTTGCTGGCCCTGGGAGCTGGTGAGGACATCTCGGCCACCAGCGAGGGCCAGCAGGCGCTGCGTTTCGTCCTAGTCGCCGGAGAGCCGCACCGGGAACCAATCCGACTGCGCGGCCCGTACGTCGACTAGCCATCGCCACGACGAGGCGGGCGCAAGGAGGCAAGCGCAAATGGGACGACTACTGGCCACCCTGGGTACACTGGCGTCGGTAGGGGCGTTGCTGCTCGTCTTGCCAAGCACGGCGCAGGCCCACTATGCCCGCACGCTGGGCGGCAAATACCAGGTCGAGGTCGGCTTCCTTAACGAACCGCCCCTCGTGGGCACTTACATCTTCCGTTTCTCTGGCCAAATAGAGGGCCTGAACGTAGACGAACGATTCGAATCCGGACCCGGGCGGTTCGACGAAGTTACGGCAGCCCAGGGGCTGCAATTCCCCGACAAGCTGCCCTCGGCCGAGCAGACAGCCGCCGACCTGAGCGCCGCGCGCGCCGCCGCCGACACTGCCACAACGCTGGCGATCGCCGGCGTGGCACTGGCAGTGCTGGGGCTCGGGCTGGCCGCCGTGGCCCTGCTGCGCCGCCCGGCGGGCAAAGGTGAGGGCCAGACAGTGTGAGGGACGGGTCCCGCAGGCGCACGCGCCCGGCGCTGCTGCTGTTCGCCATCCTGACGGCGGCGCTATCGCTGCTGGACTGGCCGGCTCTGGCCCTGGCCCACGCGGGGCTGGTGAGCAGTACGCCCGCCGCCAATGCCGTGCTGGAGCAGCCGCCTACCCAGCTGGTGCTGCATTTCTCCGAACCGCCGGAACTCAAACTCTCGGAGGTGAAGGTTCTCGACCGCACTGGCAAACGAAGCGACGCCGCCGGGGCGCCGACGGTCGATCCCTCCGATGCCAGTTCTCTCATCGTCCCCATGCAGCCCCTGGACAAAGGTATCTACACGGTAGCCTACCGGGTGACCTCCACCATCGATGGGCACGTCACTGGCGGCAGTTTCGCCTTTGTAGTGGGCACGGACATCGTCAAGCCGGGGCAGCTGCAGGCCATGTACGGCGACTTCTCGGCCAACAACTACCAGGCCGACCCATCGCTGACCGTTGCCCACTGGCTTGACTACCTCGCCATCGCCGTACTCGTGGGCGGCATCGCCTTCTACCCGGCCGTGCTGCGCCCCGCCCTGCCGAGGGCAGGAGCGCCCAGGGCCGGTTCCCCCAGCGGACGGACTGCCCTTAGCCTGGTAGCCGACGTGGAATTGGCCCTGCCTTACTCGACCCTCTACCTGGCCTGGGCTTTGGCCATGATGGCCGCCATCGGCGGGGCGGTCCTGCAGGCAGCCGCCAGCGCGGATACGGACCTTGCCGGCGCGCTAGGGGCGCCACTGAGCAACCTGTTACAGGGCACCCGCTACGGCGCGCTCCTCTGGCTGCGAGTGACCATTCTGGCCGGTATGGGCGGCTGCCTGGCCATCGGCCAGTCGCTGTCGCCACGGCGGCCGCTGCCCTGGTGGTGGCTGGGCGGTGCGCTAGCGCTCGGGGCCGCTTTGCTCCTGGCCACGAGCGCGGGCAGCCACGCCGCGGGGACCAACGAGCCCGCTTTATCCTTGCTGGCAGACTGGCTCCACCTCGCGGCGGTCTGCCTCTGGGGTGGCGGACTGGTGATGCTGACACTATCCTTGCGGACAGCCCGACGCTTGCCTGGTGTGGCTTCGACCGACCTTGTGGATCGTCTGGCGGCCGGATTCACCCGTCTGGCGGGCCTCTCGGTACTGGTGATCGTGGCGACTGGCATCTACCGGGCCACATTCGAGGTGGCCGACCCCAACAACTTGCTCGATACCGCCTACGGTTTGGCACTCGCCGCCAAGCTTAGCCTCTTGGCCCCGCTACTCGGCCTGGCGGGGCTCAACTTGCTGCTAATCCGGCGGCGGTTAGCCGGACCGCACGCCGGCAAATGGTCGACACGGCTGCTCTGGGCGGTTGGCAGCGAGATGGCGCTGGTGGCAGGAATTCTGGGCGCGACCGCGCTTCTCACCGGCCTGCAGCCCGCGCGGGAGGCGTTCGGGGCAGGGATAGTGCTGCGCGCCCAGGCTGATGGCATCGAGACGATTCTGGCGGTCACTCCCGGCCGGCTGGGAGACAACACCTTTGAACTCTACCTGCGGGATAGCTTGCACCGACCGCTGGACGGCGCGGACAAGGTCGCACTACTGCTGACACCGCCGGACAGCAGCCTGGGCACGACCGAGGTGGTGCTGGCTGGACGGGGTAACGGGCGCTACTCTGGCGAGGGTAAATACCTCTCGCTGCCAGGGGACTGGCAGATCCAGGCGTTGGTTCGCCTACCTGGGCGCGAGGACATACGTGTCACCTACTCACTCAGTCCCAAACCACCGCCATAAGTCCCCGTCACTCTGGCATACGACTTGCCGCCCTGCGTGGTGGGGGTGTGCCCGACTTGAGATTGTCATTCGGCGGCCAGCCACGACCCCACCATCCTTCTTGAGGGCCTGACTGTGATCCGCTTGAGCCTGCGCAACAAGATGCTGGCCGGGCTGCTGCTCCTCCTGGCGCCCGTGCTGGTACTGCTGTTCCTCTCTTACCAGGACTCGCTGGCGCAGCGCCGGCAGGTGACGTTGGACGATCAGCTGCTGATTGCCCAGGCGGTGGCGGTGCAGGTGGATTCCACTTTCGAAGCCGCGGTGGGCCTGGGGTTCGCGGTGGCCGCCGACCCACTAGTGCAGACCATGAATCCTTCGGATCTGGACCCGCACCTCACGGCGCTCGTGGCAGCCAACCCGGTCTACGAAGGCATTCACGTCTTCGATGCCGCCGGTGACAACCGGGGCTGGGGCAGTCTCACTCAACCGGCCGAGCCACGGGTCAACATCGCCGACCGCGCCGCCTTCCAGCAGGCGATGGCCACCAACAAGCCGGCGGTTTCAGACGTGCTCGACCTCAGGCGCCCCAACGTTCTGGGCGTGGTAGCGATGGTGCCCATCCGGGGCATCTCGGGGCAGCCGATCGGCGTAGTAAGCGTCGTGATGCTCACCGACCAGCTGGCGGCCAGATTCGCCAGGTTATCCCTGCAGCCTGGGCGGACGATCTTTCTGGTCGACCGCCAGGGCAGGCTCGCTTTCGACACGGACCGCCCCAATCTCAACTCCGCCCAGGCCGGTGTCTTTGCCGGTTTTGCCCCAGTGAAACAGGCCCTGGGCGGGCAGCCCGTGACGGTGCCCGAATTCACCAGCCCAGTCTCGGGCGAGCGTCGCCTGGGCGCCTTCGTGCCGACACCCGACTACGGCTGGGCAGTCGGCGTCACCGCGCCCTCCGACGTGGCCCTCGCTCCGGCCGCGCAAACGTTTCAGGGGCAGATGACGGGCTTCGCGCTCATTCTCGCCTTCAGCGTCATCCTGGCCATTCTGCTGGCGAGGCTACTGACGGCGCCGCTGGCGAGGCTTAGGGAGGATGCTCGGGCGCTGGGTGAGGGCGATCTGACCCATCGCTCGAACGTCCGCACCGGCGACGAACTGGAGGACCTGGGGAAGGCCTTCAACGCGATGGGGGAGCGAGTTGAACAGCGCCAGGAAGAGATACGCCGCCTGGGCGCCGAGGCGGAAAAGCGCGCCCTGCAGCTGGCGGCCGTGATCGCCAGTATGGGAGACTCCGTGCTCGTAGCCAACGCCGAGGCCATCGTCGTGGAGGCCAACCCCGCGGCTCTGCGCCTATTGGGCGCGACGGGAAGTGACGTGGTGGATCGCCCCTTGGCGGAGCTGGAACAGAGGGTCCGGCTCCGCCACCCCGACGGCACGCCGCTATCCGCCGCGCAATCGCCGTGGCGACGTGCTTTAGCCGGCGAGAAATTCACGGGCTCCGAGGTGGTACTCAGGGACGCCACCGGCACGGAGCATACGCTCAGCGTCAGCGGCGCGCCGGTCATCGAGGCCTCGGGCAAGTTGGTCCTGGGGGTGAGTGTCGCCCACGACGTGACGGCGGAACGACGTCGAGAGCAGGAGAACATCGCCGTCGCAAGCGTCGCCCGGGGGTTGGTGAACGAGGTGGAGCTGGAGAAAGTAGCGGCGACGGTGCTCGACCAGGGCCTGCGCGTCACCGGCGCCGACGCTGTCAGCCTCTGGCTGGCAGAAGATAACGGCCTCTGGCTGGTCCTGCTCTCCCAGCGCAACCTATCGGACTCGATGGTCGCGAGCGAGAAGCGCCTTTCGCTGGATTCGCCTCTGGTGACGGCGTTGGCCGCTCGCACCCAGACAATCCAGGCGATCGAGAACGTCGAGCCACTCTCACTACCGGAGGCCCGCGAACTCTATACCCGGGAGGGCATGCGCAGCGTTCTGGCCGTGCCCTTGATCAGCCGCGGCCGTCTCGTGGGCGTGGTCAGCTACTTCAGCCGGCAACAACGCCGCTTCACGCCGCTCGATCTGGAGTTCAACAGCACGCTGGGCGACATGTTCGCCGTGGCAATCGAGAACGCCAATCTGTACCACGAACTGCGGGAAGCGGTCCGGGTGCGCGACGAGTTCATGTCGGCGGCGGCGCACGAACTGCGGACCCCAGTAACGACGATAAAGGGCTGGGCCGAAATCCTATCCCGGGCCAATAACCGGAACGACAAGGAGAAGCGCGCTCTGGCCATCATCGACACGCAGACCGAAAGGATCACTAGCCTGCTAAACGATCTGCTGGCCGTGGTGCGCCTGCGGCCCGGACCTCCGGTCCTAGAGAGAGTCCGCTTCGACCTCGCCGCGCTAGCGCGCGACGTAAGCCAGCGTCTCGACGCCACGACGGAGCTGCACGACGTCAGCTTCGACAGTAGCGGGCCGCTGCCCGTGGTGGCAGATATGGGCCTGATCAGCGATGTCCTGGGACACCTGCTGGAGAACGCCGTACGTTACTCGCCTTCGGGCGGCCCGGTGGAAGTAAAGGCCGAGGAGCGCGACCGCGAGGCCATCGTGTCCGTGCACGATTACGGCGTAGGCATTGAAAGCGAGAGACAGGAACACGTCTTCGAGCCGTTCTACGAGCCCGTGCCGGCGGGAGTGCCGGGCTACCTCGGCATCGTCAGCCTGGGCCTGCACCTGAGCAAGCAGATCGTGGAAGCGCACGGCGGGCGCATCTGGTTCGTCAGCGAGCCCGGGCAGGGCTCCATCTTCTACTTCAGCCTGCCTCTGGCTAAGCGCACGAGATAGACGAAGTCCTCCCCATGCCGGCACCACAGGTACGAATCTTGCCGTCAGCTAGCCACGATCTTGGCGATGGGGGAAAGCAGCGTGCCACGGCAGTTGATTGAGCAAGTGGTTGTCGTTACCGGCGCCTCTACGGGAATCGGTAGGGCCACAGCCCTGGCCTTTGCCAAGGCGGGCGCGCGAGTGCTGGCCTCAGTACTCATCTACCCCGCTCCGCTTGCTCAGCGTGGGGCTAGCGGGCCTGCTGATGCTTCCGTTCCTGCGCCTGTTTCTGGGACTTGTGGGAACGATGCGCGGAGACTAGCCCTAGAACGGGTAGCCCTTGAATCCCAGCACGCCTTTGAGGGCAGAGATTTCGCCACAGTGCACGTCGACGTGCCAGATGACGAAGGCCTGCAGCAGCTGTCCCAAGGTCGTGCGCTCGCTCATTTCGCTGGGCACCATGCGGTCGAGATCCTCCGGGGTGAGCGACTGGACGTAGGCTTGGGCATCTGCTTGCACCACGATGGCATACTCGCGCGCCGCCGCCAGGTCGAAGCGCACGCTGCGCGCCCAGTCGAGGTCGAGGTCGAGGTCGAGGTTGAGGTCGATGCCGCAGCCCACCTTCTCGGCGAAGCCGGCCCGCTCCCAGAGAGGCGGCTTGTCCTGGAACATGCGGTTCACAATGGCGTCGACGTCATAAACCGTGTGCAAGTAGAGAGCGCCGATAGGGTTGGCCCGACCCGGCGGCACCCACCACAACTGCTCGTCGTTCACGTCAGCCATTACCTGTTCCAGGCTATCGAAGGCCATCCCCAGGGCATAGGCGGCATACTCCGTCACCAGCATTGCGCCCCTCCAGTATTCACTTCCGTCGCTTGCGGGCAGCAGTCGGCTCGCTTTGCGATAGTAGCGCCAGCAGCGCACCGACCTCCTCCGCAAAGGCCCGCCGCAGTCGGGCCTTCTTGAGGTTCTCCTTGACGACCCAACGGGCATCGGCATCGGGCGTGGTCGCGAGTGCACGGAGAGCGAGGAATCCCTCCGCGGGCGCCCCGACCACGACGACGCTGAGCGAGTAGCCCAGGCCCTGGCGGAGCGTCCGGAAGGACTCTCCCCGCCGCGCCTCCTGGGAGAAAGACAGCAGCCGATCCAAGACGGTGCGGTGGAGCGACAGCGCGGCGCTAGCCTGCCGGCCATCGGCCAGCAAGTCCGGCTCGGCCAAAGCGGCGACTGCCGCCCGCATTTCGAGAGCCTCGCCGTCCGCGACCCAGCCTGCCAGGGCCTCCTCCGTATTCCAGAAATCCACTCTGAGCAGGGCTTGCAGGCCCTGGGCTACCAGCTCCCGCGTGCGCCAGCGAGAGTCGCCGGCCTGCCGGCGCAGCGCCTCCAGGGCCAGCGGCCGCCACTCCGGCAAAGCCGCGCCCACCACACCGCGCGCCAGCGCCGCCACGGCAGGTAGCATTTCGCGCGGGGAGTTGACCGGGGCAACCGTGAGCGGCAGCGAGGCCCAGCGAGCCAGCAAGTCCCAGACGGGTTGCGGCCGCTCCGCGGCCGCAGAGCCGAAGACCCGGGCCACTTGGTGTGCCAAAGTCAAGTTTCCGGCTGGCCCGGGCAGGTTGCTGTGTTCGGCGATGTAGGCAGCCAGAGGCTCGTCCGGGCCGGCAAATTCCTGCCGCAGTAAGTCGCTCAGCAGCGCGTGCGTCGCCTCAGCGGCCATTGCCCCTCCCCCCGTCGCTCCCTCAGGCGTAGCGCGCCCGCAGCGATGAAGACAGTTCGCTCAGTAGCTGGAGCACGCGTTCCGCCAGCTCCTCCGTGAGCGTGCCCGCGCCGCAGGAGGGAGTGAGTAGCGCTCGCCGCAGGAGGAGGTCTCGGCTCACCCCCCGGCGCTCAAGCTCGTCGAGGCCCTGCTCGAAGCGCGCCGACAGGCCCTCCACCGTCTCCGCGGCCGCGGCCTCTCGGTCCAGAGTCGGCACCAGCCCCCAGCCCAGGCTGCCGCCGCGGGCGAGGAAAGCCGCGAGATCGGCTGGGTAGAGCAGCACGCTCTGCAGGTGGCCGTAGGCGTCGAAGTCGAGGATGTCGAGGTCGCACGCCATCAGCAGCGACCAATCGGTGTTCTCTTCGCAGTGCACGCCGACGAGGGCCCCCTCCTCGTGTATGGCCGCGGCCACCTCGTCCAGGTCGCGGACTATGTCCTCGCGACTGATCGAGATGTACTGGGCGCTGCCGAACCCGAGCAGGCCGGGCTCGTCCATGAATATCAGCACCCGCGAAGCCAGGCGCCGCAGGCGGCGCACCTGCCAGCGCGCCTTAAGGCCAATCATCTTGACGATGACGTCTCGCAGGCGCTCGTCGTAGTAGGCGGCGCGAAAGTCCTGGTCCGTGAGGTTAGTGGCCAGGGTGAAGGGACCGGTGACCTGCCCCTTGACGGCCACGGGCACGATGCCGCTCTCGGGCAGCAGCCGTTCCAATTCGTAGAGACCACGCGCCTGCTCGGCCGGCAGAGCGAAAACCGCCAGCGCCTCCTCGTCCAAGTCCTCGGTCACGCCGAGGTAGAGGGTGTAAAAGTCGGCCAGCGCCTCTTCGAAGTCGGAACGGGCGGTGTCGAAGTGGGGCCTGCCGTCGCCCGCGATGTAGCCCGGAAGGCCATCGTTGAACTGGCGCAGCATGCTCTCGCCGCGTTTGGGGAGCTGCACCCAGGCGGGAATCTCCGGCGTGTACTCGAGAATTAGCTCCGTCGCCCGGGTCACGTCACGGTGAGGCAGACTGCCCAGCGTGGTGGCCAACAGGCGCGGCTCAAAGGACCCTGGCATAGGCTACCTCACACTGCACCCTATTTGGAGGACTGACTGCCACGCACGGGGCAGCAAAGGCAGACAAGCTGATTCTAAGCGCCCAAGGGCCGGCAGTCAAGCGAACCCAGTTTGACATCCGTGCATAACTGGCAGGTATGGCGGTAGGGGCGGGGCTCCGTACCCGCCCGCCCGTCTAATCCCCACGCCGAGCTGGCAACTACGCCGCTACGGCGGCCGCGGCCGCTGGCGGGCGGGCGTCTCTGCCCGCCCGCCCCTACGGGATTATGCACGAATGCCAGAACCCAGTACAGTGGTGGCACTATAAATCAAGGACTAGCTGGTTAGGAGACCTAGCTACGGCCGTGTCATTCCGAGTCCCGCCTCGGCCATGTCCCCCGCAAGGGGGGCGGGACGAGAAATCTGAGGAGTACGAGGACGGGCCTCTCCCGCCAAACCAACGGCAGTAGTAGGCTACCAGCTCGGCAGCGAGCAGATCCTTCGCCCGCCTTGCGGCGGGCTTCAGAATGACAAATGGCTCGCCTGTCTAGTATGGCAGCCACCCGATTGTTGCTGCAACCCAGTGCGAGCGGTTCGTCCGCAAATCGACGGTCCACGCGGGCGGGCGCACTACTCTGGCAGGGAGCGCAGTCTATCCAGTAGCTGCCAGGCGTAGGCTGGATTGTGCTGGTAGACGACTAGGAAGTGGATCGCTCGCGGCGGCACCCGGAGGCCGAGCAAGGCAATGGCAAAGCGATCGGCGGCAATCTCGCTCAACGAGGGGAAAGTGCGCCGCAGGTGCAAGGGGCCCAGATCGAGCACGGGGAGACGGAAGCCGGCGGTGCCCGCGGTCAGGTGTTTGGTCTCCAAGTGGTGATAGATCTCGTGGGCCACCTGGGCCGGCTGGGGGTCGGAAAAACCGAGCAGCGACTCCAGGCCATGCGCCTGGATCGTCTCTTGGGCGGCGTCGAGCGAATCCATGTGGAGCACGATCTCAGGCGGGCGGTCGCCGTACTCGGAGAGACGGACGGAGCTCCCCGCCTTGGCCTCAAGGGAATCGCGGTTGACCGCTAAGCCGAGGGCAGCCGCGACCGCCTCCGGGTCCCGGCCGTAGGCGTTGGCCGTCTCGTCCGCAGCAGTCTGGCCCGCCACGAAGGCGTAGGAGAGCGCCTCCTCCTCGTGCCCGCCCAGGCGTGGCGCGAAGGGATCATCCTCCAGCGTCAGCCGGGCAAAACGGCGCTCGCTGCCGACGGCGACGACGGCGGCCAGCAACTCGCCTGCCGTGCCCGTCATGACAGCCCCCTCTGGCCGCGCACGCCCACCACCGCCACCGGTTCGTCGGGGCGCAAGCCATCCAGCTCGGCGTTGACCAGGCCAGAGGCATGCTCGACACTTTGCACGCCGCTCAGGTCCACCACGTGGCTGCCGACGATGAGGAATAGGTCGGGGTAGATTATCGAGTCGCCGTTGTAGATGGTGAGGTTGTCCCAGGTCTCTTTCAAACCGGCCAGCGCCATGCCGGCCGAGAACTGGTAGACGGAGGCATCGGAGCGCTGCACCTTGATGAAGCCCTGGCGGTCGAGGACTCGTACAGGATAGCGACGACTGGTAAAGAAGCGCAGGCGTTTCTCTGCCACGAGCCCTTGATAGACGTGCACCAATCCGGTGCTGGCCTTCAATTGCACATTTTCTGGCGACAAGTTCATAGACTGGGCGGCGATCTTCAGGCCCTCACTCTCGTCTACGTTCTTCAACAGATCCTGAGCGCGCATCTCGCTCGTGCCTATCGCCGTGGCTCGCACCCGACCGGTCTGGGGGTTGATCTCGACGAAGACCTCCAGGGTATCCGGGTTGGCGCCGGCCTTCATCACCGCCTCACGGGCCTCCTGTTTGATGGCGGCGATGTCGTCGACCGAGGGGTTGATCAGCACTCGCTCGACCACGTCGCGCACCATCGCCAGGGCGACGCCGATGGAGGACATCACCTCAGCGTCCTGGGGAATGCGGTAGCCGAACCCCATACGCTCCGCGGTGTGGGGAATCAGGGCCGCCGCGCCGCCGCCGCCGCCCACCAGCATCACCTGATCGCGGTCCAGCTCGTACTCCTGGACGAGGGTGTTGATGACCGGAATGACCTTGTCGGTGGCGACGTCGAGGATGCGCCGGGCCGCCTCGTCGATAGAGACCCCCAGCTGCTCGGCCAGAGGAGAGATGGCCAGGCGAGCCGCCTCGCGGTTGCCGTGCGAGTAATACTCCTCTTTGACTAGGCCCAAAGCGTTGGCCGCGCAGGTGTTGGTGATGCCGAAAACCTTGCCGCTCTTGGTCTTGACAGCAGCGTAGTCCGCCGGGTCCTCGGGTTTGGGTTGGATGAAGATCAGCTCGGGCTCCTCCATCTCCCCCGGGGCGGCGAAGGCGGCGTAGGGCAAGCCGGCGATGTGGCAGCTGCGCGGTCCCACGTCGACTACTTGATTGCCTTGCACGCGCGCCAGGCTGCCGCCGGCGATGCCGAGCACTCTGATGTCGAGCGAATTGACGTAGGTGCGGTGACCGCCAACCTCGGCCGACTTGATGGTCGGCCGGCCGTTACGGATCACGCCGATGTTGGTGCTGGTCCCGCCGACTTCGAAGAACACGCCGTCGGACACCCGCAGGTACATCAGGGCGCCGGCGACGGTGGCCGAGGGGCCGGAGAGCATGGTGAGAATGGGCCGGCGGCGCATCTCGGCGGTATCCATCACCCCACCATCGCCGCGCATAATCATCAAGGGAGCCTCGATGCCCGCCCGGCGAACGCTACTTTCTGTCATGTTGGCCGTCTCCAGCATCTTGGGTAGGATGCTGGCATTGATCACCGCGGTGCGGGTGCGGATGGTCAGGCCGTAGAGCTTGCTGATGTCACTACCGCCGGTAGAGGGCACGCCAAGACCCTCGGCCGCGGTCATCACGATGGCTTCGTTGCTGGCGTCGTCCACGCTGAACGAGTCGCTGGCGACGATGACTTTGGCCCCCTTGGCCAGCAGTTCCTCGATGGCGCGCTTAGCCTCCTCCGGCGTCAGTTTGTCCGTATTGACGAAGGTATGGTACGTCTTGAGGTGCCGGCCGGTGACGAGGGCGATGTCGCCGATTACCGTCTGGTTCTTGGCCAGCAGCCCGCCGACCCGGCCACCGCCCATGCCGACAATGCCCACCGGCGCCAGGTCGCCCTCCAGCAGGGCGTTGGTGGCCTGGGTGGTGCTGTGTGCCAGAAAGACGACCTTCCTGGGATCGACCGCGAAATCAGTGAGCGCGCGTTGGAAGATGTAGATCACCCCCTTGGCGACTCCCTCCGCCGCCGAATGGGTGGTGAGGACGGAGGACTTGCCGATTACTTCCTGGGTATCGTTGTCAATCACCACCGCCTTGGTGAAGGTGCCGCCGACGTCGATGCCGATACGGTAGGTGCGCTCGCTCACTGGTGTTCTCCTGGAGTAAGCTCGGCCGGTCAGAGGCGCCTGCCCGGCCGAGCTGAGTTGGACAGGCTGTCTCCCGCCCGGCAGGCAGGAAGACAGCAGTGGCCGGCGACTAGACGCCGGCGAACATAAAGTAGGCGATGAAGGCGTTGATCGCGACCATCGCCCAGCCGAACGGTAGGGCGGTCTTCAGGAACTGGCCGTGCGTGACCTTGGTGTAACCGATGGTCCACAGCGTCCAGGAGTTGGTCGGGTCCTGGCTGCCCTGCAGGCAGAGCGCGCCGCGCCAGACCGAGAACAGATAGACGGGTGAAACCGCCTTGGCGTTCAGGAACATCGCCAGGACGGCCGCGCCCGTGCCCACGACCGAGAACGGACCGCGGTAGATGGCCAGAGGCGCCAACAGAGCGAAGAAGATGGAGACGGCCAGAGGCGTGCTGGGCAGCACCGGATTGATAACCGGGCCCAGAACCGCCTGAACCTGAGGCAGCTGGCCGGCAACGATCAACATGCCGCAGATAATCCACAACGCCGCGATGGTAGCGATATCCGGGAAGGCATCGTAGAACGCCCGATGAAAGAGGTCGACGCTGTCACGTACGGAGCGCTTGCCGAAGTGGGTCGCCGTCAGGGCGTACACGGTGCCGACGATGAAGGCCGGGATCATCGGCCACGCGAAGGCCATCACCAACACCACCGGCACGGCCGGCGCTAGGTAGGCGTACCACTGGATCTTGATCCGGGCCGCCACCGGCGGGGCCACGTTGACCGACGAGTACTTGCGCACGCCCCGCAGCTGCAGCTGGTAGACGGACATGGCGCAGGCGGCCAGCACGTAGACGGCGAAGCCGACTATGGCGAAAGTGAAGTACCGCTGGTCGTAGGCAATGCCCGGGAACATGGGCTTGAAGATGTTGAACTCGACCAGGTTGATGTAGTTGCCGGCGCCGATGGCCATCGTGAAGGCCGGCGCCGCCACCCAGGGCGGGATGCCCATCGACATCATGATCGGCAGGGCGATAACGCCGATGGCGATGGCGGCGCCCACGCCGTAAATTGAGGTGAAGAGCAGACCGACGGTGACCGACACCACCATCGCGACGACCACCGGCCGGTCGCCGGCCAGCTCGATCGCCCCGCGGATGATGTTCTCCGCGATGCCTGTCTTCACTAGGGTCTGTCCAAACCAGGCCCCAAAGACGATGATAACGATGGAAGACGCGTAGTCGGTGCCGCCCTTCTGCAGAACGCCGCTGAGAATGTCCTTGCCGGCTTCGCCGACAATTGGGACACCAGCCAGAAGGGCCCAGGCGATCGCCAGCACCAGTAGCGAGATGATCGGACTCTCGCCCCTGATGATCAAGATCACGACCGCCAGGAACAAAACGAGCATCAGTATGCCGATTAGTGCGCTCATTGCTTGTCCGCGAACTCCTTTCACAGATTATCTGTGGAGATGACGGAACCGCTTGGGTCGCTACGACTCGGGGAAACGCCGAGTTGCCGGCACCAGCAGGCGATACCACCCCCTTTCGGCGTCCACCCTCTCAGACCGTGATCGGGTAGCGGCCGTACTCGAAGGTCGCCTCGCGCATCGCGTTGTAGTTGGCGAGCGGCACGTACTCCGGAACCGAGTTGCTGGAGGCCAAACCGTAGCCTCCGCCCGGCGCCAGGTCGTGGATGCGCTGGCGAACCTCGGCCCTGACCTCATCCGGGGTACCCCGTGTCAGCGTGTAACCAAGATCAATGTTGCCCATAATGGCCAGGTGCTTGCCGTACTCCTTCTTCACCCAATTGATGTCCATAGCCGGTGGCTCGATGGGATTTAGACCATCGAAGCCCGCGGCGACGATGTCTTCCATCACCTGCTGCAGGGCGCCGTCGCTGTGGTAGACCACAATACGCCCCTTGTCGTGGGTGAGACGGTTCATCTTGACGTACCAGGGGAAGAGGTGCGCCCGCAGCAGGCGGGGGCTGATCATCGGCTGGTTCTTGTAGGCGATGTCGTCGGCGTGCCAGACCACTTTGACGGCGTCGAAACTGAGCATGTTCTCGAGCACGCGCGTCTGGAACTCGCCCACCTTCTGGAAGAGGCGCGGCACCAGGTCGGGCTCGTCCACCAGGGCCATGCTCAGACCCTCGAGCCCCATCAGCCACCAGACGGAGGAGAAGATCTTGCCTAGGACGGCGACGCCGCCCATGTTGGCGGGCAGCAAGGAGCCCAACTGGGAGAACTGGCTATAGTCCAGGTTGTCAGGGTCGGGCCAGTCGAGGGCGTCCAGGTCGCGGCCGGTGAGCACGATGCTCTTGGCGCCGGTGGCCCACTGCCGCTCCTGGTTGTCGGACGTGTCGGCGGCATAGTTGGCCTCGATGCTGTGCATCGCCTGCTTCTTGATCAACGGAGTCTCTTGTAGACCCTGATGGAGGGGAACCCAGTCGTAGCCGGCGACCCGCCAGAACTCCACCTCGTCGGCCAGGGTCTTGAGGGGTCGCCCGAGAATGGCCTCTTTGTGTAGGTTATGCACGCTGATGTCGGCGAGCGGTACTCGGTCCGGCTCGCCCCGGCGCAGAAGCATGGCCCTGATACGCTCGAAGTTTGGCTCGATCACGCCGTCTCCTTTCTGTCAACTAGAGATTGGCCGGGCACCGCCCAATAACGCGGGCGGCGCCGGGCAGCACTGGCTTGACCGCTCACCGGGTGCCTGAGTCGGGAGGTCGCCTCGAGTCAGCAGCGACGGTAGCCTCTAGTACCCCTCCGCGGGTCGGTTTCGGCCGGGCCAGTGCAAGCGCTTGCTCACACGTGCGGCCGGCTGCTGCTGGGCGAGCGGTCGCGCGGCGATCGCTTGGGACCTGGCAGCGTGGAACTGCCGCAAGCGGTCGACGTGGGTCGTAATTGCCACCTGGAGGGCGGCCAGATCACCAGCCAAGAAAGCCGCGAGGATGGCCTCGTGCTCGCCAACGCTGTCGGCCACGGGCCGAATGCCGGCGCTAAGCGAGAAGCGAATGTAGGCCAACTGGGCGCGCGCGCTGAGGCGGCCATATGCCTCCATCAGGTACGGGTTGCCGGAAGTCTCGACCAGCAGCTCGTGAAACCTCGCGTCACGGCCCGCCCACTCCGGGTAGTCAAGCGGGCGCTCTGAGTCAGCACTGAACTCGCTCACCTTGGCGTGTTGCTGCCTCAGTGCAGCGCGTTGCGCCTCGCTCGCCTTGGCGATGCCGCGCTCCGCCGCCGCCATCTCGATTGCCAGGCGGGCGTCCATTAGGTCCAAGTAGGCTTGGATGTCTAAGGTGGTGACGAAGTAGCCCTTACGGGGCACGACCTCCACCAAGCCCTCAGAAGCCAGCAGGTTAAGGGCGTCGGCAACAGGCGTACGGCTGACGCCGAGGTCCCGTGCCAGCTCGACGCCGAGCAACAGGCTGCCGGGGGGCAGTTTGGCCGTGAGGATCTGCTCGCGCAGCAAGTAATAGACCCGATCTCCTAGGTCTGGATACTGGCTAAGAGGCGGCCCTGCCTTCAAAGTATCTTCCTCACCTTCCAGGCGGCAGCAAGCCGAACGATCCGTCCACATGCTGCATGCACGATGCAGTATAGAGACTCATTAACCGCTTGTCAAGAGCAACACGGGGCAAGTGGGAGAGGCCAACGGCGACGTGGTCTCGCGAAGCGCGGCAACGCTGTCGCCCGATGCCTACAGGAACACGGTGAATTGGGGCGAGATACGGAGCGGCAGCCGCCCCGGGCCTGGCCTAGCCGCCGCCCGGGGCGGCACGATGAAGCAAATGGTGGAGAACCCGGCCCTGCGGGCCGGCCTACGACTGGGTCGCCAGCTTGTGCCGCAAGCCCTCCAGTATGGTTGCCGTGAACGATGTGCCGAAGCGGCGCGCCCCGGCGTCGAAGAGGGCCAGAAACTTGTCGGCGTCGGTCACCCAGCCCGAGGCTTTGACGACCACCCCCGGGCCGACCGTGGCGCGCAGCAATCTAGTATCGTGCACCGTGGCGCCGCCGGGCAGAGTGCCGCTGGAGGTCTTGACGAACTTGGCGCCGGCCTGTTCGGCGATCTTGGCCGCCGTCACCTTCTCCTCGTCGGTGAGAACGTCGGTCTCGATGATGGCTTTCACAGGCGCCCCGTACGGCGCGGCCGCCTCGACGACGCCGCGGATATCCCGCTCCACGAGCGCGTAATCGCCGGACTTGAGCGCGCAGGTATTGATCATCATGTCCAGTTCCTGCGCGCCCTGCCGCAGCACTAATTCCGCCTCCAGTCGCTTCACCTCGGGCAGGTTGAAGCCCTGGGGAAAGCCGATGGGCAGGCAGAGCCGCACGCCGGAGCCCTGCAACAGTTCCTTCGCCCTCACCGCCTGATGGGCTTTAGGCACGACGCACTTAGTATGGTACTTGCGCGCGATCTCGATGCCCGCCTCCAAGTCCTTGTCGCTCTGGCCGGGCAGCAGGATCGAATGGTCGATCATCTGGGCGGCTTCGTCGACGCTAAGCATGGTATGGCAACCTCCCTGCACTACGTCGATAGCGTGGTTCGGCGTCTCTTGCGCCGACCACAATCAGTCTAGCACGCGTCCTGAGTGCCAGCAAGGGTCCGCTGTGTTCGCCGCGGGAGAGGTCATTGCTCGCCCCAGAAGTCCGCTGCGCCTTTCAGGCGCGGACCGCCGACAGTGCGAGAAGGGAGCAGCGTGGATTTCCTCAACGCGTTGGGGCACGCCGTCCGCACCATTGACGTGCCCTTCAGCTATACCCTGACCACCTGGTCCGCGGGCGCCATATCGGTCGATTACTTCGGCGTTCCCAGGCTGGCTTATGTCTTCGCCTTTGTCATCGCCGCGATGGGCGCTTACTTGCTTTGCGCGGCGCTCTCCTTTGGCCAGACGGCGGGACCTCCCCAGATTCGCCGAAGTGCGATCAGCTTGATCAACGTCTTCTCGGTCGTCGCCACGGCGGTCGTTAGCGCCGCCTGCCGTTTGGCCACCACCCCGGTGATCGGCTATGCTATAGATGGGTTCACCGGCACTCTCACGTACATTGTGGCCATCTCGGCCCTGCTCTACTGGGCCGAACGCCGGCGTGGCAACCGAACCCGATAGCGACCGCCGCCTGCCAGACGCCTAAGAACGCAACGCCACGCGGACAGGCTCGGGTTCGGCGACAGTTCGGGCTAACCAGACCATGGGGGGATAGGCTTGGCTCTAGGCGAGGTTTTGCTGCAGGTATTCATCATCTTCGTCGCCGCCAAGATAGCCGGGGAGGTATGCCTGCGGCTGGCAGTACCATCGGTCGTAGGCGAGCTACTGGCGGGCGTGGTTCTGGGGCCGCACGCCCTGGGACTGATTGGCTTGCCGGGCCCGGCGATGATTGCCGCGCTCGGCGACTATCACCTGGCCGAGGAGACGCTCGGAGGAGCGCTGGAGATTCTGGCGGAGATTGGCGTGATCGTCCTCCTCTTCACGGTGGGCCTGGAGACCAGACTGAGCGACATCCTGCAGGTCGGCAAACGGGCTTCGCTCGTCGCCCTGGGAGGGGTGGTGCTGCCCCTAGGCGCGGGCTACCTCTTCGGCACCGCTTTGGGCGAACCTTTGCCCGCGGCTCTCTTCCTCGGGGCGGCACTCGTCGCCACCAGCGTGGGCATCACCGCGCGGGTGCTGGGCGACCTTGGCCAGCTGACCACCGATGCGGCCCGCATCATTCTGGGGGCAGCCGTCGTCGACGACATCCTTGGCCTGCTGGTGCTGGCGATGGTGAGCGGTCTGGCCACGGGCGGGCTCTCCCCGGTGTCGGTGGTGGTGCTGGCAGTCGAAGCCTTTGGCTTCACGGCGCTGGTCGTCCTCGTCGGCCGGCGAGCCCTGATACGCTTCGACGACCATCTGGACGACCTGCGCCTGCCCAACTCCCGCTTTGCCGTTGCCCTGGCCGTCTGTCTGGGCCTGGCAGTGGCCGCGGGCTACTTGGGCCTGGCGGCAATCGTGGGCGCCTTCCTGGCCGGCATGGTCTTCGCGGAGGCTCGCGACCGCGAGGAGTTGGAAAGGCAGGCGGGGACCCTTTACGACGTGCTGGTGCCCTTCTTTTTCGTGGTTTCCGGCACCCAGGTGGATCCGGCGCTCTTTCTTGACCCCACCCGTCTGGCCTTCGCTGCCGGTCTCACCCTGCTGGCGATCATCACCAAGATGCTGGGCGCCGCCGCCGGCGGCGCCGGCCTGAAACGGAAGGAACTGGCGGTGGTAGCGGTAGGGATGGTGCCGCGCGGCGAGGTCGGCCTGGTGGTGGCGGGAATCGGCCGGGCCACCGGGGCGCTCACGGACGAGCTGTTCTCCGACGTGGTGATGATGAGCCTCGTCACCGCCCTCATCGTGCCACCGGTGCTGCAGGCGATCTTGCGCCGTCCGGAGCGGTCCGAGCCGCGGGAAGAGGTCGAGTAGGGCCCACCCCGATCCCCGACGCTGTTACTGTTGATACCCCCTGCGCGTCACAAAGGCAGAAGGGTGAAACGGTTGGGGGCGAAGGAGTGCGGTTTGGCCCAGCAGGAAAGGGCAAGGAGGTCTACCTGCGGCTGAACCAGGAGGCAGAAGCGTGAACTGCCAGGAAGTCCGCGAGCTGCTGCCGCTGTATTTGGACGGAGAACTGGAGAACTACCAGAAGGAAAGCGTCAGTCGCCACCTAGACGGCTGCCCGGAGTGCCGGCGTCGCCTCGAATTGGACCGGCGCTTGACCGGGTCGCTTGCGCGGCTCGCCAGGCCCACCGTGGCCGCGAGGGTGCCGGCAACGCTCAAGCCGCGGGTGATGGCCAAGGTTGGCAACCGGCAGCGCTGGCAGCCCTTCTGGCGCGCCGCGCGTGTGCTGGCCAGCGGCACGACGCTGGTCATCTGGATCGGCTTGGTCGGCCTCTTGCTGGTTGCGATCGCCACAATGGCCAGGGATATGCCCGGCATCGCCGCCAAGCCGCCGCTCGCGCCCCAGACGACGGGCGTCGCCGCGCCCAGCCCGGCCGCCGCCACGGCGGCGGCCGCTCGCGCACCCGTGGCCCTGCTATCCCTGAAGATGGTTGACACGACGACCGGCTGGGCGGTGAGCAACCGCGCCATCTTGCGCATCACGGATGGGAGCAGCCACTGGACGAGCGTGACCCCGCCGGCGATTCTCTTGCGCAGCTACGCGCCACCCTCGGGCGAGGCCTTCGCGGGCCAGTACTTCCTCGACGCCTCCACCGGAATGCCGCCTC
>JAMCYS010000143.1 GCA_023473795.1 Chloroflexota bacterium | reverse complement strand
GGCTAAGACCGGACGGCCATAGAGCCCTTCACAGCGGGGGATCGACAGAGTAGGATAACGACAAGCCGCACGCCAGGGTGGGTGAATTGTTTGGCCGAGCCCTGGGTGAATTACGTGGCCGTCGACACCAGCTACTACCACGGCCAGAGGTCCGCCATCGGCTTCGACCAGAAGACTCTTCTTCACGCCCTTCTTCGCTCGGTCCGTCGGGTTCGGGCCAACCAGGTCCCCCCCAAACGGGCCTTGCCCAGCATCGTGTCGGCCGCCTGCCATTCCCAGTCAACGCCGCCCAGCTCTTCGCATTGGCTCTGCGATGTCGCCCATATCTGGTCGAAGATGCCCAGCCGCTGCCACCGCTGAAAGGTCCGATGGACGGAGCTGTCGTCCCCGAACTCCTTGGGCAGTTGGTTCCACTGGCAGCCGGTGCGCATGCGAAAGATTATGCCGTCCAGAGCCTTGCGCTGGTTGATGCGCTTGCGCCCCAGACGCTTGGCCGGATCGCACTGGTCCAGGATCGCCTTGATCTCGGCCCACAGCTCGTCTGGCACGCGCCAGATGGTCGGCAGCGGATCGAGGGCCTCGGCCCCTCCGCGTTCGGTTGTGGCTACTGCCGTCGTTTCAATCATCGTGCGCCTCCTACACGGAAGGCGCAAGCTCTATGCCAGATTTGAGATAGTTACTAATAGGAGGCAGAGCGCTGGCCACGGCAAAGCTACGGCGCCGTTCTACGCCGCGCCCTAGGTTGTAATGGAGGTGCTAACGTGGCTAGACTCGCCCTCTTCGGCCTGGCTACTCTAGGCAACGTCCTACTCTCCCGGCGCTCGCTGCCAGAGACCAGCTCGCACGGCTTCTACCGCTTCTTTGCCTTCGAGTTCCTGGCGGGCCTGCTGCTGCTCAACCTGCCGCACTGGTTCCGCCGGCCGCTGGCGCCACGGCAGCTGCTCTCCTGGCCGTCGTTGGTGGCCTCGGCGGCGCTGGCGGGGCACGGCTTCTATCTGCTGCGGCTGGTCGGCCGGCCGCGCGGCCGGGCGGAGGGCGCGCTCATCCCCGGTTTCGAGGACACCAGCCAGCTGGTGCGGGTGGGCGCCTACCGGTACATCCGCCACCCGCTCTACAGCTCACTGCTGCTGTTGGGTCTGGGCGCCTGGCTCAAGGATCCGTCGCGTTTGGCGACGAAGCTGCTGGTGGGCGCGGCGGGCTTCCTGGTCAACACCGCCCTGGCCGAGGAAAAGGAAAACGCCGGGCGCTTTGGCCCCGCCTATGAGGAGTACCGGCGGCAGACGCGGCTCTTTGTGCCGGGGGTGTTCTGAGAGACAAAGAAATATCCCAAGCAACCTAGCCTTTGCTCCCGCCGGCTTCCGGTTTCCCCTGTCGCCTTGCCCGCGCTCGACTTGCGCCGCTCGCGTTCTTGGCCTCGGTTTCGCCTTCCCCCTTCGGATGTTCGGAACTTGATCGCTTGGGACCCTGTTAGTATTGCACTCCTGGGAGCGTTTGTCAAGGGGTTTGGCGCATTTTCACCGCGAATCTGGCAAACTTCCTTTCCGCGGTGCCGAGCAAACGGCGCCGGTCACTTGGCTAACCTGTTGCACTCCCGGAGTCCTTCGTTTCCCGCTTCGGCAGAATTTGAAGCCGCGCGCCAGGCTCTGCCGGTGCCGCTCGGTTTCTGTCCCCGGCGGGCACCCGCCTGTATAATGTCCCCGCCGCGGGCCGGACGGCCGGCGATCACGACTGACGAGGGTCGCTACATGATAGACCGCATTGAAACCGCCTACTACCGCCTGCCCCTGGAGGGCATGGGCGACGCCTTGCACGGCACCATGGATTGCGAGGAGCTGATCATGACTAAGGTTTACGCCGACGGCCTGGTCGGCCACGGCTATTCCTACACCATCGGCCGCGGCGGGCGGGCCATCCGGGCGCTCGTCGAGCACGACCTGGCGCCGCTGCTGCTAGGGCGCGACCCCCAGCCGGTGGAGTCGCTCTGGGCCGAGATGTGGCGGGCGTTGCACTACGTCGGCCGCGGTGGCCTGGCTAGCTTCGCCATCGCCGCTCTGGACGTCGCTCTCTGGGACCTGCGCGGCCTGCGCGCCGGTCGTCCCCTCTACGCCCTGGCCGGCGGCATATCCCGGCCCATTCCGGCCTACGGCAGCGGCGTCGACCTCGGCAAGACCCTGCCCGAGCTGCTGGCCCAGACGGAGGGATTCCTGGCCCGCGGCTTCCCCGGCGTGAAGGTCAAGGTGGGCCGACCCGACTTCGCCGAGGACGAGGCGCGGGTGGCGGAAGTGCGGCGGCTGATTGGCGACCGGATTGACCTAATGGTGGACGCCAACATGGCCTGGAGCGCGGACGAGGCCCTGGCGCGCGGCCGGCGCTTGCAGCAGTTCCGGCCCTTCTGGCTCGAGGAGCCGACGGCGCCCGAGGACGTGGCGGGGCATCGCCAGTTGGTCGACGCCTTGCAGGTGCCGATCGCGGTCGGCGAGAATTTGCACTCGCCCGACGAATACCGGCGTTACGTCGACGAAGGGGCGCTGGCCGTGTTGCAGATTGACCCCATCACCAACGGCGGCATCACGGCCTCGCTGCGGGCCCTGGCCTTGGCCGACGCCGCCAACCTGGGCACCAGCAGCCACTATACCGACGAGCTGAGCGCGCACCTGCTCTGCGCCAGCCGCTACCCCGTCTACCTGGAGAAGCACGCCTACGCCCTCGACCGCTATCTGGAGATGCCCCAGCAGGTGGTGAACGGCCAGGTGCGCCCCAGCGAGGCGCCCGGCACCGGCCTGCGCTTCGACGAGCGGGCCCTGTCGCCTTACCGTTCAGAGTAGGAAAGCGTTAGCCTACCGTGTATTTGGGGCGCCGTCCCCGCATCGTTGGCGTGTCCAACTCGCGGGCGACGGTGCCGCACCACCGCATATCGGAGACTGTCCGCCCCTGAGCGCCCTGTCGGCGGTGGCCCGGGCGGTAGTCGCCTCGGGTAGCACACAAATAGTCCATTTGAGCTATTGCTTTGTCGGTCTCCATTCTCTATTCTGTGAAACGATACACGGAGTGTATCAATTCGCAGAGGCCTGGCTGCCTTCGCCTGCTGCTCGAAGCCAAGGGAGGGCCCGTTGTCCGACGGCGCGGAGAATCACCGGTCCACCATCAGCGAGGTTGCCCGCCAGGCGGGCGTCTCGCCGGCCACCGTCTCCAACGTCTTCAGCGGCAAGGGGCGGGTCCATCCGGTGCTGCGTGAGCGAGTGCTGGCGGTGGCCCGCGAGCTGGCCTACCAGCCCCACCCGCTGGCTCAGGCTTTGCGCACCGGACGAAACCGCACCATCGGCTTTGCCGTGGCCTTCATCTCCAACCCCACCGTGCCGGCGATTCTGCAGAGTGCCAGCCGGGCGGCCCACGAGGCCGGCTACAACCTGCTGATCTGCGTCACGGAATACGATCCGGCGCTGGAGCGGGCCCAACTGGAAGCCCTCGCCCGCCAGCGGGTGGCGGTAGTAATGGCCTTTCACGCGGGCGACGACCCGGAGCCCTACCTTCTGGCCCAGCGGGCTGGGGTGCAAGTGCTCTTCGTCGGCCATCGCCCCGCCGGCGTCGAGGCTGACCTAGTGCTTTACGGTCACCGGGCGACCATGCGCGAGGCCGTCGCGCATCTACTGGCCGGCGGCCGGCGGCGGGTGGCCTTGCTGCTCAATTCGCCGACTAATTCTAACAACGAACGGCGTATGGCCGGTTACGCCGACGCCTACGCCGAGGCCGGCTTGCAGGCGCCGCCGGGTCTGGTCGTGACCGGCGTCTACACGGAAGAGGCCACCGTCGCCGCCATCGACGCCCTGCTGGCTCGATCTGAACCACCGGACGCCATCATCGCCGGCGTAGGCCTGCTGGTGCGCTGGGCGCTGGCCCGCCTGCGCGAGCGGGGCATCGCGATCCCGGAGCAGATGGCTTTCGTCGGCTCCGGCGACCGGCAGTGGGGGCGACTCATGGAGCCGCCGCTGTCAATGATCGAGATCGACGGCCAGGGGGTGGGCCGGCGGCTCGTCGAGATAATGCTCGAGAGGCTTCAGGGAGGTGATGCGCTGCCGCCTGTGCGCGAGATCGAGCTGCCGTCCCGCTTCGTCGTACGGGCCTCCTCCGGCGGGGTGGTTCAGAGGTTTCGAGGACGGCAGCTTGGTTCCCCTTCTCTATCTGGGAAGGCGGAGATCAACGGCTCGTCTCTATGATTCAGGGGTACCAGAGAGCACGAGTCAGCTATGGCTAGAAGGAGAAAAAGATGACAAGAATCTTCACTCGTCGCGATTTCCTTAAATTCGGCTCCGCTGCCGCCGCCGGCCTGCTGGCGGCCTGCGCCCCCTCGGCCCAGCCCGCGCCCACGGCGGCTCCCAAGGCCACTGAGGCTCCCAAGCCCGCCGCGACCGGCGCGCCCGCTCCGGCGGCCACGCAGGCCCCCAAGCCCGCCGCCACCCAGGCGCCTGCTGCCCCCACCAAGGCTGCCGCCGGACCAAAGCAGGGCGGCACCTTCAGCCTGGGCACGACGGCAGGCGTGCAGGAATTCAACCCGTTCAACCCGGCGATGGGGAACACGCCGTTCATTCGCTCTATCTACAACTCGCTGCTGCACTACGACGCCCAGCTCAATTTACAGCCCGAGCTGGCGGAGAAGTATGAGGTCTCGGCTGACGGCAAGACGGTGACACTCAAGCTGCGCGAGGGCGTCAAGTACCACAGCGGCCGCGACTTCACTTCGGCCGACGTCAAATCCTCGGTGGACTTCGCCTCCACCAACGAGCGCTCGATCATGCGCGCGCTCTTCAAGACTATCAAGCAGGTAGAGACGCCGGACAAGTACAGCGTTGCCCTCAAGTTCGATACGCTGAACCCAGGCATGTACGACCTACTGGACGGCTTGTACATGATCGACAAGGAGACCATCGAGGACCGGTCGAAGACGGGCATCGGTACGGGGCCCTTCCAGATTACCACGTTCGTGCCCAACGACCGCGTGGAGATGGTGGCCAACAAGGGCTACTGGGAAAAGGGCAAGCCGTACCTAGACAAGTACATCATCCGCCAGGTGCCCGACAGCAGCGCCCTCTCCGTGAACCTGGAGTCCAGCGCGCTCGACTGCATTCACGGCGCGGCCTACGTCGACGCTGCCCGGCTCAAGCAGACCGGGGACAAGTTCGTGGTCAGAGCGGGCCCACCGGGCTCCGTCATCTACGACGTCGGCATGAACGTCAAAGTCGAACCCTTCAGCAACAAGAAGGTGCGCCAGGCCATCGCCTGGGCCATCGACCGCGAGCGCTTCTGCAAGACATCGCTGCAAGGCTTTGCCGTACCGACCTGCCTGATGTGGCCGAGCAGCTCCTGGGCCTATTTCAAGGAGCTGGAAGGCAAGATCGGCTTCGATCTGGACAAAGCCAAGGCGCTGCTGAAGGAGGCCGGTTACGAGAAGGGCTTCGACTGCGAGCTGCAGACCTCGACCAAGACCAGGGCCGGCTACACCGACCTGGCCACCATCATGCAGGCCGACCTAAAGAAGATCGGCATCAACGCCAAGCTGCTCGACCTCGAGCCGACGGTTTACACCAACCGCAATCAGAACCTCCAGATGGTCTTCATGACCCACGCCTACGGCCGTGCGAACCGCGATCCCGGCACAATGCTCACCGGCGCTAAGGCCTGGTATCTGGAGAAGGACGGCGGCTGGACCCACATCGACTCGCCGGACTACGAGCGGCTGATGAAGGACCTCAACTCGACGCTCGACCGCACCAAGCGCCAGGAGACATGCCACAAGATCCAGGAGTTTGTCTTGGACGAGTGCTTCACGGTGCCGGTAGCGGACTCGCCCACAATGACGATCTACCAGAAGTACGTTCAGGGCTATACCTCCAACCCGGACGATTCGCCTTTCGTCGGCAACGTCTGGCTCGATAAGTAGCCATCGTCCTCTCCCCGTCGGGGAGAGGACGGGGCCACGGCCCCTGGGGCCGTAGGCCCGTGGGGGTGAGGGGCAATTTGCGTGGCAACACGCTGTACGGTAGAATGGCTAGGCGTACCCTCACCCTAGCTCCCTCTCCCAGCTGGAGCTCGGGGGCGGACAGTTCTGGAGTGGGCGGTGGCACGGGATCATCGCCCTGAAGCCGCCGGGCTAAAAATACAAAGCCCCTGCAAGGGGGCTGGGCACGTACCCCAGCCGGCTTAGACGGCTTTGTGTCTTCAGCCCGGCCCATTCCATAGCCGGGCGACTGTGTTCCCGCGTCCAACACAATCTAAGCCCGCTGGGGACGGCGTCCCCACGACTTAGACAAGCTAACGGCGCGGGGAAATTGCCGCAGGCGTGCACTCCGCCAGACTGTCCGCCCAAGAACCCGTGAGGGAGAGGAAACTCGGAACGGGACGGCATATCTAGTGTCAAGGAGGACTTTGCGAACATGCCGACTGCCAAGAAAGCTATGCTCTTGGGTCTGGATGCGCCTATGGTCGGGCGCTTCTACAAGTATGCGCAAGAAGGGGCGATGCCGCGCGTCAAGCAGCTGTTGGACAACGGCGCCTGGGGCGCCAATTGCCTGCCCCCCTTCCCCAGCATCACCCCGCCCAACTGGACGACCCTGGCCACTGGCGCCACTCTGGCCACCCACAAGATCACCTGCTTCAACGTGCACACCCCGGGCGATCCCCTGGACAAGACCCACCAGGGCTTCGACTCGGGTGAGGTAGGGGCCGAGTACATCTGGGAGGCGGCCGAGAAGGCCGGCAAGAAGTCCATCGTCATCAACTATCCCACGA
The DNA here is from genome assembly GCA_023473795.1 of Chloroflexota bacterium. Taxonomy (GTDB): domain Bacteria; phylum Chloroflexota; class UBA6077; order FW602-bin22; family JAMCYS01; genus JAMCYS01. Next base: position 1,940 of record JAMCYS010000143.1, on the reverse strand, counting down.
CCTGGCCGCCCCGCATGAAGGAGAGCGTGCAGATCGCCGGCGCCGGCCTCTCGCCTAACGAGTGGCGCGCTAAGGACATCGCCGGCGAGGGCTTCCGGGTTTCTCTCTCCGACGACCAGCTGTGGACCTCCGGCTTCAAGCCGGCCGCCACGGACATCGACCTGGTGCCCGCCAAGGGCTGGCAGAACGCTCCCCAGGCCAAGCGAGCGATAGAGGCGGAGCTGCCGCTGGAGTACCGCAAGCCTACCGAGAAGGTCAAGGACCAGACTTGGTACGCCCTGGTCCTGGACAGCGATGGCAAGGGCTTCGACCGCGTCCTGGTTTGCGAGAGCAAAGACGCCGCGGCGCCCCTAGCCGACCTCAAGGTCGGCCAGTGGAGCGAGACCCTGCCCCGCGAGTTCCAGGCCGCCTCCGGCCCCCGGAAAGCGGCTTTCCGGTTCAAGCTGATGAACCTGTCGAGCGACGGCGAGCAACTCGAGCTCTACCGCACCGCTCTCTGCGCCCTGGCAGGCTGGGACTACCCCGCCGGCCTGGCCGCCGAGCTGCCCCTGCAGGGTCTGCCACTGCCCTATCCCGGCTACAACGCCATCAAGCTCGGCTGGATCGACGTGCCCACGCTGAACGAGATCGTCGAGCTGGCGCACGAGTGGTTCGCCGGCGTAGCCACCTATCTCCTGACCCACCGGGAGTGGGACCTGTACTACATGCACGTCCACACCACCGACTGGGCCTACCACGTCTTCGCCAACATGATCGACGCTAAGACCACGCCCAACGACGAGGAATACCAGAAGTACCTGGTCGCCGACCGCTTCATGTACGAATCGCTGGATCGGCTCATCGGGCGCATCCTCGACAGCGTGGACCTGGACGAGACTGTGGTGCTGTTGACGAGCGATCACGGCGCCAAGCCCACCGGCGGCATCTTCATGGCCGGCCAGGTGCTGCAGGACGCCGGGCTCATCTCCTTCCTGCCCAGCGCGGGCGAGGAAGAGGAAGCGGCCCACTTCCACCCGGTGACCTATCCCAAGGACGTGGAGCCCTGGGGCTCGGGCGACCTCAAGCTCAAATTCAAGAAGTTCGGCAAGATCGACTGGTCCAAGACCAAGGCCATGGTCCAGCGCTCCTGCCACATCTATGTCAACCTGAAGGGGCGCGACCCGCAGGGTTGCGTTGACCCCGCCGACTACGAGACGGTGCGCGGCGAGGTCATTAAGGCCCTCTACGACTACACCGACCCGGAGACCGGCGTCAAGCCGATCGTCTTCGCCCTGCGCAAGGAGGACGCGCGCTTCCTCAATTTCGCGGGCGAGCACGTGGGTGACGTGATCTACGCCACCTCCGGCGACTACCACGGCCAGCATGGCGGCCAGCTGGGCAGCGAGCAGTACGGCGAGTCGGGCGACCTGCGCTCGCTCTTCCTGCTCTCCGGCCCGGGCGTGAAGAAGGGCGTCACCGTGGAGCGCACGATCTGGTTGCAGGACGTCGTCCCGACCCTCTGCTACCTGGCCGACTTGCCGGTGCCGGAGCAGTGCGAGGGCGCGGTGGTCTACCAGGCCCTGGAGGACCCGAACCAGGCCCTGAACCGCTATGAGACCCTGCAGCGGCGCTACGAGAAGATGCGCAAGTCCCTCGACCGCGCGCCGATGTGCTAAGCCCATCGCCTCTGGATGTAGGGGCGGGCCTCTGTGCCCGCCCGCCAGGGCCCCGCAGGGCCCTCACCCTAACCCTCTCCCAGCGGGGAGAGGGGACAGGACGCGGGCCGGTACGTAGCCCCGCCCCTACGCCGCCACGGGTGGCTTGTATGGCCAATATGCATTACGCATCTGAGAAGGAGAGGGGACTTTCCTAGCCCCCTGTCCTCCTTCCCAATTCGGGAATGAGGGACTAATGACTCGACTTTTGCAGCACGTTAACAACTGAACTCTCAAGCTTTGGGT
>JAMCYS010000102.1 GCA_023473795.1 Chloroflexota bacterium | reverse complement strand
CGTGGCGTGTAACGCATCGTAGAGCCCCTACGCGACCGTCCCCACGCACGTGGGGGTGAACCGATGCGAATCAGCATGTAGGGGTATAGGGTAACACCGTCCCCACGCACGTGGGGGTGAACCGTAGATTCGGCCGGCCCGAGGCTACCGATCGTGACCGTCCCCACGCACGTGGGGGTGAACCGTATAGGGCTATTTTGTCTCGATACTCATTGCGACCGTCCCCACGCACGTGGGGGTGAACCGCGGAGGTGGAAATCGAACTATGACGGAGCGAGACCGTCCCCACGCACGTGGGGGTGAACCGTACGAGCGCAAACCGATGAGGACCGGATGGTCACCGTCCCCACGCACGTGGGGGTGAACCGTTGACGCAGCGAGTGCAAGACGGCACTTGGGCACCGTCCCCACGCACGTGGGGGTGAACCGTAACGTGGACGATAGAAGAAAACTCCTAGATGACCGTCCCCACGCACGTGGGGGTGAACCGATCGGCGCCTTGAGCGAGTCGATCCGCGCCTGACCGTCCCCACGCACGTGGGGGTGAACCGCCGGGACAGTAGCGCGGACGCTCCCATTGTGTACCGTCCCCACGCACGTGGGGGTGAACCGGTGTGGGGGCGCGGTTTTCAAGGCAAGATGGAACCGTCCCCACGCACGTGGGGGTGAACCGCTTCCGCTGCAGAGTAAGGCGACAGTGGACACACCGTCCCCACGCACGTGGGGGTGAACCGACTACGCTAGCACTACCTGGGTATCCTCCCGGACCGTCCCCACGCACGTGGGGGTGAACCGGACAACGCGCGCGATACCAGCGACCATCACCAACCGTCCCCACGCACGTGGGGGTGAACCGCAGGAAGTCGGCCTGTCGGTTTTTGCTATCCTACCGTCCCCACGCACGTGGGGGTGAACCCTCGTGGATGCGCTGCCCGAACTGCACCTCGCCTGTGTGCCCGCCAGCCCCCAAGACGTGCCCGCGGCGTCTGCCTTCGCGCATGCCGCAGAGGCGGTGCTGGCGAATTCCCTCAAGCCCCTCTTCGTTGCGCCGGACCGAGGCCCTGTCGCGAAGGCGATAATGACCCTCGCCAGCCTAGCAACCGGGGTAGAGGAACTATCCTCTCATCCGGTGCTGGTGTTCCAGTTATCTATCGAGAGCCCCCTACGTGTTCCGCCGTCTGTGTGCGACCTTCTGTATACCATTGCCTCCGCTGGCGTGCCGCTGGTGATCCACGCCGGGCCGATGAGCGGAGCCAGCGCGCCACTCACTCTGGCCGGCTTCATGGCCACGCACAACGCCGAGGTTCTGGCGGGCGTCGTGATCACGCAGGTGATTCGCCGGGGGACGCCCGTGATCTATGGCGGCGGCTGGGGCGCGATGGACATGAGAATCGGTAGCCGGATCGTCGCCTCGCCAGAGTCATCTCTCCTGCGCATAGCTGCCGGCCAACTGACCCAGCTCTACGGCCTGCCGCGCCACACAATCGGGCTACACGCCGACGGCCCCTCCCAGGACGAGCAAACCGGTTGGGAGAAGATGCTGACAGCTCTCGCGACCATTATGTCCGGCTTCGACCTGATGTCCAATTCCGGCGCTCTCGGCGTCGGGATGTTGGTTAACCACGAGCAGATCATCATCGATCACGAGATACTGGGCATTGCCAAGCGAATGGCCAGAGGGTTCGAGGCAAACGTCGACACGCTGGCGCTGGACTCCGTGGCGAGGGTAGGCCCCGGCGGCAGCTTCTTAATGGACGAGCACACTCGCCCACCTGCGGACGGGCGAGTTCTGGGAGCCGCGGCTGTCGTACCGGGGAAGCGTGAGCGCCTGGTTCGACTCGGGCAGGCCGAACGTGGTCGACGCTGCCCACGCCCGCGCGGAGGAGATCCTGCGCACCCATTGGCCGCCGCCGTTGCCCGGCTACGTCCGTTCCGAGATGGCCCAGGTCGCGTCTTGTCTTGGGGAAGTGGCCGGCTGAGAGTTCTTGGGGGAGTACGAGCGAACAAGGAGGAAATCGGTGGGAAGAAGCAAGCTTTACGTCATGGGTATCGACCAGATGGTCCTGCCGCTTACCAAGTACCTTGCGGAGGAGGGATCGATCCCTACTATCGCGCGGCTCTTGGAAAGAAGCGCCGTCTCCCAGGCGCTGGCTTCCTATCCCTGCTACACGCCAAACAACTGGCAGTCGATAGCCACGGGCGCCAATACGGGCACGCACGGCATCCTTTCGTGGTTCGTGCACATGCCCGATGGGGAGGATGTGTCGTCGCTTACCTCGCTCGGCGTCAACGCCGAGACCATGTGGGAGGCGGCCGAGCGCCAGGGTCTGAAGGCTGCCGTTCTCCACTACCCGGGCACGGCGCCGTCACGCCTGAAGCGAGGCTACGTTCTTGACGGCAACGCGGGGCCCATCTTCGGCGGCTGCCCTTACGAGCTCGCTACCGCCGAAGCCTACGCGACGCTGAGCGAGGTGAGAAACGAGAGCCTGAAAGAGGTGGCTCTGGTGCCGGTGGAGGGCTGGCAAGGGCTGCCAGACCGCGGACCGACACCGCTCACGACCCCCATCCCGATCACTACCAAGGACGCGGAGCACTTCCAGACCTGGCAGGTGATCTTGCTGGGGGATGAACGCGGCTACGACCGCGCCGTCATTTGCCGAGAGAAGGGCCTGGCGACCGCCATCTGCGAGGCCCGCTTGAACCAGTGGAGCCAGTGGGCCACGGTTGGCTTCGGCGACCGGAGGGGCACGGTGCGCTTCAAATTGACGGGGCTGTCGCCCGACGGCAAGGACTTCAAACTCTACCGCTCGCAGATCATGCCACTGGATGGCTGGTCGGAGCCAGACGATATAGGCGCCGAGCTGATCGAGCAGATCGGGCCTTACCAGGAGCACGTTAGCCAGGTCTTCGACGTGCTGGGCATCGTCGACTTCGAGACGTGTGTGGAGGAAGGCGACTACCAAGGGCAGTGGCTGGCTAAGGCGGCACTGTATTTAACCCAGAAGAAGGACTGCGACGTTTTCTTCTGCCATTGGCATTTCCTCGATGACGTCAACCATTATCATCTGGCGCACCTAGACCCCTACTGGTTCCGCTACGACGAAAGCAAGGCTCCGGAACACTGGGCCAAGGTGAGGTTGGCTTACCAGGCCATCGACCACATGATGGAGACTCTGCTCAAGGGAGTGACCGACGACGACTACGTGGTGATGGTGTCCGATCATGGCTGCTCGCCCATCAACCGTCAAGTCCATATGGAGCGCTTCCTCTTCGACCGTGGTCTTCTCGCCTTCAAGGACCCGCGGACCCCCAAGACGATGCTTGTCCGCGACTGGTACAACAAGCTCGATTGGGACAAGACCAAGGTTTGGCTGCACGAGGGAGTGTTCCTCGATCCGTTCAACATCTACATCAATGCCCCTCGCGACTCGGCCGAGTACCTAGCGATCCAGCGCGAGCTCCTGCGTGAACTGCGAACCTGGGTAGATGAGAAGAACGGTCAGACGGTGGTAGCCATGGCCCTTGCCAGGCGCGATGCCCAGTTGATCGGCCTGTGGGGTGACCAGCTGGGGGACGTGATAGTGATGCTGGAATCGGGCTACCAGATGGCCAAGGCCGAGAGTCCCGTGCCCCTGGCCGATAACCTTGGAGCGCTGTCCTCAGGCCACGCGCGCATGCTTCCGACTACAGAGAGCAAGTACGGCACGCAGAAGGCGGTCTTCACGGTCGCGGGTCCCGGAGTCAAGAGGGGCTACACCCGACCGACTGAGAAGCTCGGGGATATCAGATTGATCGACGTGGCACCGACTCTCTCCCACCTGCTGGGCATCGAGCCGCCAGCCCAGAACCAGGGCACAGTTGTACGGGATCTCCTTGCTGGGCACGAGGGCGCCCGCGAACGCCCAACGCAAACGCCTTTCTACAAGCCAACGGGCCAGTACAAGAAATGGATCCAGCGCTTCTTTGACGAGCGGGACGTGATGGCCGAGGAAGTAGTGCCCTGTTAGCCGGAGAGACCAGCCTGGCCCTGAGTGCTAGGCTGGTCTCTCCATATTCGGATATTGCCCGCTCTTGTCGCGGTATGCGGGGGGAGGAATCAATCGTGGAGGGAACCAGGCTAGGAGACCTCGGCGGCAAAGTAGCCGTGGTCAGTGGGGCCGGCTCGGGCATTGGCCTGGGCACGGCCAGGCGCCTGGCGCTTCAGGGCGCCGACCTCTTTCTGCACTACCGCACGTTCAGGCCGCAGATGGACGAGGCGGTGGGGGAAATCAGAAAGAGCGGCCGGCAGGTGGAAACCGTGGCGGCCGATTTCGCGTCCGATCCAGGCCTGGCGGCGGCCGTGGTGGAGGAAGCTGTTAGTCGCTACGGCAGAGTTGACATCCTGGTCAACAACGCCGCCGTCGTGCTCAAGCATGCCTTCCTGGAGGAGTGCTCGCGCGAGCTGTTCGAAGAGCACATGGCAGTCAACGTCACCGCCGTCTTCCTGGCCCTGCAGACAGCCGCCAGGCATATGGTCGCCCGCGGCCAGGGCGGGAGGATCATCAATATCAGTTCCATCCAGGCGCGAGTTACCTCCGAGAGGGACCCCGCGTACACAGCAGCGAAGGGCGCAGTTGAGTCCCTTACCTACGCGGCGGCCGTAAGGTTGGGGAGACACGGCATTACAGTGAACGCCGTCGCCCCCGGCGCCATCGAGGTCGAGCACTTTGCACTGGACAGGTCCATCGACCGCAATGTCCAGATCGAGAAGACGCCGATGGGCCGGCTGGGCAGGGCCGAAGACGTCGCCGCGCTAATCGCCTATCTCGCCGGCGATGAAGCCAGCTACATTACGGGAGAGGTGGTCACAGTCGACGGCGGCGTCACTCGTCGGCTGTCGTATCTCTAGGAGCCGGTTGGCGATGATTCCCCTATTCACTACTTCAATGCGTGCCGCGAGAAAGTTCCGAAGAGGGCATCGAGGACAGGCAACCGTTAGCCCGTATGCCGTACTGGGTATGACAGCCACCGCTAGCGCGACCGAGTTCGCGGGTGCCTCGGACCGGAGTAGGGGCTTTTACAGAATGCAACGGAGAGGGCAGGATAAGGGTTTCCTCCCCCATCCCAACCCTCTCCCAAAGGGAGAGGGGGTTCCTTCTCCTCCAGAGGGGGAAGGAACCCGTGGCCCCGCCCAGCTTGCCTCCGCAGGTGCGACAGGCTAGACTTGCCCCTCGTGAACCTGCTCGGAGCCGCCAGCGCCTTCCTCGCCGCCGCCATCTGGGGCGGCCTCTACGTCGTCAGCAAGTACGTCCTCTACTTCGTGCCACCCCTGACTCTGGTGGTGCTGCGCTTCGCCATCGGCCTGGCCACGCTGGGGGCGATTCTGCTCTTGACGCGCGGGCGGCCGGTGGCCCGCCGCGACCTGCCGGCGCTGGCGTTGCTCGGGCTCGTGGGGTTCACGGTGTCCATCGGCGCTCAATTCGCGGGCACGAAGCTCTCCACCGCGGCCAATGGGGCGCTCATCACCAGCGCCACGCCGGCCCTGGTGGTCGTCTTCGCCCGCTGGCTGCTGGGCGAGAAGGCGACAAGGCCGCGCCTCTTCGGTCTGGCCCTGGCCACGCTGGGCGTGCTGGTGGTTTCGGACCCGTCCGCGATCAGCCTGGCCCCGGACCTGGCCCTGGGCAATGCCTTTCTGGTGCTGGCCGCGATCACCTGGGCGCTTTACTCCGTGCTGGCCAAGAAGGCGTCGCGCCGCTACTCGGTGCTGACTGTGACCACTTACGCGACGCTGTTCGGGCTCTGCTTCACCGCCCCGCTGGCGGCCGGGGAGCTGGCCGTAGTCGGGCCGCCGCCCCCACCGACCCCGCTGGTCCTGTTAGGCGTGCTCTACATCGGCGTGATCTCCACCGCCGGCGCCTTCTACCTCTGGAACCTGGGCATGGCTTTGCTCGATTCCGCCGTGGCCGGCATCTTCTTCTTCGCCCAGCCGGTGGTAGGGGGATTCCTGGGCTGGCTGCTGCTGGGTGAGCAGCTCGGCGCCGCCTTCTTCGCCGGCGGCGCCCTGATCTTCCTCGGCGTGGCCGTCGTCACGGTGTGGCGGCCCCCGAATGGCGCGCCGACTCGACGCGCCCCGGACGAAAGGGCCGGCGGCACGGTATAATGGCCCTGGAGGGGCTGTGCGATGGTTCTTGAGGGCGAAGGCGAGGCCGAGGCGCTGCTGGCCGAGGCCGACGACGATCTGGCGGCGGCGGAAGCTGCCTTGCAGGGGCAATTCAGCTTGCCGGGCGACGCGGCCTTCCGCGGCCAGCAGGCGGCGGCCAAGGCCCTGCAGGCCTATCTGGCCTCACGGGACACCGCTTTCGCGGGCATCCAGGACCTCTCCGTGCTCCTGGCCCTCTGCCAGCAGCTGGACGAGGAGTTCGGACTGCTGGAAACGGCCGCCACCACCCTGCAACCCTACCTGGCGCGCTACCTGCGCCCGGGCAGGCCGCTCGAGCCCGCCCAGCGGGAGGCCGAGATCGCGCTGGAGCTGGCCGCGGGCGTGGTGGAATTCGTCCGCGTTCGGCTGTAACTTGGCGACAGGGGTTCCACCCTGCACGCGGGGAGCTGGCCACGGCGGCAACAAGTCGTAGCGCCGGGCCTTGTGCCCGGCTCCGGCCGGAAGGCCCTCATTCCTGCGCTGCAGGTCCGACTCAACCCAAGTGCACAGGCCGCGCTCGGCCATTCATGGCCCGTCCCTCACCCCAGAGGGGACCTCTACCCCCAAAGGGGACCCCTACCCTCGTCTTTCAAGGCGGGGAGGACAGCCCCTTGGCAACGCGTACGGAATCTGGCAGGCGGTGAGCAGTCTCCCCAATGCGGCCTGCCCCCATTGGGTGGCTGCCGTTACCGTTCGCTAACCATCCCTACGCTTGGCTAAGGGGCATTCATAGCCTATAATCGCCAGGCAAGTACGAGCCGCGGCTGTGAGTGGCCGCTGGGGAGGGGCAGGTGGCGAGGCAGGGACGCGGGCGCGGTCTGCCCGAGCTGGGCCTGGCCCAGGTCTGGGCCTTGGCCGCTCTCACCGTCACCTTCGTCACCTGCAACCGCAGCCCCATCGCGCTCAGCGACTTCTGGTGGCACCTCAAGTCCGGCCAGGTTATCGCCACGACACAGCAGATACCCACGACCGATGCCTATTCATTCGTCGCCGCGGGCCGCTACTATCCTTACCACGAGTGGCTGGGCGAGCTGTACTTGTACGGGGTCTACTCCCTGGGCGGGGTAGAGCTGGCGCTGCTGGCCAACGCGCTTCTACTCACGGCGACGGCGGCGCTGGTGCTGGCCATGGCTTACCGGGCCAGCGGTGACATGCGTCTGGCGGCGCTGGCCGCCATGTTCGGCATGTTCGTAGCTCTGGCCAACCGCGACGTGCGACCGCAAGTGCTGGGTTTCCTCTTCTTCGCCTGCGCGCTCTGGCTGCTCGGCCGCTATCGCCGGTCCCCCTCGCGCGCGGTCTGGCTCTTGCCGGGGCTGGCGGCGCTCTGGGTAAACGTTCACGGCTCGGTCGTGCTGGGCGTGGCTGCCGCCGGTCTGGTCGCCGCCTGTGAGCTATGCAAAGCCTGGCTGGGCTGGTGGCCGGAACGGGCGCTGGCCCGGCGCGACGCCCTGCGCCTGGCAGTGGCCGTGGCGCTGATGGTGCCGGCGCTGTTGCTCAATCCCTGGGGCGCGGGCTTCATTGAGTTCGGGCTGGCGGTGATGCGCAACCCGCTCAACCAGACCGCCATCGCGGAGTGGCTGGCCCCCAGCATTCGCGACCCCCAGAGCATGCCGCTCTTCGCTTTGCTGCTGGGCTGCGCCGGGCTCTTTGCCCTGGCGCCGCGGGCCGTGGATCTCACGGACGCGGCGCTCTTCCTTGTCTTTGCCGTGCTGGCGCTGCAGGCGGGGCGCAACTCCGTCTGGTTCGGCATCGTCGCCACCCCGCTGCTGGCGCAGCAACTGGCCGTGCTTGACGCCGATTGGCGGGCGAGAGCGCGCCGGGGCTCCCAGACTGCCCTTGTCCGTCCCAAACTCCAGCGGCCGGCGCTGGCGGCCAACTACGCGCTGGCGGGGCTGCTGCTGGGGCTCGGCCTGTTCACCACGCCCTGGCTGAAGCAGGGGCTGCCGCTGCCCCCCGACTGGCGGGCGCTGCTGGAGCCCACCACGCCGGTAGCGGCGGTGGAGTACGTCAACGCCAATTTGCGCGACCAGCGTCTTTTCCACCCGGACAGCTACGGCGGCTACCTGATCTGGGCCTCGCGTTCCCGGCAGCCGGTGTTCGTCGACGGCCGAACCGAGCTCTACCCCTTGGGGGTCTGGCAGGACTACCTGCTGACCTCGACCGCCAACGACTGGGAGGCCCTCCTGGCGAAGTACGGCATCCGCCACCTGCTGCTGGCCAAGGACCCGGGCGTGGGCGAGCTCCAGGGCCCGCTGCTGGCCGCCGTCCAGCGCTCCCCCGCCTGGACCAAGGTCTACGAGGACGGCCAATCGCTGGTCTATGCCCGTCAGGAGGCGCTCCCTTAGGGCGAGGCCCGGGCAGCCGCGCTATAATGGGGCCTGAAGGAAGGCGGGGAAGATGAGCGAAATGAGCCTGGCAGAGCGCATCCGGCAGGAGCTGCCGCACCTGGCCGAGGCGCAGGTGGCGGAGCTGGCGCGCGTCGTCCAGCGCCTGGTCGAGCACTTCCAGCCGGAGCGCATCTACGTCTTCGGCTCGCAGGCGCGCGGCGAAGCGACCCCCGACAGCGATGTGGACCTGATGATCGTGATGACCAGTGCCGAGGAGCGGGACTATCGTCTGGCCCAGCGAGCCTATGCCGTAGTGGGCGTAGACCGCGGCTTCTCGCTCGACCTACTCTTTATGCCGGAGGAGGAGTTCCGACGTCGAGCCAGAGCAAGAGCCTCTTTGCCTGCCACGATACTGCGGGAGGGGAAGGTGTTGTATGCCGCCTGAGGCCGCGGAGGAAGCTCGGCTGTGGTTGCGCCACGCTGAGGAGGACTTGGCCGCTGCGGGTTTGACCATCGCCGGCCCGCTCTTGTTGCCTGCTACCAGCTTGTTTCATTCTCAGCAGGCCGCCGAAAAGGCTCTCAAGGCTTACTTGGTATCGCGAGAAGAACCTTTTCCCAAGACGCACGAACTGCCGAGACTCGTGTCGTACTGCAAACAGCTGGATGCGGGCTTCGCTGACCTTGAAGTGCCAGCCGCGCAACTGAACCCTTTCATTTCCCGGTATCGGTACCCGGGCGCCGCCGACGATCCCGAGCCAGCGGAGGCCGAGGCTGCCCACGGAATGGCGGCCGCCGTTGTCGAGTTCGTTCGAGCCAGACTGTAGTCACGGCCCGGCTCGCTTCTGTCTGCCCCGCAGGCTATAATCTCCCCCTGTATGACTAGCCAAAGCGACATCCGCAACTTCTCGATCGTGGCCCACATCGACCACGGCAAAACCACCCTCTCCGACCGTCTGCTCGAAACCACCGGCACCATCAGCCAGCGCCAGATGGTGGATCAGGTCCTGGATTCGATGGACCTGGAGCGGGAGAAGGGTATCACCATCAAGGCCCGGGCCGTGCGCATGGCCTACACGAGCCGGCGCACCGGCCGCACCTACCAGCTGAACCTTATCGACACTCCCGGCCACGTGGACTTCGGCTACGAGGTGAGTCGCAGCCTGGCGGCCTGCGAAGGCGCCGTGCTGGTGGTCGACGCCGCCCAGGGCATCGAGGCGCAGACGCTGGCCAACACCTACCTGGCGCTCGACAACGATCTGGCCATCGTGCCTGTGATCAACAAAGTCGACCTGCCCAACGCCAGGCCCGAGCAGGTGGCCGACGAAATCGTGCGCGTGATCGGCCTGCCGGCGGAGCAGATCGTCTACACTTCGGCCAAAACCGGCCTGGGCATCGAGGCGGTGCTGGAGGCCATCGTCCAGCACGTGCCGCCGCCGAGCGGCAACCTGCACCAACCCCTGCGGGCGCTGATCTTCGACTCGCACTACGACCCTTACAAGGGCGTGGTGGCCTACGTGCGCGTGGTGGACGGCTCCATCCACGCCGGCACAAACATCTTGATGATGGGCACGGAACAGAAAAGCGAGGCTCTGGAGGTGGGCTTCTTCACGCCGGAGATGACGGCGGTAGAGGAGCTCGCCGCGGGCGAGGTTGGTTACGTCGCCACCGGGCTCAAGCAAGTGCAGGACTCGCAGGTGGGCGACACGATTACCGACGCCGCCCAACCGGCCGCGGAGCCGCTGCCGGGCTACCGCCCCGCCAAGCCGATGGTCTTCGCCGGGCTCTATCCCGTGGAGTCCAACGACTACGGCCCGCTGCGCGACGCTCTGGACAAGCTGCGCCTCAACGACGCCGCTCTCGGCTACGAGCCGGAAACCTCGCAGGCGCTGGGCTTCGGCTTCCGCTGCGGCTTCCTGGGTCTGCTGCACATGGAGATCGTCCAGGAGCGTCTGGAGCGCGAGTACGGGCTCAATCTGCTGTTCACCGCGCCGAGCGTGGAGTACAAGGTGACCAGCACGACCGGCGAGGAGAAGTACGTGGACAGCCCCGCCGACCTGCCCGACGAGGCGCAGGTGGCGGAGATCGCCGAGCCGTGGGTCAAGATCAGCGTCATCTCGCCCAGCCAGTACATCGGCCAGATCATGGAGCTGGTCACCGGCCGGCGCGGCGTTTTCGAGCGGATGGAGTACCTGGACGAGCAGCGAGTGTTGCTCAGCTACGACCTACCACTCTCCGAAATGCTGGTGGACTTCTACGACGAGTTGAAGTCGCACACCCAGGGTTACGCCTCGCTCGACTACTCCTTCGAGGATTACAGACCCTCGGACCTGGTGAAGCTCGACGTGCTGGTGAACGGCGTGCCGGTGGACGCGCTCTCGCTGATCACCCACAAAGACAAAGCCTACGCGCGCGGGCGGGAGCTGGTGCAGAAACTGCGCCGACTCATCCCCCGCCAACTGTTCGAGGTGCCGATTCAGGCGGCCATCGGCAGCAAGGTCATCGCCCGCGAGAACATCGCCGCCCTGCGCAAGAACGTGCTGGAAAAGTGCTACGGCGGCGACATCACGCGCAAGCGCAAGCTGCTGGAGAAGCAGGCCGAAGGTAAGAAGCGCATGAAGCGAGTGGGCAACGTCGAGATCCCCCAGGAAGCCTTCATGGCGGTGCTCAAACTGGAGTAAGGTACAGGAGGCTGGCCGTGCGTCGGGATATTGCCTTTCCCAGCAAGGGCCTACTCTGCCGGGGCTGGCTATACCAGCCGGACCGCCTGCCGGCTGGCGCGCGGGCGCCGAGCGTCGTGATGGCCCACGGCTTCTCGGCGGTGAAGGAGCAGTATCTGGCTAACTTCGCGGAGCGCTTCTCGGCGGCCGGCTTCATCACGCTGGTCTTCGACTACCGCTTCCTCGGCGCGAGCGAGGGCGAACCCCGGGGCCAGGTGCTGCCGCTGGAGCAAGCCGAGGACTACCGCAACGCCCTGACCTGGCTCTCCCGCCTGCCCCAGGTCGATCCAGAGCGCCTCGGCATTTGGGGCACGTCTATGAGCGGCGGCATCGTCCTCTGGGTGGCCGAGTACGACCAGCGGGTCAAGGCGGTCGTGGCGCAGATGCCGGCGGCGGTGAACTGGCAGACTAGGCGCCACGCCGGTGAGGAGCGCTTCGACCTGCTCGGCAGACTCATCCTCAAGGACCGCCTAGCGCGCTACGCGGGCGAGTCGCCGGGTCGCATCAAGGTAGTGGCCGCGCCGGGCGAGTTCTGCGCCCTGACGCCGGACGACGCCTACGAGTGGTTCACCGGCTCACGCGAGCTGGCGCCCAGTTGGCGCAACGAGGTGACGCTGGAGTCGCTGGAGAAGATGCGCGAGTTCGACCCGATCAGCCTCATACGGATCATCGCTCCGCGACCCTTGCTGATGATCGTGGCCGAGAAGGATAGCCTGCTACCCTACGATGCCCTGCTGGCCGCCTACGAACGGGCCGGCGAACCGAAAGCGCTTCTTCCCCTGCCCTGCGGCCACTTCGACGTTTACTTCCGCGAGCCGTGGTTCGGCCAGGCCTGCGGCACGGCGGCGGCGTGGTTCAAAGAGCATCTGGGCGCCAGCTAGGGCATCTCGCCGGCGCCGCCAGGCCTAGATCGGCTCCTGCCTTTGGGCGGCCTCGATGACCTCGTGCGCCCACTTGTAGGCGGCGATCATCGTGGGAAAGCCGGCGGTGGTCAGCGCCAGCACGATTACGTGCTCGACCTCAGCCGCCGGAATGCCCGCCTCCAGCGCCCGGCGCGTGTGGGAGCGCACAGCCCCCTCAGAATTGAGCCCGACGGCGATGCCCAGCTTCACCAGCCGGCGCGTGCGGTCGTCCAGTGGACCAGCCTCGTGGCACTTGTCCGCCAGTTCGCCGTAGAGACGCGCCAATTCGGGATGGTCGCGGTTGAAGTGCTGGTAGACGTCCGGCAAGTAGCCCATGTTTCACCTCTCCAACAGCGGTCGCTTGTCCTAAGTATAGCAGGCGGCTTGCTTTCGCCAGCGGTGCCGTGGCAATCCCAACGCTGGCGACGGTCGGCGTGGGGACGCGACGGTGGATCGGGCCACAGGGAGTCGGCTCTGGGCAGGCGTGCCGTTGTGCACCACGGAACGGACCGCGGCCGGGGGCGGGACCCGACGTGCGCCGCGGGGCAGAGCGCTGGGCGCTGTTGCCTGGCCTGCCCGGCAGTGCTATACTCCGGCGAGTTCAGTGGGCCCTTTCTCCGAGCCGTCGCAGCTGCCCTCGTGGTAGGGGCGGCGGCCGTCAAGGACGTACATCGTCCCCCCGGCCGGGGTGGCAACGCTCCGACCGCCCGCGTTCGGAAAGGAGAAGGCCCGGCCATCGGATGCTTATTGCCGAGCCGGCCTTCCCCAGGGAGGGTCGGCTCCTTTTGCTCGTTCTGAGGGCCGCGGGGCGGCCCGAAGAGTCTTCTCGCCGCGAAGAGCGCTAGGAGATTCTTCGCTCGCTGCGCTCGCTCAGAATTACATCTGTCTGGCGGGAGCGTTTATGCAAATCACCGTCGAGCCGATAGGCGTGGTTCACTCGAGCGTCGCCGACCCAGCCAGGATGCCGGGCCACGGCGTCCCGGCCGAGATCGAGGTCTACGAGCCTTTCGCGCCGGCCTTGGTGGGGTTGGCCGACAATAGCTACGTCGGCGTCACCGCCTGGTTGGGCCTGGCGCGACGCGACAGTCTGGTCGGCAAGCCCAAGGGACAGGCCGCCAATCGCGGCGTTTTCGCCACGCGCGGGCCCGCCAGGCCCAACCCGCTGGGCATCAGCCTGGCGCGGCTCACGGCGGTCGAGGGGCGCACCCTCCATCTGGCGAGCCTCGACTTCGTGGACGGCACGGCGGTGCTCGACCTCAAGGCGCCGCTGCGGGGCTGGGACTATGCCTGGTCGGCCGTTGGCTTCCGCGACGCCCAGTTCGTGCACGAGTCGGACAGCCGCTGGGTGCTGGAGATGCTGCTGCTGGAGGCCGAGAACTTCCACGGCGAGCGCCGCGCCGAGCTGGCCCTGGGCGTGCGCCTGGTCTACCACGCCCTGCGTCACTTCGGCGTGGCGGCGCGGGAGCCCGGCCTGGCGGCGACGGTCGGCGTAGACGGCCGCGTGGCCGACGCTATCCAGGCGCTGACCGGGGCCACGCTGGGCAACGGCCGCCTGCGCCCCAGCTCCGCCACCGCCTTCCACCTGCAGTACGGCGAGCGCGAGCTCGTCTACTACTTGCACGACCTTGCCGGTCGCGACGTCGAAGCGGTGCTGCTCGCCGAGGAGAATACGCTCTTCAGCGTGCAGGAGGGGCCAGCCGGGCACGCCGAGCCGGCAACGATCACGTTGCCACCGCTGGCGGGAGAGAAGCGGGCGGCGGCGCTCGCCACCCTGGGGGAATCGCTCATTAATGGCAAGTTGCCCTGCCCGGTCGCCTTCAAACTGGCGCGCGAGCTGGGCCTGGGCACTCGCCAACTCGGCCAGCTGGCCAACGAGGAGGGCATCCGCATTTCCATGTGCCAGCTAGGCTGCTTTAGGTAGAACATGGGCTGCATCAACGACGCCTACAACCGTCCGATCAATTACCTGCGCGTGTCGGTTACCGACCGCTGCAACTTCCGTTGCCTGTACTGCATGCCGCCGGGCGGAGTACAACTGATCCCCCACGAGGATGTGCTGCGCTACGAGGAGATCGAGCTGATCGTCCGCGCGGCCGCCAGCCTGGGCCTGAGCAAGGTGCGCCTCACCGGTGGCGAGCCGCTGGTGCGCCTGGGGATCGCCAACCTGGTGCACGACATCGCCAAGGTGCCCGGGATCGACGACCTGGCCCTGACCACGAATGGCGTACTTCTGACCGCCAAGGCCCGGGACCTGGCGCGGGCGGGCCTGCGCCGGGTCAACGTCAGCCTGGACACGCTGCGCCCCGAGCGCTTCTATCGCGTCACCCGCGGCGGCGAGCTGGCCAAGGTGCTGGCGGGCATCGAGGCAGCGCGGGCGGCCGGGCTGACGCCGGTGAAAATCAACACGGTGGTAGTGCGCGGACTCAACGACGACGAGGTGGCGGACATCGCGCGCACAACAATTGAGCGAGACTGGCACGTGCGTTTCATCGAGCTGATGCCGTTAGGCCGCAGCTCCGACTGGGCCCACGACGGCTACGTTTCGACGGAGGAGATCAAGGCCCGGGTTGAAACGCTGGGCCCCCTGACCCCGGCGGGCGGCGCGCCCCCGGCGGGCAACGGTCCCGCCCGCTACTACCGCCTGCCGGGAGCCACGGGCACGGTGGGCTTCATCTCTCCCGTGAGCGAGCACTTCTGCTTCCAGTGCAACCGTCTACGCCTCACGGCCGACGGCAAGCTGCGGCCCTGCCTGCTGCGCGCCGACGAGGTGGACCTGCGTGCCGCCCTGCGCGACGGCGCCGGCGTGGCCGAGGTGGCCGAGCTCATCGCCCGGGCCGTGCGCCTGAAGCCGGAGGGACATGGCCTCGCCAAGCACGAGCCGCCGGCCGGGCGCACTATGTCGCAGATCGGGGGCTAGGGTATGGAGCTGACCCACTTCGACGAGGCCGGGAGGGCGCGCATGGTCGACGTAAGCGAGAAGGCCGAGACGGCGCGCGAGGCGGTGGCCCGCGGCCGGGTGCGGATGCAGCCGGAAACGCTGGCCCGCATCAAGGACGGCCGGATCGCCAAGGGAGACGTGCTGGCGGTGGCGCAGGTGGCGGGCATCATGGCCGCCAAGCGCACCTGGGAGCTGGTGCCGATGTGCCATCCGCTCTTGCTCACCGGCATGGGACTGAGCTTCTCCCTGGACGAGGAACACAACACGGTGGAGATCGAGGCCACGGTGAAGAGCGCCGGCAAGACCGGCGTGGAGATGGAAGCGCTCACCGCCGTGGCCGTGGCGGCCCTGACCGTCTACGACATGTGCAAGGCGATCGACCGCGGCATGACGGTGTCGGACGTGCGGCTGGTGCGCAAGTCGGGCGGCAAGAGTGGCACGTTCGAGCGTGGGGAAGTCATCCCCACCCCCTGAGCGGCCTCCGGCGACTCGAGCCGAGCTCGACAGGCGTAAGGCCGGCTAGTATAATCGCCTTATGTCCACATACGAACCGCTCGCTCGCCCGTCCTGGCGTCCGGCCACCCGTCCGGTGCTGTCCCACGCTTCCCTGGCTCTGGCCGTGGGCTTGCTGGTGGGTCTGGATCAGGCGGCGAAGGTCTGGGTGGAGCACACGCTGCCCCTGCGAACGACACTGCCGCTGTGGGGCGAGGTAGTGGGGCTGGTGCACTTGGCCAACCGGGGCGCGGCGGGCGGCCTGGGAGAGGGCCTGCCGTGGCTGGTGCCGGCGCTGGAAATCTCGGGGGCGGTGCTGATCGTCGTTCTACTGGCCGCCTACCGCCTGTATGAGATGCATTTCGGGGTCAGCTGGCGGGGGCAGGCCTTCCTGGTGTTTGCCCTGGCGCCCCTGCTCTGCACCCTGATCGACAGGGTGCGCTTGGGGTACGTGCTCGATTTCGTGCACATCGCGGGCTGGCCCATTTTCAATTTCGGCGACCTGCTGCCCAACTTCGCGGTGGTGTTTCTGCTGCTGGAAGTGGTGGCTGTTGTCAAGAGGAGTTACTAGATGGCCGGACGAGTGGTGGCCGTTTGCACGAGCGCCAAGAAGGGGATGCGTAAGAAGAACGTTGGCGCAGGGGAATTCGTGGTCGAAAGCGGCATCGCCGGCGACGCTCACGCCGGTCCCTGGCATCGCCAAGTGAGCCTGCTGGCGCTGGAGAGCATCGAGAAAATGCGCGCCAAGGGCCTGCAGGTCGGTCCGGGCGATTTCGCGGAGAACATCACCACCGAGGGCATCGATCTACCATCGTTGCCGGTTGGCACCCACCTACGGCTCGGGCCGACCGAGTGCGAGGTCACCCAGATCGGCAAGGTCTGTCACTCCCACTGCGCGATCTATTACCAGGCCGGCGACTGCGTCATGCCGCGCGAGGGCATCTTCGTGCGCGTGCTGAACGGCGGCCAGGTTAGGGTGGGCGACGAGATCGTCGTCGAGGGCTAGCATGCGCAGGCGAGAAGCAGCAGAGCTTCCCGGTGCCTTTCTTCTGCCCTTCGTTCTGCTGACCGTCCCAGTGCTCGTTTTCTGGTCGGCGGCCACGTTGCGGGGCTACTTCTTCTTCGGCGACGTCCAGCGCATCTACTACCCGATGAAGGTGGCCCTGGCACGCGCTTTGGCGGCGGGCCAGATACCGCTCTGGAGTCGCGACCTCATGGGCGGCTACCCCCTCCTCGCCGAGGGTGAGGGCGGCTTTCTTTACCCAGTGGGACTGCTCTTTTCCTTGCTGATTCCGCCGGCCGCCGCCCTCAACTGGCAGCTGCTGTGGCACCTCGGCCTGGCCGGCCTGGGCACTTACGGTTTCTGCCGCGCCGTGGGGCTGGACCACTTCGGCTCAACCTTGGGCGGGCTGGTCTTTATGCTCTCGGGCTTCGTCATCGCTCACCTGGACCACCTTAGCATCACCTCAACCGCCGCCTGGCTGCCGGTGCTGTTTCTGCTGGTCGAGCTCGTGGCCAAACGCCGGCGAACAGGATTATGGGCAGCCCTGCTGGCTGTGGCCGTCGGCTTGCAGTTCCTGGGGGGCCACGCCCAGGTCTCCTTTCTCAGCCTACTCGCCCTCGGACTCTACACCATCTACAGGGCGGGCACCCAGTTCGTGGATGGTGAAGGCCTGGGGCGCCCCCTGCTCACCATGGGCGCGTCCGCGCTGGCCGTCGCGCTGGGTGCCGCTTTGGCCGCGCCGCAGCTGCTGGCCACGATGGAACTGTCTACGCGCTCGGTGCGCGCGGGCGGCCTGACGGGCGCCTTCTTCACCTCTTTCTCGCTACCGCCACCTTACCTGGCAACGTTCGTATCGCCGTTCCTCGCCGGCAATCCGTTGGCCGCGTCCAGCCAGGCGGCGAGCGTGGAGTGGTGCGGCTATCTCGGCATCTTGCCGCTCCTGCTCGCACCCTACGCCGTCTTGTTTCGGCGCGACCGTTACACGTCGTTCTTTGCCCTGCTGGCATTGCTGGCAATCGCCTTCGCTTTCGGCCAGTACAACCCGCTGTATCAGAATCTGGCCGGGGTGCCCGTTTTCAACAGCTTCCGCGTGCCGGCCCGCTTCCTCCTCCTGTACTCGTTCGCCGTCTCGGCCCTGGCGGCCGCGGGCGCCAGCACGTTGCTGCACCCCGGCCTGCCGCTGCCGCGCCCGCCCGCGCGGCTGGCGCCCATCCTGTTGGGAGCGGCGACTCTGGTGTCGTGGGTGCTGACCGTAAACGCCGCCCGCGACCTCACGCAACTCCTCACCCTGTGGCTGTTCCTGCCCTGGGCGTTGCTTGTGTTGGGCACGCTCCTCCTCGTCTTGCGTGGCCGGCAGCTGATGGGCGAAGGGGCATTCGCCGTGCTGGCGGCTGCCTTGCTCGCCGTCGACCTGTATGCGTTCGTCTCGGTCTTCGGCGCCACGTTCAACGCCACCGGCCCGGCGGAGCAGCTGGCGCTCAGACCGCAAATAGTGACCAGTCTGCTCGACAAGGAAGAAGGGGATTACCGAGTCTATACGCGCGAGCGCATCACGCCCGCGCCGGTCGGCGTGACCGAGTCCCTCTTCCCCAACTACGCGCTGGCGGCCGGCGTCCCCAGCCTCAACGGCTATCTGCCCTTGGGACTCAGCAACTACCAGGAGTTTGCCGAGCAGCTGGACGTGTCACCCAAGCTGGCCGATCTGTCGGGCGTGAAGTACCTGCTTGTACCACAGTCGGTGGCGAGCGACGAGGCAATCGCCCGTGACAATCTGGCCAACCCCTATGCGCCGTCTCCGGTTGGCCGAACGATCGGCATCCCGGCGACCGGCGCGGTGGCTCTGGAGGTGGAATCCTTTCTCAGCGCCGGGGTGGACGTGCCGGACGGCACCATCGTGGGCGAGGTAGTGGTGAGCGACGGCACGCGCGAGGAAACGCTGCCTGTGCGCGCGGGCAGCGATACCGCCGAGTGGGCCTACGACCGGCCCGACGTGCGGGCGCGGGTCAAACACCAGCAGCCTGCCGCCAAGCGGGCCTGGCCGGCCAACTCGGGCTATCCACCCGTCAATCACGACGGCTACTCGTACACGACGACGCTCAGACTGAGCCGGGAGATGGCGATCAGTTCGCTGGCCGTGCGCACCCTTCCGGGAACCGGCTACCTGCACGTGGACAGGGTGTCCCTAGTCACTAGCGACGGGCAGAAGGTGCCTCTGGGGCAGCTGGCTGGTTGGGGCGATTACCAGATAGCCTACCGCAGTGAGACGGTAGTGGCGTTTCGCAATCTGAACCCGCAGCCGGGGGCCTTCCTGACCCACAGCGCGAACGTCGTCGAGACGGCCGACGCTGCCTGGCAGCGACTGTTGGCACCCGACTTCAAGCCGGCCGAGCAGGTGGTGCTGGGCCCAGCCGACCCGGCCGGCCGTTTGGCGCAGGTCCTGGCGCTCAATCCACTGGGCACCGCCGGCTATGGTCAGCCACCTGGTGGCGAGCCGGCCCCATCCGAGACCGTGCAGGTTGTGTCGCGGCTGCCACAGTCCACCTCGTTGCGGGTCGGCCTGACTTCGCCCGGCTATTTGGTCCTGACCGATACCTACTACCCCGGCTGGCAGGCCTACGTGGACGGGGAACGCGTGCCTGTGCTGCGGGCCGACTGGCTCTACCGGGCCGTGGAGCTGCCCGCGGGGGTGCACCAGGTAGAGTTCCGCTACGAGCCGGGCTGGCTGGGACTGGGCTGGCTCCTTTCCGCTCTGGCGGCGCTGGCCACGGCGGCGCTAGCCCTGGGCTTCACGGCGCGTGGCGTCGCCGGTCGTCTCGGCTGGCGCCCGGGCTAGGGATCGGCCGCAGATGGCGGAGCGAGGGTCTCTCGCTCGCTTGGCCGGTTGAAGCCACGGCCTCCCGGGCGACCAGGATGCAAGCCATCCGCTAGCACCTATCTCAAGTCCCCGGTTGCCGAGTCTTGCCCGCCGAGAAGGGCCGCGGGTATAATTCCGCGTAGCGCGCCTGGCGGCAGGCCGGGCGGGGAGGGACGGGCTTATGCCCGATGTGGGCCAGTACTTGTTCGCGACCTATCCCGGCGAGCCGGACGTGTTCGTCTGGGTGGCGGGGGCTATCTTCCTTCTGGGCCTGGTGGCCGGGCTTTTCCTCTATCCGCGCCGTGACGCTCTCTTCCCCGTGCCCGTCGTGCGCCGGGTGGCACAACCGGCCGCGGTGACGAGTATCGTGATCGGCAGCCTCGGCCTGCTCTTCACCATCTTCGCGCTCTTGCAGGTGCCGCTGCTGAGCCCCCGTTTCTGGCTGGCGGGGCTGCTGCTGGCGGGGCTGGTGGGCATCGGCTACCTGGTCTACTATCTCTTCTTTCGCTTGCCGGCGCGACTGCAGGGCTACCAGCAGGCGCAAGTGCGACAGCGGTACCTGCCGCGACCCAACGAACGCCGGTCGGGCAAGAAGAAGGGCGGCAAAAAGAGAAAATAGCCGCTAGCGGTGGCCGGGGCGGCCGGCGGTCGGAACAGTGAAGGGGTCGGGCATACCTGTCCGGCCCCTTTCTGCTACGTGCGCGCTGGGGCAGCTAGGAGCGGCGCCGCAGTGCCACGCCGCTGGCGGTGGCCAAGAGGCCCAGAGCGGCGAGGGCAGCCAGAGTGAACGGCTCGCCCGTCTTCGGCAGGGTCGCCGGAGCGGCCGTGGCAGCGGGGGCAGCCGTAGCCGCCGGAGCCGCGGTCGCCGCTGGAGCCGCGGGCGCGGCGGTGGCCGTCGCCGCTGGCGCCGCTGACTGCGTGAAGGCGGCAGCCGGGTTAGTGGCGTGAGTGGGAACAGCCGCGAAGGCCTGGCCCCTGGCGGTCAAGGGGCCGCCGCCGGCGGCGCTAACGTGGCAGGTCCCACAGGGCTGGCCGGTGGCGGTGGCGTACTGCGGCAGCGCGAAACCGGCGAGCGGCGTCAGCAAGATGGCCAGGCTCGCCAGGAGCAGAGCCACCACCAAGAGAGTCAAGGGTCGCCTGGAGAAGCGCAGTCTCATTGGAAGGAAGACCTCCTTATTTCAGCTGCTGTTTTCCAGAAGTTGCCGCTGTATCGTAGCGGCGGCGCGTGCGGCGAAACGGTGTCGCCACCCCGCTGGCTGGCCAGGCCAGGAACGCCGGCCCCCTTCTACCTCGGTTTGGCGCCGGGATCGCCTGTAGATTGCCGTGGCCCCGCCGCCTGCGGCGAACGCATAGACGCCACGGGCTGGCGCAAGAGCCTGAGTGGGGGTCGCCCTAAGGAAGGGCCACCGGACCACATCCCAGCAGACAAGCATATATCAAAGGTAGGCTAGTCCGCAGAGTTTGTCAAGTCGGCGCTATGCCTCACGGTACGAACTGCCTGGCGGGGCAAGTCGCCTCAGAGGAACTGTTACCGAAGAGCGGAGGCGGCGCGACCCGTAAAACGGTCTTGGGCTATGCCAAGGCAGTGCGTGGCCGCTACCTGGGGTGGTTAGGCGAGAAGGATGTGATCCTGAGCGACTTCTGCGGCAAGGAGCCTGGGCCCAATGGCAACCCCAGCCATACGGCGCTATCATTGCTAGTAGGCAACTAGACGGCAAGGAGGTAGGGCCAACCGTGGCCAAGCTCAAGTACTACGGACATTCCTGCTGGGAGTTCAAGCAGGACGACACCAGCCTTCTCTTCGACCCCTATCTTAGCGAGAGCCCCTGGACCAAGGGCATCCCGGCCGACCTGCATCCCACGCTCATCCTGCTCACTCACGGCCACTTCGACCACCTTGGCGACGCCCTGGAAATCGCCAGGCGCTCCGGCGCGCCCATCCTGGCTTCGTACGAACTGGCCAACTACGTGCAGGAAGAGGGTCTGCAGGCCATCGACGGCGGCTTTGGCGGCGTGGACACGTTCGACTGGGGCTGGGTCAAGTTCGTGCCCGCCTGGCACAGCTCCAGCTGGACGCCGCCCGGCCAATCGCTGCGCTCCAACATTCCCAACGGCTTCGTCGTCAAGTTCTTCGATCATACCTACTACGAGGCCGGCGACACCTGCGCCTTCCTGGACATGAAACTCATCGCCGAATTGACCCCCATCGACGTCGCCCTACTGCCCATCGGCGGCCACTACACAATGGGCGTGCAGGAGGCCGTGAAAGCGGTCGAGTTCGTCGGGCCGAAGGTCGCGCTCCCCATGCACTACTCCACCTGGCAGCCCATCGAGGCGGACCCGGAGGAGTTCAAACGCCTCGTGGAGAGCCAGACCAAGAGCAAGGTCGTCGTCCTCAGACCTGGCGCCGAGTGGGACGTGCCGGAAAGCCTTTGAGAAGCGGGCATCTGTCTCTGCCTGCTCTCACCACCCCCTATCTGAGGCGGGGAGTGGTCCTATCCCCGCCTGCGGTCTGGCACGCGACCTGCCCACCCTTCCGGCAAGTACCCGGGAGGCGAAGCCGGTCATGTCCGATCACGAGCATCACGGCCACCCATCAATGCCTTCCGAGCGCCCGCCGGGGAAGGTCGGGGCAGAGGTGCCCGGCGGCCACCTGCACGACCGGCATGCCCCACCGACGGGCGGCCATATGGAACAGCACGCCGCCGCCCACAAAACCGGCACGCTCACCCGTGGACGCCAGGGGGTGGTAGACCTGGCCACTGCCGACGGTCTCGACCCGGAACAGGCCCTGACCTTCGCCGCCGCCGTGGAGTCGCCCTCCGAGCACACCCTGGCGCGGGCCATCGTGGCCGAGGCCGAGCGGCGGGGGGTACGCCCGCCGCCGGTCCACGATTTTCAGGCCTTGCCCGGCCGCGGCGCCCGCGCTCGCCTCGACGGTCGCGAGCTCTACGTGGGTGGGCCGGCCCTACTGGCGGAACGAAATCTCAATCTGCCCCCGGACCTCGAGCGCGCCGGCAGACGCTGGGGGGAGTTGGGGATCGACGAGTACTTCGCCGAAGTCCTGCCCGAGCACAAGGTGGACAAGGTGGTCGAGCTGCAACGTCGAGGGGTGCGCGTGGCGATGGTCGGCGACGGGGTCAACGACGCCCCCGCGCTGGCCCAGGCGGACGTCGGCATCGCCATCGGCGCCGGCACCGACGTGGCCCGCGCCGCGGCCGGCATCGTTCTAGTGCGCGACGCCCCCCGCGATGTCCCCAGGGTAGTGCGGCTCAGTCGCGCCAGCTACCGCAAGATGTCGCAGAACCTGCTCTGGGCAGCGGGCTATAACGTGGTGGCGATTCCCCTGGCGGCCGGCGTGCTGGCACCGTTTGGCATCGTCTTGGCCCCCTGGTTCAGCGGCCTGCTGATGTCCCTGAGCACCGTGATCGTCGCCTTGAACGCGCAGCTGCTGCGCCGGGTCGACCTTTCGGCCTAGATTCCAGCCGCAAACCGGCCACGAGCTCGCTTGACGGCACGAAAGCCTCTCTGTACAATCGTCGCCAGTAGTCCAAGGGCTGGCAAGCACGATGTCGCGGCGCGGTGGTCGCTGGGCAGTCACCGCGCCTTTTCGTCTCCTGGCCGCTCGCTAAAGGTGCTCTGGCAATGCAATTCGATTGGCGCCGTGAGGTTAACGAGGCGGCCGCCGTCAAGCTCGTCTGCGACGAGTGCGGTCGGGAGTGCGCCAGCGCCACTTACTTCGCCCGTCGTCTCTACTGCCCCACTTGCGCCGACCAGCTCGGCATCTCCGGCAGCACCGTCAGCTATGAGACGCTGATGGGACAGCTGCTGCGTGAGATGCGCACCCGCCTGGACGAGTGGGCGGCTGAGCTCGAGAGGCAGCTCGAGCGCCGCCGCGGGGCTGACGGCGACCCCCTGCGAGATGATGACTTCGCGGTGGCCCGGCTGGAGCGCTACCGGGGCCTGGAAGCGCAGTACCTTTCGCTGCACCGCGCCTTCCGCCGCCGCGGCTATGCCATCCCCAACCCCGGCTGGCGCTCTGCCTATGTGGAGCGCGTGATCAACTGCGGCTTCCCGACCCAACTGGGCGATTGACGGCCGCTTCTCACTGACCCCTTTTCGGCACCCGCCCTGTCGCCGCCGACATCAGCCATAGCGTGGCGATCACGCCCTCGTTCGTCAGCGTGAGTTTGCTGGCCATCATCGTCCTCATCAGGCCGATCCTGAGCCTGTCGCTGGAACTGGAGATCGAAGGCCGCTCCCCCTGGCCACCGCGGGACACGCGACCCGGGCGCGGCGTGCAGCCGCCCGGGTCGCCATCGGGACTTGGGGCGGTGAACTCACTTGGTGCGCGTGACCTTGTTCAGGCCCCGAGGATGGGCCGGGTCCAGGCCGCGGGCGGTCGCCAGTTCGAACGAAAGGATCTGGCCCAGAACCACGGCGACTATAGGGGTGTAGTACTCGGCGAGTGGTACGCGTAGCGCCAGTTCCGGCGCCGGGGTCTCCAGGGGCACCACCTCCCCCGCCCGCACCAGCAGCACCTTGCCGCCCCGTCTGGCGACCTCGGCCGCGGAGTCGAGGGCTGCCCGCGCCGAGCGTCCCCCCACATCCACCAGTAGCACCGGGTAGTCGGGGTCGACGAGGGCAACCGGCCCGTGGAAGAAGTCGGCCGCCGAGAAGGCCTCGGCGGTGGTCGAGGTCATCTCTTTCAGTTTCAGGGCGATCTCCAGGGCGGCCGGATAGGCGAAACCGCGGCCGACCACCGCGGCGGCATCAGCCGTTACCATCTGCCGCGCCAATACCGCGGCCTCGCTGCGCAGGCCCAGGGCGCGCTCCACGGCGCCGGGCAGCGGCATCAAGGCCCGGCACTGGGTGTCCCCGGCCAGCACGGTGGCCAACGCCGCCAGCAGCGCCATCTGCGCCGTCACCGTCTTGGTCGCCGGTACGCTGACCTCCGGTCCGGCCAGGCACTCCAGCACCCATTCGGCGCTGGCGGCGAGTGGCGAGCTGGCGTCGTTGACCACGGCCACCGTCAGCGCCCCCTGATTGCGGGCGTGGCGGAGGTAGGCCACCACGTCCTCGCTCTGTCCCGATTGTGAGATGGCGAAGACGGCACTCTTGCCCAGATAGGGGCCACTGCCGTAGATGGTGACGGTGGAGGGCGCCGCCAGAGAAGTGAGCTGGTGGTTGCGCGTCTCGATCAGATAACGGGCATAGGTAGCGGCGTTGTCGGAGCTGCCGCGAGCGACGAAGACGAGAGCGACCGGCTGGCGGCGGCGCAGCTCGTCGGCCAGTCTACGAACGTTATCCAGCTGGCGTTCCAAGACGCGGGCGATGACGCCGGGCTGCTCGGCCATCTCGTCCAGCAGCTGCTGGCGGCCACTCTCTTTGCCTTCGCTCACGTTTGCCACCACCTGAAGCCCGGCCCAGGCCGGATAGTCGCCCCCGCGCGGTCGGCCTCGGGTACGTTGGCTCACTTTAGGTCAAGCAGGCGCCAGTGTCAATGGCAATTCTTGACATCCGTGCATAACTGGCAGGTATGGCGGTAGGGGCGGGGCTCCGTACCCGCCCGCCCGTCTAATCCCCACGCCGAGCTGGCAACTACGCCGCTACGGCGGCCGCGGCCGCCCCCTTCGCTACGCTTCGGGGACATGGCTGGCGGGGAGACGCCCGCCCCTACGGGATTATGCACGAATGCCAGCAATTCGACGTAATCTCGCGGCGGCACTGCCCATCGCTTCCTTACGAGAACGGCCCATGGCTCTGTCGGCCGTTCTCACGATCATCGTCAACCGTAAGTTCCTGCCGTCCGAATACCGTCCGGCCGTCTGGCGTGAGGCCATCCTGGCCCTCCGCGTGGCGTTCTTCGGCTTCTTCTTCACGCTCTTCATTCTCACCCAAGCCTTCGGCCTCAAGCTCTAGAGGCGAACCGTCGGGGTCCGGGGCGGGCAGCAAATGGCCCTCCCCGAGCCTCGTGGCGGACCAACCGGCGGTTTACCATCGCTGCCTCCTGCTAGCCACAAACCGGGCCCTACGCCCTCTTGGTCGTGCCCGCTGCCAAACCAGCCACCCTTCTGCACGGACGCGAACTCGCACCGCGCTAAGGAACGCTGTTGAGGACGAGCCGAGTACTTACCAGGGGCGCCCCTGGTATCAGTAGAAGTAGCGCTTGCAGACACGACCGGCCAGTGCTAGGATGGTGCCGCCACGCCCCACCGGCCGGGTTGGCTGCCTATGCCCTGTGGCCGATTAGTGGTTCAAGTAGGATGAGGAGGGAGAAACTCGTGCAACGAGGTCAGAGGCGACTAATCACGCGACGAGGTTTCTTGCAGACAGCGGCGGTAGCCGCTAGCGCGAGCCTGCTGGCGGCATGTGCCTCGGCGACTCCTGCGCCGACCGCCGTTCCTACCCAGGCCCCAACCAAGGCGCCGGCCGCCGTACCGGCGGCACCCACCCAGGCGCCGGCGGCCACGGCAGCGCCGGTGGCTACTGCCGCTCCCGTGGCCAGCGCCGCCCCGGCAGCAGCCACCAAGAGCAGCGAGCCCAAGCGGGGCGGCACGCTCACCCTGGCGCGTTTCGCCACCATTCAGGAATTCAACCCGTTCAGCATCAACCCCGGCCACCATCCCTTTATGCGGGCTCTATGGAATACACTCGGCCGCTACGACTCCCAGCTGAACCTCCAGCCCGACCTGGCCGAGAAGTGGGACTTCTCGGCGGACGGCAAGACCCTCACCATCAAGCTGCGCCAGGGGGTGAAGTTCCACTCCGGGCGCGAGTTCACCGCCGAGGACGTCAAGGCCTCGCTCCAATATGGGCAGACAAACGAGCGCTCTCTGTTCATGTCGCTCTTCAAGACGGTTAAGGCGGTGGAGCTGCCCGACAAGTACACTGCCGTCTTCAAGTTCGATGTCGTCAACCCCGGCACCTACGACATGCTGGACGCCCTCTGGATCGTGGACAAGGGTACCTTCGACAACCGCAGCAACACCGCCATCGGCACCGGCCCCTTCAAGGTCGAGAAGTTCATCCCCAACGACCAGCTGAGCATGGTCGCCTTCGCTGATTACTGGGAAAAGGGCAAACCGTATCTTGACAAGTACGTCGTGCGTCAAGTGCCGGACAACGCCGCCCTGTCGATCAACCTGGAGTCCGGAGCGATCGACATTGCCTACCTGCCCGCCTACGTGGACGCCGCGCGCTTCAAGGCCATGACTAACAAGTTCACCGTCGAAAGGGGTTCGCCCGGCTCCAGCATCTACGATTTCTCGATCAATGTCCAGGCGGAGCCTTTTACCAACAAGAAAGTCAGACAGGCCCTAGCTTGGTCCGTGGACCGGGCGCGCTTCTGCAAGACGATCTTGCAAGGCCTCTCCGACCCGACCTGCCTCATGTGGCCACCCAACTCCTGGGCGTACTTCAAAGATCTAGAGGGGAAGATCGGCTTCGACCTGAACAAGGCCCAGGCGCTGCTCAAAGAGGCCGGCCTGGAAAAGGGTTTCGAAATGGAAATGATCTCGTCCGACGTCTTCATTACCGGCAGCCTGGCGTTGGCGCAGATCATCCAGTCCGACCTGGCGAAGATCAACGTCAAGGTCAAGGTGTCCGATCTGGCATCGGCCGAGTACCAGGCGCGCACGCAGACCAAGCGCGACATGATTACGATGACCCACTCCTACGGCCGTGCCGGCCGCGACCCAGGGTCGATGCTTGCGGGCGCCAAGGCCTGGTACACCGACAAGGAGGGCGGCTGGAATCACTACGAGTCGGACACGTACGTGAAGCTGCGGGCCGACATGCAATCGACGCTCGACCGCGCCAAGCGCCAGGCCCTCGCCCGCCAGGTTCAGGAACTCATGCTCGACGAGTGCTTCACCAACCCGGTGGCCGAGGTGCCGCGGCTCTACGTGCTGGCCAATTACGTGAAGGGCTTCGGCAAAGACATGGACAACTGCCCGCTAGTGGCCAACATCTGGCTGGACAAGTAGATTCAGCGAAGCTTAGACCCCTAGTCCCCCTTCCCCGCCGGGAAAGGGGACGTTTGTTGTCCGCCGAGTGGTCAAGAACATTGGCTCTCTTGTGCCTGCCGCGGGCTCGTGCTACGATGGCGCCAGCGCCTTGCTTGTCCCCCTACTGGGGTTTGCCGATGTCAACTGAGGGCTAGCCATTCAGATATTCGAGGACGGAGAGGACTGAACCGCTCATGGTAGAGAACAAGAAGAGACTCTTGAAACGTAGGGACTTCCTGAAAGCCGGTGGCGCCGCGGCCGGGCTCGGCCTGCTGACGGCTTGCGCCCAGCCGGCGGCGCCCGCGCCCACTACCGCCCCGGCGCCCAAAGCCACGGAGGCGCCGAAGCCTGCCGCGACCCAGGCCCCGGCGGCGACCCAGGCCCCGGCTGCGGCCACCAAAGCGGCCGCCGGGCCCAAGAAGGGCGGCACCTTCACACTCGCGCGCACGATGGCTATGACCAAGTTCAACCCCCTGCAGACGAACATGGGCCACTACGCCTTCATGCGCGCCCTCTATAACACCCTGGTCAATTACGACCAGAACCTGCAGCCGCAGCCCGAACTGGCCACGAAGTGGGACATCTCGGCCGATGGCAAGACGGTCACCCTCAAGCTGCGGGAGGGCGTCAAGTTCCACAACGGGCGCGAGTTCACCTCAGCCGACGTCAAGAACACTTGGGACTTCGCCACCACCAATGAAGAAGTCACTATGCGCTCGATGTTCAAGACGATCAAGGGCGTGGAGACACCGGATAAGTACACCGCGGTGCTCAAGTTCGACGGCATTTACCCCGGCGTCTTCGACCTGCTGGGCATGATGTACATCATGGACAAGGATGCCCTCGCCGATCTCAGCAAGACCGCCAACGGCACCGGCCCCTTCAAGCTCGACAAGTACATCCCCAACGACCGCCTCGAGTTGGTGGCCCACAAGGACTACTGGGACAGCGGCAAGCCATATCTGGACAGGTACGTGATCCGCGACATCCCCGACCTGGCCAGCCTAGCCATCAACGTCGAGTCCGGAGCGGTGGACGCCATCTGGCAGCCCAACAACTCCGACTACGTGCGCCTGCAGGGCCAGTCCAACAAGTTCGTCTGCGACCTCGGCGCGCCGGGCCCCACGCTCTACGACGTAGCCCTCAACGTCACCGTCAAGCCGCTGGACAACAAGAAGGTCCGCCAGGCCATCGCCTGGTCCATCGACCGGGCCCGCTTCTGCAAGACCATCCTCCAGGGCATGGTCCAGTCTACCTGCCTGATGTGGGCCAGCCACTCCTGGGCTTACCAGAAAGACCTGGAGGGCAAGGTCGGCTTCGACCTGGACAAGGCCAAGTCCCTCCTGGCAGAGGGAGGCTATCCCAAAGGCTTTGATCTGGAACTGATGACCGCCTCCAAGCGCGGCCTGGGCTACGGCGAGCTAGCGCAGATCATGCAGGCCGACTTGAAGAAGATCGGCGTCAATATCAACATCGTCGACCTCGAGATCGCCCAATACGAGGCCCGGATGACCCCCGGCAACATCGTGGCGGCCATCCATTCCTATGGCCGGGCCAACCGCGACCCCGGCACTCTGGTCACTGCCGCCAAGGCCTGGACCAACTTCAAGGAGGGCAACTGGACCCACTGGGACAACGCCGAGTGGGACGCCCTGCGCAAGGAGCTCAACTCCACCCTGGATCAGACCAAGCGCGTGGCCACGGCGCGCAAGATCCAGGAGATGGCGCTGGACGAGTGCTTCACCGTCGTCGTCGCTCCCCAGCAGCGAACCTGGGTCTACGCCAACTACGTCAAGGGCTTTGGCTACGACCTGGAGAACACGCCGCTGGTCGGCAACGTCTGGATGGAGAAGTAGGGTCCTTCCTGACAGACGCACAATACACATTGGCCACATAAGCCCGTAAGTGCCGTAGGCGCCGGGTTTCGATCACCTCTGGTATAAGTGCCAATAGTATGGACGACGGCGGCTTCAGTCGCCTCACAACGTAGCGCCGGGGCCCTGTCCCCGACAGGGGGCTTGTCCCCGGCCGTCCGGTCGTCTCGCTGCGCCACGGTGGCCGGGACAGAGCCCGGCCACCGTGCCTGCGTGGGCCCTGCGGGGCCAGGTGGGCGGGTACAGCGCCCCGCCCCGACGGTCGGAACCGGAGTCATAATTCGTAGGAGTAAGTCATGCCCAACAAGATCGAGAAGGTAATGGTGATGGGGATCGATTCCCCCGTCGCCGCGCGAGTGTACCAGTATGCGCGCGAGGGCAAACTGCCCAACATCCAGCGCATTATGGACGCGGGCGTTTGGTCGCCCAACTGCCTAGTGCCATTCCCGACCATCACCCCGCCCAACTGGACCACCATGGCGACCGGCGCCTGGCCGGGCACCCACGGCATCACTGATTTCGACGGCCACATCCCGGGCGACCAGCTGGACGAGGTGCACCAGAACCTGGACGCGCGCGAGGTCGAGGCCGAGGCAATCTGGACGGCCGCCGAGAGGGCGGGCAAGAAGTCGATCATCGTCTCCTGGCCCACCAGCTGGCCCACCCAGCCCAAGGATGGCTACCGCATCTCGGGCTTCGGCAACAACATCAACGACTGGCGCATCAACGTGCCGCGGGCCGTCTTCACCCAGTACAATCTGACCCACGACATGCTCATCGCCACCGAGCCCTTCCCCTTCGCCGCCCAGGCCGTCTGGCAGCCGGCCAAGGGCTGGGAGGGCGTCGAGCACTCCCCCAAGGCCAAGGAGGCCGAGGTCACGCTGGTAGTGCGTCGCTCCCAGTTCCAGATGGCGCCCATCAAGTGGCAGCTGCTGGTTGACAGTAGCGACGGCAAGAGCTACGACACGGTCGTGGTGGCCAAGGCCAAGAACAAGGCCGGCGTCTACGCCCGCCTCAAGCCCGGCCAGTGGACCGAGAACATCTACGACTCCTTCGACTCCAACGAAGGGCCCAAGCCGGCCGTCTTCCGTATGAAGATGGTGGAGCTCTCTCCCGACGCCGAGCAGCTGCGCATCTTCATCCCCGGCCTCTGCGGCCTGCGCGGCTGGGGCGCCCCGGAGGCTATCGAGGACGAGATCAAGTCCGAGATGGGCATGCCGATGGGCCGCGCGGGCTGGGAGTCGCACCAAATGGAATGGATCGACGACCAGACACTCGTCGAGACCTGCGAGCTGACCCACGAGTGGCTGGCCGACGCGGCGCTCTACCTGCTGAAGAACAAGCCCTGGGACTTGTACTTCATGCACATTCACACCATCGACTGGTTCTACCACACCTTCTCGGTGGACCTCGACCCGGCCACCTCCGACAGCCCGGAGACGATAAAGCGCTTCGAGGCGATGGAACTGACCCTCTACCAGGGCATGGATCGCTGCTACGGGCGCATTCTCGAAGCCGCGGACGACAAGACGCTGGTGGTCTTCATCTCCGACCACGGCGTCAAGGCGTCGATGGCCAGCTACTCCGTGCAGGACATTTTGGAGAAGGCGGGTCTGCTGGTCTACAAGCCTGCCGAGGAAGGCAAGGCGAGGCAGATCGACTGGGGCAAGACCAAGGCCGTGGGCCAGCGCCACATCCACGTCTACGTGAACCTGAAGGGACGCGACCCTCTGCAGCATTATCAGCAGCGCGCCGAGTACGAGCAGGTGGTGCAGCAGGTGCTCGATGTTCTGCACGAGTACCGCGACCCCAAGACCGGCCTGCATCCGATCACGCTCGCCCTCACTCGTGAAGACGCCCGCTGCCTCAACCTCGATCACCCCAAGTCGGGGGACGTCATCTATGCGGTAGACCCTCGCTTCGGCAAGGAGCATGGCGAGTTCCTGCCGACGGCCCGGGTAAGCATTGGCGACATGCGGGGCGTGTTCATTATGGCCGGCCCGGGCGTGAAGCAGGGCGAGGTGCTCAAGCGCACCGTGCATCTGACCGACCTGGTGCCCACCATCTGCTACCTGACGGGGCTGCCGGTGCCGGCGCAGGCCGAGGGTGGTGTGCTCTACCAGGCCCTGGATGATCCCGAGGCGCCCTTCAAAGAGACGGAATCGCTCCGCCGCAACGTCGAGCGTCTGAAGAGGATGGTCGAGCGCCCGCCTATGTGCTAAGGGGAGAACATTCTTGGTAGCGCGGTGATCCGCGCTACCAAGAACGACCACCCTTCGTCGGAGCACGCTCGTTTGCCCCCGCGGCTAGGCGGTCAATGCCCCCGTTCGCTAGGCAGATGGTCGTGCTCAAGCCCGCTGCTACGAACGGTGGCTGCTTGTAGTAGCGGGCTTCAGCACGCCCGCGCCCCGGCTCTCTGCCCTGCCAGAAGCTGGCATTTCGCAGGACCTTCAGGAGCGGTGGTTAAGGAAAATGCCGACCCGCGAGATCTACTGGAACGTCGAGTACGCGCGTCTTCTGATCTATCCGGTCTTCGCCGTCCTCGTGGCGGTAGCCAGTTACGGGCTCTACGGACGCCTGCGCCTCTGGCGGCTGGGACAGGCGGAGCGGCGCGGCGACGCGCTATGGGCACGGCTGCGGGCCACCCTGGGGCCTGTCCTGGCCCACACCGGCTTGCTGCGCGAGCGCTACCCAGGCGTGGCGCACTTCCTCCTCTTCTGGGGCTTCGCCTTTCTCACCCTCGGCACGCTGCTGATAATGCTGCAGGAGGACCTGACGGCGCCGCTGTTCGGCGAGCGCTTTCTGGCGGGAGACTTCTACCTCGCCTACTCGTTTGTCCTCGACGTCGCCGGTCTGGCGGGCATCCTCGCGGTGCTGCTTTTCGCCTACCTCCGCTGCAAGTGGCGTCATCCCGGCGTGCAGAACCGCCGGGAGGACCTGGCTATTCTCTCGCTGCTCTTTCTCGTGCTCGTGGGCGGCTTCCTCGAGGAGGCGGCACGCATCGCCGTCACCCTGCCGTCGTTCGAGGTCTGGTCACCCGTCGGCTGGGCGCTGGCCCAGGGTCTGCTGGCGGCCGGGGTAGACAAGGGCGCTCTGCTGGCCCTGCACGGCGCCAACTGGTGGTTGCACCTGCTGCTAGCGTTCGGCTTCCTCGGCCTGGTTGGCTACACGAAGCTGCTGCACCTGTTGACGGCGCCCGCCAACCTGTTCCTGCACTCCCGCCAGCCGGCGGGGGCGCTGGCTCCCATCGCCAACCTCGAGGAGGCCGAGACCTACGGCGTGGGCAAGGTAGAGGAGTTCACCTGGAAGCAGCTGCTCGACACCGACGCCTGTATGCGCTGCGGGCGCTGCCAGGACAACTGCCCGGCCTGGAACACGGCGAAGCCGCTCAGCCCCAAGAAGATCGTCCTCGACCTGCGCGACGAGTTGACGGCGGCCGGGCCGGCGCTCCTGACCGGGGCCAAGCCGGAGTCGCAGTCGCCGCGAGCCGGGCTGATCGGCGGGCGCATCGAGGAAGAGGCGATCTGGGCCTGCACCACCTGTCGCGCCTGCCAGGAACATTGCCCAGTGGCTGTCGAGCACATCCCCAAGCTGGTGGACATGCGTCGCTACCTGGTGCTGAGCGAGAGCCGCTTCCCGGCCGAATTACAGGCGCCTTTCCGCAATCTGGAGAACGCCGGCTGCCCCTGGCCGGTGGGGCCCCAGGCCCGCGGCGCCTGGGCGGGGGAGCGGGGCCTGCCGCTGTGGAGTGCGGTGAGCGGGGCGGAGTACCTCTGGTGGGTGGGCTGCAACGCGGCCGCCGACGAGCGCAACGGCAGGGTGGCGGCGGCCCTGGCGCGCCTCCCGCGGGCGGCCGGGGTGAGCTTCGCCGTCCTGGGTGCGGACGAGAGTTGCTGCGGCGATCCGGCCCGGCGTTTGGGCAACGAGTACCTATACCAGTTGCTGGCCCAGGCCAACGTCGAGACGCTGCACGGGCTGGGGGTCAAGAAGATTCTCGTCCACTGCCCGCACTGCTACAACACGCTCAAGAACGAGTACCCGCAGTTCGGGGGCAATTTCCAGGTGGTGCACACGTCCGAACTGCTCGGCCAGCTTCTTGTCGAAGGCCGCTTGCCAATGAAGAGCGGCGACGGCGGCACCCTGGCCTACCACGACCCCTGCTACCTGGGCCGGCACAACGGGCTCTATGAGGAGCCCCGGCGGGTGCTGGCGGCGGCGGGGGTGGCCGTGATCGAACTGCGACGGCAGCGACAGAAGAGCTTCTGCTGCGGCGGCGGGGGCGGGCGCAGCTGGCTGGAAGAGCGGACCGGCCAGCGCATCAACCAGGCCCGGGCGAGGGAGGTGGCCGCGAGCGGCGCCCCCGCGGTCGCCGTGGCCTGTCCCTACTGCCTGAGCATGTTGACGAACGGCCTGGCCGACCTGGGCCTGGCGGACCCACCACGCGTCGTGGACGTGGTCGAGGTGCTGGCAGAACGAGTGATGAGTAGTGAGAAATGAGAGATGAGTAACGAGGAGCAGAGGGAGCTGGCCTTTCGCCCGTGCCCTCCACCCATCACTCAGTACTCATCACTCATCACTAGCGATCGGAGGAGTCTCTATGCCACGAGTTGATGGCCGGGCCAGCGATCAGTTGCGGCCCTTGCGCATTACCCCGAACTACCTACGTTTCCCCGAGGGCTCGGCCCTGGTCGAGCTGGGCGATACCTGGGTCCTCTGCACCGCCAGCGTCGAGGAGACGCTGCCGGCCTTCCTGCGCGGCAAAGGCGGCCAGGGCTGGGTGACGGGCGAGTACGCGATGCTGCCCCGGGCCACGCTCAAGCGCAGCCCCCGCGAGGTCACGGCGGGCCGGCCCGGCGGACGCACGCAGGAGATCCAGCGCCTCATCGGCCGCTCTCTACGCGGAGTCACCGACCTCGCCGCCCTGGGCGAGCGCACGATCACCGTCGACTGCGACGTCCTGCAGGCCGACGGCGGCACGCGCACGGCGGCCATCACGGGCGGCTACGTCGCCCTGGCGCTGGCAGTGGCCAAGCTAGTGGCCGGGGGCGCCATCCCTCGCAGCCCCCTGCGCGGGGCCGTGGCCGCCACCAGCGTCGGCATCGTCGACGGCGAGGCCCTGCTCGACCTGGCCTACGTCGAGGACGTGCGGGCGGAGGTCGACTTCAACGTCGTGATGACCGGGGCCGGCGAGCTGGTGGAGGTACAGGGCACGGCCGAAGGCAAGCCCTTCGACCGCCAGCAGATGGGCCGCCTGCTCGACCTGGCCGCCGCCGGCATAGCCCAGGTACTGGTCGCCCAACGGAAGGCCATCGGCTCCTAGACAGACCAACTCGCCAGTCGTAGCGCCGGGGACAAGCCCCCCTTCGGGGGACATGGCCCCGGCGCTACAGGACGGGGGCTATATGGCCTATCGGTTCAAGATAGCCGGCAGACCAGCCCGGGCCCACGAAACACAGGATTCCACGGCGACCTGGCCATAACTGACATTCTACTGACTGCCCCTTGACTGGCAGGCGGGCCGGTGGTACCTTCATCTCAAGCTGGGAAACGGCGAAGCCGGAAGAATGCGGCAAGACTTGGGGCTGGGAGGTGCTGGGGTGTTCTGCTCGCGCTGCGGGGCCGCCAATCCGGACGGCCCGGAGGTTCGTTTCTGCCACGTCTGCGGGGCCGAGCTGGCCGCGGCCGGCGCTGGCTCGGAGGCCATGCCGCCCCTGGAGCCCACGGCGGCATCGACCCAGCCGCTCTACCCCGCGTCCGGCGGCTACGGACCGGCGGTAACTGGGGTGCCGGTACAGGCGGCCGTCTTCCCCTACGGCGGTTTCTGGATCCGGCTGGTGGCCTGGCTCATCGACGCCATACTTCTCGGCGTGCTGGGGGCCATATTCGGTTTCGTCTTCGGCCTGATGGGTGCCCTCGGCGGCGTGCGGGAGAGCGCGGTCCTTAGCACGACCAATCTCGTCAGCTTCATCTTTGGTCTGGCCTACTACGTTGCCCTGCCGCCCCTGGCGGGAGCGACGGTCGGCAAGCTGATACTAGGCTACAAGATCGTCGGGCCGGACGGCCGCCAGATCGGGGCCGGCCGCGCCCTGGGCCGCTACCTCGGCTACATCGTCTCGGCGATCGTCTTCGGCCTCGGCTTCATCTGGATCGGCGTCGACGCCTACAAGCAGGGCTGGCACGACAAGATCGCCGGCACTTACGTG
>JAMCYS010000161.1 GCA_023473795.1 Chloroflexota bacterium | reverse complement strand
TGCCCGTTGTCCACAGATGCGCGGATCACCGTCCCTGATGGGCGGCTGCCAACGTCCCTCGGTCCGACGATCCCCGAAGAGGTCATCTGTTCGTGCACTAGTCAATGCTCACCCCGACGGTGGGCGGTAGCCCAAAATGGCTGGGGCAGGGGTCTCGGGGTGGTTGGCGCGGCGTTGAGACTGGCGCGAGCAGACGCGCGCGACCCGCCAGGGCAGCGTCCAAACCAGGGGGAGCAGCCGGCGCACGGCAACTGGGGAGACGAGTTTAACAAATTGCTACACCAGGGTATAGCGTAGCCAGGAATTCCCTGCTATAATATTTGGGCTAGTATCTCTCCGCAGTACCCAGGGGCACGCGGGGGCAAAAACGAGCCCTCAAGGGTTCTCCCCCCAAGTCGTACTTGCGCTGACGGGAAGTACCAGTAGAAAAAGAAGGAGTCAGCGTAACTACGATGCAAGACAAGAATCTCACCTGTCGCGACTGCGGCCGCGAGTTCGTCTTTACGGCGAGCGAGCAGGAGTTCTACGCTCAGAAGGGCTTCATGAATGAGCCCGGGCGTTGCCCTGAGTGCCGCGTGGCCCGTAAGGCCTCTGGCGGCGGTGGTGGCAGCAGCAGCTACGGCAGCCGTGGCGAGCGGCAGATGTACCCGGCCGTCTGCGCCCAGTGCGGCAAGCAGACCCAGGTACCGTTTGAGCCGCGTTCCGACCGGCCGGTGTACTGCTCGGATTGCTTTGAGGCCAAGCGCGGCAGCAGCGGCAGCAGCTACGGCAGTGGTGGTGGCGGCGGCTACGGCCGCGGCCGGCGCTACTAAGCCTCAGCAGACTTAGCAGCAGACAGCGGGGATGGCGAATAGCCATCCCCGTTTTGTTTTGCCGGTGGCAGGCCCCACTCCGGCCGGCTCGCCGGCGGCAACTGCCAGGCGGCGCGGCTAGAGGGAAGCCAGCGCCGCCGCCACGGCGGCGATGTGGGCAGGCGTGCTGCCGCAGCAGCCGCCGATGGCTCTAACGCCCAAGGCGGAGCAACGGCGGGCGAAGTCGGCGAACTCCTCCGGACCGACATCATACACGGCCTCGCCCCCGGCCAGCTCCGGCAGGCCCGCGTTGGGTTGGGCCACCAGCACTGCCTCTGGGCACGCCTCGAGCATCTCCGCCAACATGGGCAGCATCTCGCCCGGCCCCAGGCCGCAGTTGGCGCCGATGCCGGCCAGAGCCAGCTCGGCCAGGTCACGGGCAGCCTGGGAAGGGCCGACGCCCATCATGGTGCGACCACCCATACCAAAGGACAGCGAGCAGAAAATGGGTAGGTCGCTCACCGACCTGATACCCGCCACTGCCGCCTTCACCTCGGCCAGGTCCGACATCGTCTTGATCCAGAAGAGGTCGACGCCGCCCTCGGCCAGAGCTGCCGCCTGCGCGGCGTAGGCGGCCGTGGCCCGCCCGGCGCTCAGCTCGCCGTAGGGCGCCAGCAGCTCCCCGGTGGGCCCGATGGTGCCGGCGACGTAGGCGGTGCGGTCGGCGGCCTGGCGAGCCAGCCGCACGGCGGCCAGGTTCAGCTCTCTGATCCGGTCGGCCAGACCGGCACGCGCCAGTTTCACCGCGTTGGCGCCGAAGGTGAAAGAGCCCAGGAGCTCGGCGCCGGCGGCGACGTACTCGCGCTGCAGCGCCAGGACGCTCTCAGCCCGGCTGAGGTTGAGCAGCTCGGGAGCGCGGTTGAACTCCTCGTCGTCGCTCTGCAGCACCGTGCCGAGAGCGCCGTGGCATACCAGTGGACGACCGTTTTGCAGACGGGACGGTAACGATTCGAGCAAGGGTCTTACTCCTGGAACTGAGTTGCCGGTGGGCCGAACCGGGCGCGCTAGCGTAGCTCGCCGGCCAAGATGGTGACGGCCTGGCCGCCCAGCCGAACGCGCTCGCCGGCCAGGACAACGCGGACCACGCCGCCGCGCGCCGAGGCCTGATAGGCGAGCAGTTCGCGCTTGCCCAGGCGCTCGCCCCAGAAGGGGCCAAGGCTGCAGTGGGCCGAGCCGGTGACCGGGTCCTCGTCCACGCCGCCCAACGGGGCGAAGAAGCGGGAGACAAAGTCGAACTGCCCGCCCGCCGTCCGGCTGGTGACGATATAGCCGAAGTGGCCATCGCCCCGCAGCAGGCCCAAATCAGGCCTGGCCGCGCGGACCTCCGCCTCGGAGCCGACCTCCACCAAGAGATAGTCCAGCCTGTTGCGGCCGACCCAGAGGGGAGCGACGCCGAGGGCGGGCGACAGGTCGGGCGAAGGGGCGAGCTGGGTCAACGGCTCGGCGGGAAAATCCATTTCGATCCAGTCACCCTGCCGAACGGCGCCGAGGAGGCCACCGCGGGTGTGGAAGCGGGCCGGCTCGTCGGGCCGGAGAAGGCCGTGTTCCCAGAGGACGTGGGCGCTGGCCAGGGTGGCGTGGCCGCAGAGGTCGACCTCGACGGCGGGGGTGAACCAGCGCAAGGAGAAGCCGTCCTCCTGGCGAAGGAGGAAGGCGGTTTCGGAGAGGTTCATCTCGCGGGCCACGTTCCGCAGCCAGCGGTCGTCGCGGGGCCCGTCGAGCAGGCAGATGGCGGCCGGATTACCGGAGAAGGGCCTGGCGGTGAAAGCGTCGACTTGGAAGATAGGTATGGGCACAGTGGTAGTTCCTCCGACTGAACGTTGCCCCGTATTGTACAGGCAATCGGATCTCGCGCCAGTCTAGGGCGAGCCCTCTCCGCCATATTGGCCACAAGGTTAGTCTTAGACCCCCTTGACAAGCGTTTGGGCATCTGCAAAGATGGTGCCGTGCTGGTGTAACGTTACACCACACGCGGAGAGAGGCTCGTGCCAACCATCAAGGAAGTGGCGGCACTGGCCGGCGTGTCGCCGACCACGGTCTCCTACGTTCTACTGGACCGCAAGCCCGTGCTGCCCAGCACGCGAGCGAGAGTGGTGGCCGCCGCGCAGCAGCTGGGCTACACCCCCCATGGACCAGCCCAGGCCCTACGCACCGGCCGGAACAGGACGCTGGGACTGTGCGTTGGTCTGGCCACCAACCCCACCATTGGAGCGATCATCCAGGGCGCCAGCCAGCGGGCCTACGAGGCGGGCTACGTCCTCTCGGTCGCGATTTCGGCCCACAACCCCGCGCTCGAACGGGCGCATTTGTCGGCCCTCACTCAGCAGAGGGCGGCAGCACTGATCGTAACCCCGGCGAGCGGCGAGGCGACCCCTTACGCGGAGCTGCAGCGGGCGGGAATAGCGATCGTCTGCGTCGATAGCCGTCCGGCCGGGCTGGAGGCCGACCTGGTGGCCGCCGACCATTATCAGGGCGCCCTGGCTGCCACTGGCCACCTGTTGGCGAGCGGGCGCCGGCGCGTGGCCCTGCTCACCATCCCCACCGGGCTCGGCT
The DNA here is from genome assembly GCA_023473795.1 of Chloroflexota bacterium. Lineage (GTDB taxonomy): Bacteria > Chloroflexota > UBA6077 > FW602-bin22 > JAMCYS01 > JAMCYS01. The sequence continues at coordinate 32,197 of JAMCYS010000161.1, read as the reverse complement.
CCAGCGCGGCGCGCCTGGCTGGCTACCGGGAGGCCCACGCCCGGGCAGGCCTGCCCGTGTGTGAGGATCTGATTTGCGCCGGGCTCGTGAGCAGGGAACATGCCCGAGCCGCGGTAGCCAGGCTGCTGGCTGAGCCGCGGCCACCCGACGCCGTAATCGCCGGCGGGCCACCACTTACGCTGGGCGCCCTGGCCTGCTTGCACGAGAGCGGAGTAGCCATCCCCGACGACGTGGCCCTGGTCGGCAGTGGCGACGTGGGTTGGGCTCCCCTGGCCGAGCCGGCTTTGTCGCTGGTGGAGGTGGACGGCGAAGCGCTGGGGAGAAAGGCCGTGGAGGTGGCGCTGGAAAGGATAGAGACAAGCATCACCCAGCAGCCCCCCCGTGACTTTTTCCTACCGATCCAGTTTGCCGCAAGGGCCTCCTCAGTCGGGCGTGAGGAGCGAAGTACGGCACCAGAAGGATACGTGCGGCGAGCGTCGCCAGCGAGGCTGACCCAGTAGGCAAGCGAAGGGTAGCAGAAAGACACTACGAGGAGGTCGGAGACAATGGGGCAAACGATCAGTCGCCGTAGAGTGAGAAGACGAGATTTCCTCAAGCTGAGCGCGGCCACATTGGGCCTGGGAATGCTCGGTGCCTGCACGGGCGCTACCCAGCCCGTATCCACCCAGGCACCAGCGGCCGCCGGGCGGCCTACCCCGGCCAAGCCCGCGGCCCAGCCCGTCGCCACGCCAGCGCCGGTGGCCACGGCAGCGCCAACGCAGGCTCCCGCTGCCGCCACCCAGCCCGCTGGCCCCAAGAAGGGCGGCACGTTCACCATGGCCCGCACGCCCGCGATCATCGAGTTCAACCCGTTGAGCTTGGTGGCCGGGCACTTCGGCTTCATGCGGGCCATGTTCAACACCCTCACCCGCTACGGCGACAACCTGCAGCCGCAGCCAGAGCTAGCGGAGAAGTGGGACTTCTCGGCCGATGGCAAGGCGCTGACGCTCAAGCTGCGCCAGGGCGTGAAGTACCACTCGGGCCGCGAGTTCACCAGCGACGACGTCAAGTTCTCGGTCGAATGGGGTTCCAGCAACGACCAGTCGACGATGCGGACGCTCTTCAAGACGATCAAACAAGTGGAGACACCAGACAAGTACACGGCAGTCCTCAAGTTCGATACGGTGAATCCGGGGGCCTTCGATCTTCTGGACACGCTCTACATGCTCGACAAAGAGGCGATCAACGACCGCGCGAAGATGGGCGTCGGGACGGGCCCCTTCAAGTTCGACAAGTACGTACCTAACGACCGAGTGGAGATGGTCGCCTTTCCCGACTACTGGGACAAGGGCAAGCCGTATCTGGAGCGGTACATCGCCCGTCAGATTCCGGACGTCTCGTCCATGGCTATCAACCTGGAGTCAGGCGCCGTGGACGCCATCTGGCAGCCGGCGCAAGTGGACCTGCAGCGGTTCAAGGATGGGGGCAAATTCGGGGTGGATATGGGCGTGAAGGGCGCGCAAATGTATGCCGTGATCATAAATACGAAGTACGGGCCCTTCAAGGACAAGCGGGTTCGCCAGGCCATAGCCTGGTCGATGGACAGAGCGCGCTACGCCAAGTCGGTGCTGCTGGGCCTGGCAGAGCCCACTTGTCTCATGTGGCCAAGCCACTCCTGGGCCTACTTCAAGGACTTGGAGGGCAAGATCGGCTTCGACCTGGAGAAGGCCAAGGCTCTGCTCAAAGAGGCGGGGTTCGAGAAGGGCTTCGACGTCGAGATCCTCACTTGCTCCAAGCTGCAGCCACCGGCGAACGCGATGGCGCAGATCCTCCAGGCCGACCTCAAGAAGATCGACATAAATGCGAAGGTGGCGGATCAGGAAACGGCTATCTTCCAGAACCGCATCACCAGCCTGGGCGATACCCAGATCGTCTGCCACGGTTACGGGCGCTGCAACCGCGATCCGGGCTCGCTAGTGACGGCCGCGGCGCTCTGGTACACAGAGAAGCAGGGCGGCGTAGCCAGCAGGTTCGAGTCGGCGACCTACGACCAGCTGCGCGCCGACCTGCAAACGACGCTCGACCAGGAGAAGCGCAAGCAGACGGCCCGCAAGATCCAGGAATTAGCACTGGACGAGTGCTTCAACATCCCCTCGGCGCCCCAGGCACGCGGCTTTGCCTACGCGCCGTTCGTCAAGGGGTTCGCGTACGACCTCGACTACTCGCCCGTAGTGAGCGACATCTGGCTGCGGAAGTAGGCTGCCTGGCGATAGGTCCGTCTAGGCTACGAGCAACGCCGGAGGGAAGCTAGCATCTTCGCTCCGGCGTTCGCGTTTCCGCAGCAACCCCCAGTTAGAGGGGTTAGGCCTCGACTTTGCGGTAGCGCCGGTCGTAAAGCTCGCGTAAGTGGGGGGCGCGGCGGTTGGGGCAACCCTCGCGCGGGCAGAGCATGCAGCTCTCGAAGCTATCGGCGGTGGGATAGCGGATGCCCGAGACCGACTTGCTCGGTACCATCAGCAGGCCGGGGGTGAGGTGCACACCAACCCGAGCCTCGGCTTCGCCCAGTAGAGAAAAGAGCGGCAGCTGCTGCTCGATGGGCCAGTCGGCCAGCGAGCCGGGGCTCATGCGGGCGAGGTTGCCGGGGGCGTAGGTGCGCTCCAGGTAGTCGCCCACGGCCGCCATGGCCAGGCGCAGGGCCGCCTCGCGAATGGCCTCCGACCAGAAGCGGTAAAGCACGTCGTCGAAGCCGGCGGCCCAGGCGTCGAGCTCGACGCCACAGGTGGCCAGGTACGGAAAGACCCGGTTGGCGTGGGAGAGGTTAACGGCTAAGACGCGGCTGACGAAACGCACGCCGTCGACGACCACGTGCTCCTCGCCGCGCTGGTCGACGCCGGCCAGGCCGGTGAGCGCCTTGGGCTGGGCCACGGACTCCGCCTCGCGCACGAGGCCGGCGAGCTCGCGGGCCGGGGGCGTGCCCTCGGCGACGTGCAGGCGCCGCCGCAGCTCGTCCAGGTCGAGCCGAGCCGGTATTTCATTAAGTACAACCGCTTGCATTAGCTACTCCTGTGTCGCCGCGTAGTGCCGGGGGCGGCTGGGCGCATTGTAGCCGAGGGCGGCAGGGGCAGCAAGCGGCCTGTGTCGTGCGGGCATGACTGTGGGAGCGGATTGAAGTCCGCACTACGAACGACGAAGCTGCCGTGTTCGTAGTGAGGGCTTCAGCCCTTTCCGGCCATCTCGTCGGCAATTCCAGTCGTCAAACCGTGGCGGACACCCTCTGAAGGAGGGTAGCAGCACGTGACAAGCAACCTAGTCGACGAAGCTGCCGTTCCAGATCGGCTCCTCGCGGTGAGGCTGGCCGGCGGCGAGGACGAACCGCAGGCCCGCGCTTCCCGCCTGCGCGGGGAAGGTATCGCCGGGGCCCAAGACCAGGCGCTGGCGGGGCCCGGCGGATCGCGGGGGCTCGCCGAAATTCCCCTTGCCGCTCAGCACGTAGAGCAGCCTGGCATACTCGGTGGGGACTGGGTGGAGGAACTCGCCGCCCGGCGCCAGGGTGACATCCAGGTACAGTAGGGGTCTGCGGGTACGCAGGGGCGACGCCCGGCCATCCACTACCCCGGCGACCACCCGCAGACGGGCGGCGCCGACCTCGACTGCCGGCAGGTCAACGGGGCGCACCTCCTGGAACTCAGGCGTCTCACCCTGCTCGGCGGGCGAGAGCGCCAACCAGAGCTGTAGGCCGAGGGTATCAGCCGGCCCGGTAGGCAGCTCGGCGTGGGCGATGCCCCGGCCGGTGAAGACGCGCTCGGCACCGCCGGCCTCCAGGACGGCGCTATTGCCCTGCGAGTCCTCGTGGCGCAAGCCGCCCTGCCAGAGGTAGGTCACGATCTCTATGCCGCGTGGGCGATGCCCCGGCCGGTGAAGACGCGCTCGGCACCGCCGGCCTCCAGGACGGCGCTATTGCCCTGCGAGTCCTCGTGGCGCAAGCCGCCCTGCCAGAGGTAGGTCACGATCTCTATGCCGCCGTGGGGATGCATGCCGAAGCCGGCGTGGCTGGGTATGACGTCGTCGGCCAGACCGACGATGGGGTCGAGCGAGTCGAGAAGGGTGCCGGGGGCCCGGCCCACGACGATGCGATGGGTAACCCCCCCGTCGCCCAGGGGCGGCAGGGGCTCGGAAACGCTGGCCAGAGAGCGCAGGCGCGGCGGCTTGGCGTCGAGCGAGCGATAATGGGAATCGGCTGTTGCCATAGCAGGGTCTTCTCCGGAGTCAATTAGCTAAGTTTACTACTAAACTGTACGCGGACTAGGGCTGGTTGTCAAAGGTCCGCTGCGCCGCGGCAGCGCCTGCTGGTACAATCAGGGCACAACTATGAGGAGACGACGCCAGGGGGCGGCCTGCAGAGGGAAGTGCAGGACCGTCTGTTGAACGATCCCGAAACCAAGGACGAGACAATCGAGGTGATCGTCGACCGCAACCAGGTCACGTTGCGAGGGATAGTGCGATCCGAGGAGGTCAAGGAAGCGGCCGAGCGGGAGGCGCGAGACGTACAGGGGGTCGTGCTGCTCGTCAACGAGTTAGAGGTAGCGCCGAAGGATAACACGGGCGGTGGCCTCCCCCAGGCGCCGCCACCCTTCTCGCCTCATTAGGTCCGGTAGCCCGACGGGCGGTACAGGCCCCGCATCAGAGGCATACGGATGGCCTGTCCTCGGGTTGTTTGGAGGGGCAACGAGGGCTAACATTGAGGAGAGGGTACAAGGAGTGCCCGCCAAGCAAAACCACCGGGAGGTAGCGCATGCAATACCGTGAACTGGGCCGGACGGGCCAGCGGCTTTCGCTGGTCGGCTTCGGCGGCATACTGGTCGTGGGGGAGGAGCAGGCGGAGACGGATAGACTGGTGGCGGCGGCGGTGGCGCGGGGCGTCAATTACTTCGACGTGGCGCCGGCCTATGGCGACGGCGAGGCGGAGGAGAAGTTGGGTCCGGCCCTGCAGCCGCATCGGGCGGGCGCCTTTCTGGCCTGCAAGACCCGCGAGCGCGACGCCGCCGGGGCGCGGGCGGACCTGGAGCGCTCGCTCAGGCGGCTGCGGACGGACCACTTCGACCTCTACCAGCTGCACGGGCTCAGCGAGATGGCGGACGTGGAGCGGGTGCTAGGCCCGGGTGGTGCTCTGGAGGTGTCGCGGCGCGCCCGCGAGGAGGGCAAGGCCCGCTTCCTAGGCTTCAGCGCCCACTCGCCCGCGGCGGCGTTGCGATTGCTCGGCGCCTTCCCGTTCGACTCGGTCCTTTTCCCACTCAACTTCGCCGCCTACCAGGCCGGGTTCGGCCCGCAGGTGGTGGAGGCGGCACAGCAGGCCGGGGCAGGGCTGCTGGCCCTGAAGGCGATGGCGCTGACCGGACTGCCGGAGGGTACGACGCTGGAGCAGCGGCCCTGGCGCAAGGCCTGGTACGAACCGATTGCCGAGCCGGGAACGGCCGAGCTGGCGCTGCGCTTCACTCTGTCCTTGCCGGTGACGGCGGCGATTACACCTGGTTACTGGGAGTTCTTCGAGCGGGCGCTGCGGGTGGCGGAGGACCCGCGGCCGCTCTCGGCTGAGGAGGCGGAGCGCCTGCACGAACTGGCGGCGCGGACCGTACCGTTGTTCCCGCCCGCGCCGGGCAAGGCAGGGCCCCGCCCGCCGAGCCGCATACCAGCCTAGGCGGGGCGAGCAGGCGGCTCGGGTTGGCGCTGACTGCCAGGGTGAACGGCGGACTTATGTAACAACATACGGCCACCGGCGTTATCTGAGCGTGAAACTGTCTAACCGGGGTGGCCGATGAAGGCGTCGATCTATCAACAGGAAGCTGAGCAGCTGGCCATAGAGGAAATCCGCAAGCACGGCGGCCAGCTGGAGGTCAGCCTGTTTGACTCCGCCTGCAGTGTGAGCCACCGGTTCTACGAACTGCTCGGCCAAATGGCCGACGCGGGAAAGATCGGCCAGCGGCGCAAGGACGAGGGCCTGACCACCGTGTTCTTCCTACTAGCGAACAAATAGACGGCGAACTCGCCGAAGGGGATGGGTGGCGCCACCGGCCGGTGGCGCCGCTTTATTGTGTCCAGGAAATGCGGCGGCGCTAGGCCAGGTAGTTGGTGGTGCGGGCGATGATTTGGTCCTGCAACTTGCGGTCGAGGGTGCAGAAGAGGGCGCTGTAACCCGCTACCTTCACCACCAGGTTGCGGTACTCCTCTGGGTGCGCCTGGGCGGCGCGCAGCACCTCGGCCGAAGTGACGTTGAACTGGACCTGGAACCCCTTCAGATCGAAGAAGGTGCGAATCAGCGCGGTGAATTTGCGCAAGCGCTCCTCCCCCCGCAGCGCCGAGGGGTGGAACTTCAGGTTGAGGATGGTGCCGTTGCTGATCAGCGTATGGTCCAAACGGGCCACGGACTTGAGCACGGCGGTGGGGCCGTTGGCGTCGCTGCCGGGAGTGGGAGAGTTATTATCGGCCAGCGGCTCGCCCGCGCGGCGACCGTCCGGCGTGGCACCGACTTTGGCCCCCTGGGGCACGTTGGCGGTAAGCGACTGGGTGCTCGGCCCCCAGGTACCACCGCGCGCCGGCACGTAGCGCTCCAGCTCAGCTACCAAGAGGTTGACGACCTCGCGCGCCAGAAGATCTACCCCCTCGTCGTCATTGCCAAATTTGGGCGCGCGGTTGAGGAGCAGCTGGCGCGCCTCCTCGCCGCGCGGGCCGGCGAAGTCGGCGGCCAGCACCTCGGCCAGATCAGCGCCGGAGAGGCGCTTCTCCTCGTAAACCAGCTTTTTGAGCGCCGCCAGAGAGTTGGCCACGTTGGCCGTGCCGTAGGCGTGCTGCACGATGTTGTTGTAGTTGGGCGGGCCGCCGAGGGAGACGTCGCGGCCGGCGGCAAGGCGACCGTCGATCAGAGCTGAGAGGAAGGGCGTGGGCGTGAGGTCGGCGTAGGCCTGCGAGGTGACGTTGTCAAGCAGGGGGATCAAGGACAGGTAATAGGCCAGCTGGCGGCGGAAGGCCGAGAAGAGCTCGGAGAAATCGGCGAAAGTGCGCAGGTCCTTGGTCTCGGGCAAGGGGCGCAGGCCGGTGTTGGGATTGGCGCCGCCGTGGAGGGCGATCTCCAGCACCTTGAGCAGGTTCACCTGGCAGGTGCCACCGGTGCCGGTGTTGAATTTGCCGGCCACCTGGGGCTCCGAGCAGCCCATCACCGACCAGTCGCGCGCCTCGGCCAGGGGAATGCCCAGGCGGAGCAGCAGCGGCACTCCCACCTCGTCGTTGAAGAAGCCCGGCATGCCGCCGCCGTGGCGCAGCAGGCAGCGAGCCGCCGCCAGCAGCAGCTCGTCGGGCGAGCCGTCGTGGACGCGCAGCACGGCCGTGGGCTGGGGCAACTTGAGGTTGCCGGTAGCCTCCAGGCAGAGGTACGTGACCTCGTTGCTGGCATCGCGGCCCTCCGGGGTCTGCCCCCCCAGGGTGACCGTCTGGAAGGTGGGGTAGCCGCTCATGTAGTGGGTGTAAGCCCACTCCCGCACCTTGTTGAGTTCCATGCATTTGAGCCAGAAGCACTCGACCAGTTCCAGGGCCTGCTCGCGCGCGAGACGCCCGGCGGCGAGGTCGGCGGCATAGTAGGGATAGACGTACTGGTCAAAGCGGCCGGGGCTAATGGAGTGGCCGTTGGCCTCGATCTGGATCAGGAGGTGGGCAAACCAGTAGGCCTGCAGGGCTTCCTGGAAGGTGCGGGCGGGACGGGACGGCACCCAGCGGCAGGTGGCGGCGATCTGTTCCAGCTCGGCCCGGCGAACCGGGTCGGCCTCGGCAGCCGCCTGCGCCTCGGCCAGGTCGGCGTAGCGCCCGGCAAAAGCGATGGCCGCCTCCAGGACGACGATCACCGCCTGGTAGAAGAGACTCTTGTCCACGCTCTCGGGCCGAGCCGGGTCGAGGGCGCGCAGGTGAGCGCGGGCATCGTCGATCAGGGCCTGAAAGCCCGTCGTGATGGCCGTCTCGTAGCCGGCAACCACGTGGCCGTCGCCGGTGGAGGTATGCGAGAGGTTGGTCAGGGCTTCGTTGAAGGAGAAGAGGCGCAGGTCGAAGGCGGGGCGAACCTCCTCCGGCAAGGCAAGACGAGTGGCGGCAACGACGCGGTCCTGGAAGGTGCGGCCCTGCCAGTAGCGGCAGACCTCCGACAGCGTGGCACGCGCGTCGGCGGCCACCTGGAAGCGATCGAAGGGGCGGGAGGCGAAGGTGTCCAGCTCCGCCTCGACCCAACGCACGGCGTACTCGGGGAAGATGGGCGCGGCGCGGGGTTGGCGCGCCTGGTTGCCCACCAGCAGCTCGCCCGGGCGGATGTAGATCGACATGCCGCCGAGCACGCGGGCAAAGGCGAGGGCGCGGCGGATCACGGTGGGCACGCCGTCAGTCTCGCGCCAGGCGGCCGTGAGCAGGGAGGCCCGCTCGGGACACAGCTCCGGCTCGATGGCCAGCAGGGTATCGCGCAGTTGCTCGGTACGCACGCTCACGGCAGGCCTCCTCAGAGGGTCCCTCTGGCCGGCCGAGGGCAGGCCAGGAAGGAGAGTGCTCGCGCGTCCATAATACTACCTTTGACCGGCGGCGGCGGGCCGGAGCGGAGCGAGAGGCTAGGCGGAGGCGAAATAGGCGCGCAGCGGCTCCAGGTAGTACTGTTGCCAGCCCTGGCGGTACATCTCCCCTTGTCCCGCCGGGATGTTGCTGTGGCGCAGGATGAGGCGAGTGCCGTCCTGCAGCTCCTCCAGCAGCACTTCGAGGACGGAATCGGCGCTGCCCGCGGGAAATTCAGTCGTTCGCCAGCGCTGGACGATGCGACGATACGGCTCCAGGGCGACGTTGCTGCCCGAGATGTAGTCGCCCCCGGCCGTGAAGCGGCCGCCAACCACAGGCTCGCAAGTGGCAGGGTCGCCGGTGAAGGCCGCGTGCTCGTCGGCGTTGAGCCAGGCCTCGTAGAGGTGCTTGGCGCGCACGGGCAACACAGTGGACACTTCGATGCTCTCGGTCATGGCAGTTCCTCCATTCATTATGCCAATTATAGCCGCCGCGGGGCAGGAGTTGTGTTTGACGGGCCGGCGGCGGGCGTGGTAAATTGGCGCGACCCCTTGGCTGATCGGGAGGAGAAACGCCCGCCGTGGCAGAGAGAACGGCCCTGGTCACCGGTTGCGCCGGCTTCATCGGCGGTTACCTCTGCGAGCGGCTGCTCGCCGAGGGTTACCGGGTGGTGGGCATAGACAACGAGACGACCGGCTTCCGCGCCAACGTGCCGGCGGCGGTGGAGTACCTACCAGGCGACATCCGCGACGAGGGCGTTCTGGCGGAGGCTTTCGGCCGAAGCCTTGACGTGGTTTTGCACGCCGCGGCACAGGTTTCCAACATCAAGTCTTTCGGCGACCCGCAGTCCGACCTCGACGTCAACGTGCGCGGCACGCTGGGCGTGCTGGGGAAGTGTCTGGCCCACCGGGTGCCACGGTTGCTCTACGCCAGTTCGATGGCCGTGTACGGCGAGCCCGCGCAGGTGCCCACGCCGGAGACGGCGCCCTGCTTGCCGCTATCTTACTATGGCATCGGCAAGTTCGCCGCCGAGCGCTACGTGCAGCAAACGGCCCGGCGCACCGACCTGGACTTCGCCTTCAACGTCACCTCGTTTCGCATGTTCAACGTCTACGGCCCCCGGCAGAGCCTGACCAACCCCTACCAGGGGGTGATCAGCGTCTTCGTCGCCAACCTGCTGCAGGGCGAGCCGATCATCCTCTACGGCAGCGGCCGGCAGTCGCGCGACTTCGTCTACATCGACGACATCGTGGACGCCTGGCTGGCGGCGATCGCCGAGCCCCGCACCTACGGCGAGGCGATCAACCTGGGCACCGGCAGCGACGTCAGCATCCAGCAGCTCATCGACACCGTAACCGAGATCTTCGGGCGCAAGGGGGACTACCCCATCGAGCGCCGGCCGACCCTCTCGGGCGATCAGTTTCGCATCGCGGCCGATATCGCCAAGGCCAGGGAGCTGCTCGGTTGGACGCCCAGAGTGAAGTTCGCGGCCGGCCTGGCACGGACGGTGGAGTGGGCGCGCCGCAGCGGGGTCTACTCGCAGCTGGGCTGGCAGCCGAGACGGGACTAACGAGCGATGGGCGCAGCCGCCAACCCCAAGGTCAGCGTCATCCTGGTCACCTACAAGCAGGCGGCCTACGTCGCCAAGGCAATCGCCAGCCTGCAGCGGCAGAGCTACCGGGACTGGGAGCTGATCGTCGTCGACGACGTCTCGCCCGACGACACGGTGGCGGCGGCCCGGGCGGCGCTGTCCCCGCGACCTTCGCAGGCTGAGGACACGGGGACGCTGTGGGACAGTCAGACCCGGCTCGTCGTCCACGAGCGCAACCTGGGCCAGTACCAGACCTACAACGACGCCCTGCGGCTCGCCCGGGGCGAGTACGTGATGTTCGGCTCGGGCGACGACCTCTGCCTGCCCGAGCTGCTGGCGGCGGAAGCGGCGGCGTTGGACCGCCACCCGGCGGCGGGGCTGGCCTTCGCCAACGTCTACCTCATCGACGAGGCGGACCGCATTCTGGGAGACATGGCCGCGCCGCGCCTGGGGGCGCTGCCCTGGCTGGCGAGCGACTGCACGTTGCCGGCACCAAAGGCGCAGGCCACGCTACTGCGCGACAACTTCATTTTCTGCATCGGCGGGGTGCTGCTGCGCAGGGCCTGTTTGCAGGCGGTAGGCGGCTGGGACGAGAGCCTGCCGCAGGCTGCCGACTGGGACCTGTGGCTGCGGCTGGCGGCGTGCTACGACCTGGCCTACGTCGCCCGACCGCTGCTGGGCTGGCGGCAGCACCGCGACACGGTGACCAGCCGTCTGCGGCGCAGTGGGCAGTACTACGAGGACATCATCGGCGTCATCGAGAAGGCTTTCGCCTCCCTGCCGGAGGGCGGTGAGCGGCTGGCTGGCGAACGCGAGCGCCTCCTGGCCGAAGCTTGCCTAGCGGAGGGCTGCGCCGACCTGGCGGCGGAGAGGCTGGAGCGCGGCAAGGAGCGATTGGCGCGGGCCGGTGCGCTGGGCGGGACACTGCTGGCGGATCCTGGACGGGTGGCGGAAACCCTCTGCCGCCACGGCGTAAGCCTCCTGTCGCCAACGGCAGCGCCTTGGCAGGTGGCGGCCTACGTGGAACGGGTAGTGGCGGCACTGCCGACCCGCCCCGGCTGGTGGCCCGAGCGGCGGCGCGGCCTGCTGGCCCGGGCTCTACTGGCGGCGGCGCAGCACGCGCGCGAGGCCGGGCAGTTCGGCCCAGCGGGCCGCCTGGCGCGCAGCGCGATAATGGCGGAACCCGGCCAGATGCGGCGCCGCGAGGCCCTATCCCTACTGTTGGTCACCCTGCCCGGGGGCCGGACCGCCCTCTCGCTCTACCGGCGACTGCGGCCGCGGCCGGTGTTGGCCGTCTGACCCCCCGCCCCGGAACGGGCTCACTCCTCGATCAGAATCCCCTTCCAGAAGGAGATGTAGTTCCTGATCTGCTGGACCGCTTCCTCGGGCTCCGGATGGTACCAGGCGGCGTCCTTGTTGACGTGGCCGTCGACGACGACGTCGTAGACCCTCGCCTCGCCCTTCTCGGGCGTGGTGATGTGCGTGTCGCTCGGCTGGAGACTAGTCATAAGGGAGAGGGAGACGAGCGACCGGCCCTGCCGGTTTGGGCACGACCTGCTGGCCCCAGGGTCAGGACGGGCACTCGCTCAGTAGGTGCAACCGCGAAACGCCTCCCAGATGGCGGCGACGGTGGCCGGGGGCACGTCGGGGCCGACGAAGGTATGGCCGACGACGCCGCCCGCCGGCGTGCCCAGAGCCGCCACTACCCCACGGGCATAGGCGGCGGCCTCTTCCGGTGTGGCCAGCGGCATCACCGCCTGGCGGTCGACTTCGCCCTGGAAGCAGACCCGGCCGGCGAAGGCGCCCAGGTTCTCCAGGCCGCAGACGGCGTTCTGGGGATTGAGCACGCGGGCGCCGAGCTCCAGAAGGTCGGGCACGATGGGCAGGATGTTGCCGTCGCTATGGAACCAGACGTGCTTGCCGGCGGACTGCACCGCGGCGAAGAGGCGAGCGTAGGCGGGCTTGAAGAGGCGCCGCCACTTCTTGGGGTGGATGAGCAGCGCCTCCTGGCTGCCCCAGTCGTCGCGGAAGCGCACGCCGTCGACCGGGTACTCCAGCCACCTGGCGAGGCGGCGCAGGATGTAGTCGACCACCAGATCGCGAAGGTGGAGGAACTCCGGCGCCTCGAGATGGATGTCGACCATCAGGTTCTCGAAGCCGCGCAGGTAGAAGAGGCGCTGGAAGAGGGTGTCGCCGTCGACCAGGACGTAGCGGCGGCCGTCGTCACGGGCGAGAGCGGCGGGCACGCCGGACCAGTCGCCCACGGCGAGCGGGTCGGGCAGGCGGTAGCCGTCGAGGGCGGACCAATCGGCCAGAGGATGGCCCACGGCCTCGCCCATGAAGTCGTCGTTGAGGCGCAGCCAGGTTACGCCCCAGGCGTCGCTCTCCGGCAGGCCGACCTGCTTGGTGTAGCCCTCGAACTCGACGAAGCCGGTGGCGGCGAAGTCGGAGGGGAAAAGCGCCAGCAGGTCCTTGGTTTCCACGGGGTACTTCTGGCGGAAGCCGGGCGAGAGGTTGTAGCTGAGGGGCACGCGGTCCGGCCCCCCGAACTCGACGGCGCGGTAGACACGCTCGCGGCTATCCAAGGGTCAACACTCCTGTTTCACTCCCCGTCCAGACGCGCCTTGGCGACAATCGCCAGCAAGCAGCGAACGGCGAACGTTCGGTAGTAGCGGGCTCATCTGCCCCCGCGGTTAGGGGGTTAGCACGCCCGTCTGCCCTGAGAGCGGTAGCGCCAACCCCGTAGCCGTAGGGGCAAGCGGCCATAGGGCTGCAGCAGTTGCGGCGCTTGGACAACCAACCCCGTAGCCGTAGGGGCAAGCGACCGCCCAACTACAAACAGTGGTCCGCGCTTCGCACCGCACCAGCGACCGCCGCCGGACCGCGGGGCCCCCTAGTGCCGCATACCACCCGGCGAGCGGGCTGTCGATGGGATGCCGTGAGCCATTTCGCCCGTCGCCTCAACGGCAAGCGCAGTGCCACGTCGTAGCCTGTCGACCTCTCTCAATTCTAGGTCACCTGTCCAGCCAGAAGTTGCCCACATAGGGCGAGTTGTCAAGGTTCACGGAGAAATCCTTGACGTAGCTAGCATTGATCCACGGTCGCTGTGACAGGGCGACCGGTATGGTAGGGCACTCGTCGAGCATCAGCTCTTGAATCTGGCGGCAGAGGCTCACGCGCTTGTCCCGGTCGAGGGTGGATTGAAGTTCACTTCGCAGGCGCACATACTCAGGCGACTCGAAACGCGTCCAGCTGCCTTCCTTCTCCGTATACCACGATATGGCGCCCGTGAGCGTTGTGCCCGGGTCTCTGCCTGCCCGGCCGTACGTGTGGGAAGCCAGCGAAATGTCGCGCTTGGTTTGCATGCGGGCTGTGTACTGGGCCGGCTCGACGTCAAGGACCTTGGCCTCGATGCCTATCTTCTTCAGGTCCGCCTGTAACATCACGGCGAGCTCACCCAGGCCGAAGCCCTGTTTGGATGACACTAACAATTCCGTCTCGAAGCCACTGGCCAGCCCTGCCTCCTTGAGTAGACTCTTCGCCTTCTCCAGGTCATACCCGATCTTGCCCTGCAAGTCCTTGAAGTAGGCCCAGGAGTGCGGGGGCCAGATGAGGCAGGTTGCCTGCGAAATGCTTTGCAGAACGGACTTCACAAAGCGCTCGCGGTCGATTGACCAGGCGATGGCCTGACGTACCTTCTTGTTGTCAAGAGGAGGCTGCTTGCAGTTGACGGCGATGTCGAACTGGCTAGGACCAGGCGCGCCCATGTCGACCGTGAACTTGCCACCAGCCTGATCGCGCAAGCGTACCACGTCCAGGAAGCTGGGGCGGTAGATGCTATCTACCGCGCCTGATTCCAGGTTAAGAGCCAGTGCCGCCACGTCGGGAATGTCCCTGATCACGTACCGATCGAGATAGGGCTTACCCTTCTCCCAGTAGTCCGCGAAAGGCACGAACTCGGCGCGGTCGCTGGGGATGTACTTGTCCAGCTTGAAGGGGCCGGTGCCCACGGCCGTCTTGGCGCGGTCCTCGATAGTGTTCTTGTCGATAATCCACAGAGCATCGATGAGGTCAAAGATGCCGGGATTGACGGTGTCAAACTTGAACGCGACCGTGAACTTGTCCGGCGTCTCCACCTGCTTGATCGTCTTGAACAACGAAGCCATTATGGAACGCTCGTTGGTCTGGCCGAACTGGACGGAGGCCTTGACGTCGTCGGAGGTGAACTCGCGGCCCGTGTGGAACTTGACGCCTTGGCGGAGCTTGAAGGTTACTGTCTTGCCGTCGGGGGAGATGTCCCACTTCTCGGCCAGGTCCGGTTGGAGATTCAGCTGGAAGTCATAGCGCCCGAGCGTATTGTAGAGCGCACGTTGGTAGTGGTAGTGGCCCTCAAGCAGGCTGAAGGGGTTGAACTCCACTATGCGATCGGTTCTGGCCAGGGTAAAGGTGCCGCCGCGCTTTGGGCCGGCGGCCTTGGTGGCCGCGGCAGGCGCCTGCGTCGGCACCGCGGTCGGGGCAGGCGCGGCCGTGGCCGGCACGGGGGCAGCGGGCACCTGCGCGGGCTTGGCGGTGGCCGGCTGCTGGGTGCTGGCCGGCGCGGGAGGCGTGGCTTGAGCGCAAGACTGGCCCAGAGCTGCGCCTGCCGCGCCCAAGGTAAGCTTCAGGAAGTCACGTCGTCTGAGCTCCGGATTCACGTTGTCATCCTCCTCTTCTTTTAATGGACTCGATCATCTCACTGGGGACTACCCGGTATCTGCTGGGTGCTAACGAATCTTGCCCCGACCCAGTATTTGCCACACCACCTCCACTACACCCCCACGAAGTCCGAACATCTCTTCGTGCAGCATCACCGTCGTATCAGAGTAGCCGACGACGAACTCCACCTTGTCCCCGATCTCGGGAATCGGATTGGGAGCGCCGAGCTCGACGGTAGCGTGTTCCGCGGACAGGCGTACGGCAGCGACGTCGCCCAGGCCAATAGGTTCCGGGGTAGCGGCATCGCAACTCATCGCCTTCTTGCCGGCGTCGCAGATGAGGCGCGTAGGACTCGGTCTGCTCACCACCGTGGCAAGGACGGTCAGGCCGTACTCGTGGTCGAGGCCCATGTTCGTCCGATAGTGCACGTCGGAGAATATGCCGCCGCCAGCTTGAACTTCAGTGACGCCGCGCTGGTAGGCCGTGATCCGATAGGTGCCAGTGCCGCCGCAACTGACGATCTCCACCGGTAAGCCGCCTTGACGGCAGAGCTCTGCCGTGTCTGTAAGAAGACGGACGGAATGTTGCACCGCCCGACGTTTCTCTTCAGGATCACGGATCTTAACCGTGTGTCCTTCCCAACCCATTAGACCCGCTAAGCGCAGTCCTGGGCAGGAATTCACTGACCGGGAGAGCGCGACCGCGGCTTCACCCGGATCAACGCCGGCCCGATTCATGCCTATGTTCACCTCAACCACCACGCGCAGTTGAACGCCGGCCAGCCTTGCGGCAGCGGCCAACGCTTCCACCTGGACTACGCTGTCCACGGCGACGATCACGTCCGCGGTCAACGTCAACCGCATCAGCCTGGCTAGTTTCTGAGCACCGACTATTTGGTTGGCGATAAGGATGTCCTTGATGCCAGCAGCCGCCATCACCTCCGCTTCGCCCAGCTTGGCGCAGGTAACGCCGATAGCCCCGGCCGCGATCTCCTTGTGGGCAATTGCCGGCACCTTCTGCCCTTTGGTATGAGGCCGCCAGTTGACACCCGCTTCCCGACAAGTTCGCATTATGCGCGCGATGTTTCGTTCCATTACCGCCAGATCGACAAGTAGCGCCGGAGTATCCAGTTCCTCCTTTCGCTGTCCAACGACGTCAATCCGCGCAATCATCCCGTCTCTCACCCGATCTGACGACAGCATTCAGCTTAACCTCATAACGCTTTTTCTCTATTGCTGGTCCCCAGTGGTATCAGCTGCCGGTACTAGTGGCGCGTCAGGCCCCGCCAAGGCCTGCTCAAAGTGCCGCTCGAGCTCAAGACGGGTCGCAGCCTGGTCCCTTCGTCGGACCGCCTCGCAAATCCTGCGATGGCCGAGGCGAGCTGCCATCAGATGCTCTTGATCCGCCGAGCGGATCAGCTGGGTGTCGAGCAGCGTGAGCAGAGGTTCGTACAGCAGGGTGATGACTGGATTGTGTGCCGCGTTCACTAGGGCTAGATGGAACTGCAGGTTGGCAAAAGCGCGTCCGTCCTTGTCGTCGCTGGCTTCGCACCTCAGGAGCCAATGCCACATCGCGTCGATGTCGGCCTCTGTCGCACGCTCGCACGCCAGCAAAGCGGCCTGCTTCTCAATCAAGGAGCGAGCCTCGACGATGTTGGGGGTGTAGGACAGGCTCGGATGAATAGCGAGCAGAGAGGTGTCCATTATGGCCCAGGCGTCGGGCGTGGTCACCGTGGCCACAACGCCCTGGTGTACACATATCAACCCACGGGAGGCAAGGACCTGTAGCGCCTCTCGCATCACGCTTGGACCGACACCGAACATGCGGCCTAGCTCCCGTTCTGGTGGAAGCCTGTCCCCGGGAGCGATCGTGCCATCTTGGATCAGGGAAACGAATTTCTCTACGACTCGCTCCGGCAAGGTTTCCGGACGCTGGAGCCGAAACAGCAATTGGTGCCCTTCGTTACTCATCACCTGCGCGCACATTGGCCTCTCCCCTATGAGGTGTCTCACCTACTCCGCTTACCATATATGCCGCATACTACCGCGCTGTCGCTGGTCTGTCAAGCGCTTAGAGTCAGAGCCTAGCGGCGATTGGCCTGTAATGAACGCCGAGCGCCTGTGGCTGCACTACAACTTCCTACCAGCGACGAAACCGACGAGCGGCAGCCGGCCGGCGCTGCCGCCCTACGTGCTGCTGAGCGAGATGCTGGAGACCTGCCGCTCGCTGGCCGAGGTGGAGGCAACGCTGGCGCGTGGCGAGCGAACGGCGGGGATGATGCTCTTCGCGGTGGATGGCAAAGACGAATCGTTCGCCGTCTACGAGCGCGACCGCGCCACCTACCGCCAGCGGCAAGCGGAGAACGGCTGGCTGGCGGGCACGAACAATCCGGCCGGGGCGACCGCCGGCGAGGGCGACGCCTACGTCACGGCGTCGCGGCGCCGCTACGAGCGACTGGCGCAGCTGCTCCCCAGGGCCAAGGCGTCAGGGCAGGCGGGAGACGTGTCGGGAGCGTTTGTGCGGCCGCTGGCCGACCCTGAGGTAGAGGGTCGGGGCACCGGCTCGGGCACGGTCTACGCCAACGTGGCCTGCCCGAGCGCCGGGGTGTTGTGGTACACCTTTGGCGGCTACCCGGCGGCCAGCCGGGGCAACTGGCAGCGAGTGGCTTGGCCGTGGCAGTAGAGTCAGACCCCTGCCGCGGGTGCGAGGAAGCGTCAAGACCAGGGTGAGACAACCGGCTGGAGAAGGGACTACGGCTCGACGCGCACGCCTTTCCAGAAGGCGACGTAACCGGCGATCTGCCGGGCTGCCTCCTTGGGCGCCGGGTAGTACCAGGCAGCGTCCTTGTTCGTCTGGCCGTCGACCACCACATCGAAGTAGCTCGCCTCGCCCTTCCAGTGGCAGGTGGTGTGAGTGTCGCTGGCAGTGAAGTACTGCCGGTTGACCGCTTCGGGCGGAAAGTAGTGGTTGCCCTCGACAACGATCGTCTTGTCGCTCCGCGCCAGCACGGCGCCGTTCCAGGTTGCCCTAGCCATCGGTATCTTTTCTGACCTCTCTCAGCCGGGACGGCCGTGCGACCGCCCAGAGGGTATGAAGCTGCGGAAAGCAAGCCCGCGCCAGTCCCACTGAGCAGGAAGCGTGCCAGGTGGTGGAGAGGGGGCGGCGTGCGCCCTCGGTCCAGCCTCATCCAACAACCGGCGATGTGCGCCCAGACACCACGGAGCGCGACCGCCTAGGCACGTTCCGTCGCAAGTCCCCGTGCTGTCTGGCTGGACGAGCAACCACCGGTCGTGTCATTCTAAGGAAGCTTCTAGCGACCGAAGAATCGTCCATTGCCCTGGCGGGCCACCACCGAGAATGAAAATGGGCATTCCTCGTAGAGGCGGTCGGTGGCGCCGGGCCCTGGACTGCGCGGGCTTGCCCGCGCCCTGGAAGGCGGCGGCAAGCCGCCGCACTCCACGTTGCCCCCACGGTCGCTCAGCAAGTGCCCATTTTCATAGGAATCTGAGAAGTACTAGGACGGGCCTTCCCCGCCAGGCCGACGGCAATAGTAGACCCCGGCCCCTCAGCGGGCAGATTCTTCGCCCGCCTGCGGCGTGCTCAGAATGACAAATGGTTCACTTCATTGGCAAGGCTGCCGCTCCATCGTTGGTGAAACTGGCCCGGCCGTCGAGCTTGACACGGGCACGAACCTTGCATATAGTTAGAATAATAAACTGTTCGGAAGGAGACGCGATGGCCGAGTCCGCCGAGGAAAGCGCCCGCGAGGTGCTGGAGGTTGTGCCGCTGGTGATGCGCGCCATCCGCGCCGAGATGCGCCGCCGCGGCGGCCACGACCTCTCGGTGCCCCAGTTTCGCGCCCTGAACTACGTCGGTCGCCACGAGGGCTGTTCCCTCTCCACCGTGGCCGAGCATCTCGGTCTCAGCCGCCCCTCGACCTCGACCTTGATCGAGGGCCTGCTGGAGCGCGGTCTGGTGCTGCGGGAAGAGCATCCCACGGACCGACGGCGCGTGACCCTGGCACTAACACTCGCCGGCCGGGCCAGCTTGGAGGCGGCACGCCGGGCGACCGCGGCCAGGCTGGGTGACGCCCTGGCTACACTGTCGCCTGAGGAGAGGGAGACCGTGGCCCGGGCGATGGCGGCGCTGCGCCCGATCTTCACGCCCGGCGACCAGGGGCAGGGCGGCACGCGGAGTTGAAACAAGCAATGGGTGTTCTAGAGACGGAGAGGCTGACGCGCCGCTTCGGGCCGCTGACGGCCGTGGACGCGCTGAGCCTGAAAGTTGAATACGGGGAGGTCTTCGGCCTACTCGGGCCCAACGGCGCCGGCAAGACGACGGTGGTTAAGATGTTGACCACCCTGTTGCCGCCCAGCGACGGCAGCGCCCGGGTGGCAGGTTTCGACATCGTCCACCAGGCCGAGGAGGTGCGGCGCCGCATCGGCTACGTGCCGCAAATGCTGTCGGCCGACGGCACGCTCAGCGGCTACGAGAACCTGTTGATCTCGGCCAAGCTATACGACATCCCGGGCAAGGAGCGCGAGCAGCGGGTGCGGGCGGGGCTGGCCTTCATGGGCCTGACCGACGCCGCCGACAGGCTGGTGCGCCAGTACTCGGGCGGCATGATCCGTCGCTTGGAGATAGCCCAGGCGACGCTGCATCGCCCGCCGCTGCTCTTCCTCGACGAGCCAACGGTAGGTCTGGACCCGCTGGCGCGCCGGGCGGTCTGGGAGCACATCGCCGACCTGCGGGCCGAGTTCGGCACCTCGATCTTACTGACCACGCACCTGATGGAAGAGGCCGATAACCTTTGCACCAGGGTCGCGATCATGCATCTCGGCAAAGTGGTGGCTCTGGGCACGCCGGCCGAGCTGAAGGACACTCTCGGCCGGGAAGGGGCCACGCTGGACGACGTGTTCGTCCACTACACCGGCGACACCCTGGATGCGGGAGGCAACTATCGTGACGCTGCAAGAACGCGGCGCACCGCGCGCCGCTTGGGTTGAGAGGCTAGGAAGCCGCGATCCGTTGACCACGGCGGGCGACTTCGTGCGCAAAACCCTGGTCGTGGTCGAGGTGGAGATGCGCAAGCTGCGCCACGACTCGACCGAGGTCATCAGCCGGGCGGCCCAACCGGCCCTCTGGCTGCTAGTCTTTGGCCAGGTGATGAATCAAATGCGGGCCATCCCCACCGGGGGGCTACCCTACATCGACTTCCTGGCGCCGGGCATCCTAGCGCAAAGCGTTCTCTTTATCGCCATCTTCTACGGCATCGCGATAATCTGGGAACGGGACCTGGGCATCGTGCAGAAATTCCTGGTCAGCCCGGCCCCGCGGACGGCGCAGGTGCTGGGCAAGGGCTTGGCGGCGGGCGTGCGGGCGCTGGCGCAGGCGCTGATTATCTACGCCCTGGCGGCGCTGATGGGCGTGGACCTGAACTGGAACCCCCTGGCGCTCCTGGGGGTGGCAGCGGTGGTGGTCTGCGGGGCGGCGGTGTTCTCGCTCTTCTCGCTGCTCGTCGCCTGTCTGGTGAAGACACGGGAGCGCTTCATGGGCTTCGGCCAGGTGATGACGATGCCGCTCTTCTTCGCCAGCAACGCTATCTACCCGGTGTCGCTGATGCCGAGCTGGCTGCAGGTGATCGCGCGCCTCAACCCGTTGACCTACGAGGTGGACGCGCTACGAGCGCTGATGTTGCGCGGGGGCACGAGCGTGTACGGCGTGGGGATGGATCTGCTGGTGCTGGTGGGCATCGCCGCGGTGCTGGCCGTGGCAGGCGGACGGCTGTATCCCAACGTGGTGACGTAGGCCATCGACGGCAACGGAGGCTCTCTAGCCGGCCACGGGCCCACCGACCAAAGAGCCTCCGCAACACCGCTGGTGGGATAGTCCTTCTCCGGTATGCAAATCCCGAGCTCGCATTAGTCGTGCCAACTGCTTCCCGGGGCCTCGCTCGGCCTTTGATAACACCCTCCGCCAACCCGCATCGGAGCGGGTGATACCATCAAGTGTCAGAAGCCCGGCCCGCGCCTGGTAGGGGCGAGGCAAGCCTCGCCCGCAGGCTATGTCCCCGCAGCGCGAGGGAGGCGGGCGACCCAAGGGTCGCCCCTACGAGACCACGCTTGGCCCACGCAAGCCGTTTTCGCCCCTCTTGGTGGCTCCGCTTCTGCGACCGATTCCTCCACATCGCCACTTGACGTGCGCGGCATAATTGGTTATATTGCCAAATAAGCAACTTCGTACGCGGGGGCCAAGATGGACGAGGAGAGACGACGGCAACGGGCGGCGGTGTTGAAGGCGATGGGGCACCCGAGCCGCCTGGCCATGCTCGAGGCCATCGCCGGGGGCGAGCGCTGCGTGGGCGAGCTGCAGGCCGTGGTCGGCTCCGACCTCTCCACGATCTCGCGCCACCTCGCCGTGCTCAAGAACGCGGGCATCATCGGCGACCGCAAGCGCGGGCAACAGGTGTTTTACCATCTGCGCGTGCCCTGCGTGCTCAACTTCTTCCGCTGCGTGGACGCCGTGCTGGGGGTAGAGTCGTTGCTGGAGATCCAGGACGACGGCTGCTGTCTACCGGCGCGCAGCAGATGAGCAGCGGACGACGGGACAACAGACAGTCAGGAGATAACCAATGGCAGGAATGACGACGACGGCGCGCCAGAACGGACTGGCTACACTCGCGCCCAGGCTGGCCGTGGCGGGCCTGCTCTGGTTGGCGGCCTACAGTCTGCTGCCCGCGGCGGCGGATTTCGTAACCTACCGGTTGCTGGGGCTCGCCCCGGCGAGCCAGCTGGGCTCGGCGGTGGGCTTCTTCCTCTACGACGTACCCAAGATTCTGCTCCTGCTGGCGCTGATCGTCTTTGCCGTGGGCATCGTGCGCTCCTTCTTCACCCCCGAGCGCACGCGCCGCGCCCTGGGCGGCAAGCGAGAGGGCGTCGGCAACGTTCTGGCCGCGGGCCTGGGCATAGTCACACCCTTCTGCTCTTGCTCGGCCGTACCGCTCTTCCTGGGCTTCGTCGAGTCGGGCGTGCCGCTGGGCGTGACCTTCTCTTTCCTCATCGCCGCGCCGATGATCAACGAGGTGGCCGTGGTGCTGCTGTTCGGGATGTTCGGCTGGCGAGTGGCGGCGCTGTACATCGGAACGGGCCTGGCCATCGCTATAACGGCCGGCTGGGTAATCGGCCGGCTGGGTCTCGAGCGCTACGTGGCCGACTGGGTCTACGAGCTGCGCCTGGGCCGCGCGGCCCTGCCCGACGAGCGGCGTACCTGGAATGATCGCGTCGCCTACGCTTGGCAGGCGGTGCGGGACATCGTGGGCAAGGTCTGGCCCTACGTGGTCGTCGGCATCGCCGTGGGCGCGGCCATTCACGGCTACGTGCCGGAGGACTTCATGGCCGGCATCATGGGCAAGAAGGCCTGGTGGTCGGTGCCGGTGGCCGTTCTGGTGGGCATCCCGATGTACGCCAACGCCGCAGGCATCATCCCCATCGTGCAGGCTCTGATGGAGAAGGGGGCTGCCCTGGGGACGGTGCTGGCCTTTATGATGGCAGTTATCGCCCTCTCGCTGCCGGAGGTGATCATCCTGCGGCGAGTGCTGAAGTGGCAGTTGATCGCCGTGTTTCTAGGCGTGGTAGGGACGGGGATCATCTTGGTGGGTTATCTGTTCAACTGGGTTCTCGCGGTCTAGGAGAATTATCCATCGCCCTATGGGCGACCAACAGGGAATCATAATGGCGGTCTGTCGTAGGGGCGACCGGCCGGTCGCCCCTACAGATGCCAATCGCGCCTAACCATTCTCATGAGAACCAGGAAAGGGAAAGCAATGGAGATCAAGGTGCTGGGTTCGGGCTGCGCCAGCTGCAAGCGCCTGGAGGCGCTGGCGCGCGAGGTCGTCGGCGAGCTGGAAGTGCCAGCCGAGATTGAGAAGGTAACGGATTTCAAGCAGATAATGTCCTACGGCATCCTGGCGACCCCTGGGCTAGTGATTGACGGCGAGGTCAAATCGGCGGGGCGCATCCCGAACAAGGCCGAACTGAGCAGTTGGATCACCAGCGCCAGAGCGGCTCAGCAGGCGTAGAACGACGGCCTCGGGGTACATATTCTTGGCAATAGCTGAGGCGATTAATGGTAACTGAACAAGCGGCAGCCCCGGTCAGGCCGCGGGCGGAGCTGCGAACCTTTCATCCCGGTTGGTTCGCGGCCATAATGGGCACCGGGATCGTGGCGGTCGCCGCGTTCATAAACCCCGGCAACCTGCCTATCCTGCAGTCACCGCTACGCCTGCTCGGCGTCGGGCTGGCCTGGCTAACTTACGCGATCACTGTCGCAGTCGGCGTACCCTATGGCCTCCGCTGGCTGCGCCATCCGGCTGCTGCTTGGCAGGATTTCCGCCATCCGGTTGTGGGCGCGCTGTATGGCACCCTGCCCGGCGGCATCCTCGTGCTCGCGGTGGTCACGGCCACCGTTGGCCCCGCAGTCGTACCGTCCGGCCTCGTCTTCAGACTGGTGGCCGGCCTGGCGCTGGTGGGTGGAGCATTAGCCTTTGCGGTCAGCGTGGGCTCTGCCTACGTCCTGTTTGTTCACCCACAAGTCGGAGCGGAGACCGTCAACGGTGGCTGGTTCATTCCCCTGGTGGTCAACATCATCGTGCCCCTGGCGCTAATGCCGCTGGTACCCGCGGTGGGTCCAGAGACGGGGCGGCTCTTGCTGGTCGCCAGTTGGGCTGCTTGGGGCGCCGGCTTCCTCATGTTCCTATTGGTCGCCTCGCTGCTCTACGGCCGCTTGATCCACCATCCCCTACCAGCCGCTCCTCTCGCCCCCTCGCTGTGGATTGGGCTGGGTCCCATCGGAGTGGGCGGCCTGGCGCTGATGCGTCTGGCGCAGGTAGGCGCGCCGCACCTGGGAGAGCTGGGCGCCACGGTCAACGGTCTTGCCGCTCTTGGCGCTTTGGCCCTATGGGGCTTCGGCCTGTGGTGGCTGGCGATCTCGGCCCTTTTGCTGGCCCGCTACGTCCGCAATGGAGGTTTGCCATTCGGTATGGGCTGGTGGGCGTTCACGTTTCCACTCGGCGCCTACACGGTGGACACGCTGACCCTGGCGAGAACCTGGCAGGTGCCCATTTTGGAGGGGCTTGGCGCGGCGTTCTTCGTCATGCTGGTTGGCTTCTGGCTGCTAGTTGCTGCTCGCATACTAAGGGGGATGCTCACCGGGGAGACTTGGCAGCGTTGAACAATGCAGGCAAGTGGCTAGGGTTGCTAACTGAAGCCGGCGACGCGGCCGAACGTATGGGGTATGATGGGGATTGAACTGATAATCGTGCGACTGGCGCAGCTGCACCCGCGCATGGATCGCAACACCATCGTCACCTGGCTAAAGCGAGAGGGCGAGCAGGTGCACCAGCGAGAGCCTTTCTACGTCGTGGAGACACGCAAGTCCACGTTTGAGGTCTGCAGCGAGTGGGAGGGCACGGTGGAGCGTCTACTGGTGCCGCAAGCGGGCAAGGTGAGCGAGCACCAGGAGCTCGCGCTGATCCGCCCGCTGAGCAGTATCACCGATTAGAACGGCGCCCCGGCCAAGCCGCTGCCGCGGTCGTGCCAGGGCATGGGGGATGGTTCTTGGCGAGTTGGGACGAGGCGCCGGCAGAGCGACAGGAGTTCGACCGGGCGCGCCTGCTGGCCGCGCTGGACGCTCTACGAGAACTGCCAGAGATTGAGGGTCTGAGGTCCGGCCTGGCCGACCTGCAGGCGGCGCTGGGCAGGGGTTCCTTCCTGGCGGTGGCGGAGCTGCCGAGCGAGGCGCGGGTGGCACTGCGGCCCGGCGTGCTGCGGGCGGAGCTGTGCCAGGTGAGCGAGGCGTATACTCTGGAGCGGGCCAGACACTACCTCCGGCGGCTGCGGGGCGGTATCGCACGGCCGCACAGCGGCGCGGTCAACGACATCAACCTGGCGCGCTGGAAGGAGTACGACCAGGTGCTCACGGACAGCCTCTGGCTGATCGAGAAGCGCGACACCTCCGGCGCGCATTTGGGGCACTACTGGGGCAACTTCGTGCCGCAGATACCCCATCAACTGCTGCTGCGCTACACTAAGAGGGGCGATTGGGTGCTCGATGCCTTCGCCGGCAGCGGCACCACGCTCATCGAGTGCCGGCGCGTGGGTCGCCACTGCCTGGGGGTGGAGCTGAACCCCGCAGTGGCGGCGGAGGCCCGGACACTGGTGGAGAGCGAGGCCAATCCGCGGGGCGTGGTGACGGACCTGCTCGTGGGCGACAGCCGGGCAGCGGACATAGAGGTTGCCTTGGCGCGGCACGGAGCGGAGAAGGCGCAACTGCTCTTGCTGCACCCGCCCTATTACGACATAATTAGATTCTCGACGGACGAACGCGACCTCTCCAACGCGGCGAGCTGTGAGGACTTCCTGCGACTGTTCGGCGAGGTGGTCGAGCACGTCACCCCTTTTCTAGAGGCGGGGCGCTACTGCGCGCTGGTGATCGGCGACAAGTACGGCAAGGGAGAGTGGCTGCCGCTGGGCTTTCATTGCATGAACGAGGTCCTGCGCCGGGGCTACACGCTCAAGAGCATCGTGGTCAAGAACTTCGAGCAGACGCGCGCCAAGCGCAACCAGGAGGAGCTCTGGCGCTACCGAGCCCTGGTCGGCGGCTTCTACGTCTTCAAGCATGAGTACATCATGATATTCCAAAAGACGTGAGCGGGCGGAGGCGGGAGCACGGCGACGCAACCTACCTGGCTCAGATAGCGGTGCTGGCCGTGGTCGCCGCCGGGGCCATCTTCTCCGTCTACGTTACTTACAGCGAGTTCCTCGTCACCAGGGCGGTGTGTCTTTGGTGCGTGGGCTTCGCGGCCGTGATGGCGGCGCTGGCCGTCTTGGCTGTACTAGCCGTGCGGAAAGGGATAGCAGGCAACCGAGACCGCGTCTGGCCGACGGCAGCCCAGGGTCTGCGACTCCGCCGCCACGTGGCATTAATAGCGACCATTGCTAAGTCACTACCTCGCTGGCTTTCAACTCGCCAAAGCCAGGCATATTCGGCGTTCGGTGGCCATTGAGATTAGGTCTCATAGTGAGCTTGACAGGAGTGCGGCGACGTTATATACATTGATTGTGGTCAATCCATCGTGGGAGGGTGCCGTGGCCGGACGTGTTCCGCAGCGGCAGCGCGAGGCGCAGCTGCCCGTCGAGGATGGCCTATGGCTAGCGCTGTCGGCCCTGGCTGACCCCACGCGTCTGCGCATTGTCACACTCCTGTCGGAGCGCGAGCAGTGCGTTTGCTACCTAACAGAAGAGCTGGGCCTCAGCCAGGGCACGATCTCCCATCACATGGGGGTGCTCAAGCGCGCGGGCCTGGTGCGTGACCGCCGCGACCCCGACGACGGGCGCTGGGTCTACTACGCCCTGGACGAGGCGGGCGCCTGCCGCCTCAAGGTACACCTCGGCGACCTGTTGGATACCTCGCGGACGGACTCGACGCCCGCCTCTTGCCGGCTCCCCGGGTCGAAATGCTGATATAGTGGAGGAGTATGTGGATGGCTGAAGGTACAGCGACCGCGCGGGCCGGCGCGGTCAAGAGACTCTCGACGCTCGACCGCTTCCTGCCCCTCTGGATCTTCACGGCGATGGCCCTGGGGCTGGGGCTGGGCGCGGTCAACCCCGGTGTCGCCAAGGCGCTGGACTCGGCCCGCATCGACACGGTGTCCTTGCCCATCGCCCTGGGCCTGCTCTGGATGATGTACCCTGTCCTGGCCCGGGTAAAGTACGAGGAGCTGGGCAAGGTCAGGAACGCCTGGCGGATGTTCGTGGTCTCGCTCATCCAGAACTGGATCGTGGGGCCGGTCATCATGTTCGCCCTGGCCTGGCTGCTGTTGCCCGACCTGCCGGAGTACCGGACGGGGCTCATCCTGGTGGGCCTGGCGCGCTGCATCGCCATGGTCTTGATCTGGAACTGGCTGGCGGAGGGCGACAACGAGTACTGCGCCGTGCTGGTGGCGCTGAACTCGATCTTCCAGGTGCTGTTCTACTCCGTACTCGCCTACTTCTTCATCACCGTGCTGCCGGCCTGGCTGGGGCTCGGGGCGGGCCAGGTAATCCGCATCGAGTTCTGGGACATCGCCAAGTCGGTCCTCATCTTCCTGGGCATTCCCCTGGCGGCCGGCATGATCACCCGCTACTTCGGCATCAAGGCGCGCGGCAAGCAGTGGTACGACAAGGTCTTGATGCCCAAGCTCGCGCCCACGGCGCTGCTGGCCCTGCTGTTCACCATCGTGGTGATGTTCTCACTCAAGGGCGAGGTGATTCTGGCCCTGCCGCTGGACGTGGTGAGAATCGCCATCCCGCTGCTGGCTTACTTCGGCCTGATGTTCGCCGTGTCCTACTTCATGTCCTGGAAGCTGGGCTTCCCCTACGGCCAGGCGACGACGCTCTCCTTCACGGCGGCCTCGAACAACTTCGAACTGGCTATCGCCGTGGCCATCGGCGTGTTCGGCATTGCCTCAGGGCAGGCGCTGGCGGCTGTGGTCGGGCCTTTGATTGAGGTGCCGGTCCTCATCGGGCTCGTGTACGTTTCCTTGTGGTTGAAGGGGAAGCTGTTTCCCGGGGCAGCGACCAGACCGGGGACGGCCAGGGTGTCTAGGATAAATGCCAGTAGTAGGGACGCCGGCTGAAACCGCGGCCGGCCATTCATCTGCCCCGTTCACCCGCGAGCGAAGAGGTGCAACGGCCCCAGCCTGGTCGCCCAGGCGGAAAGGATGGCGCAGCGTGCGAGTAGCGGTGTTGAGCGATATCCACGCCAATCTGCACGCCCTGGAGGCGGTGCTGGCGGATGCCGACGCCCAGGGGGTGGATGGGGTCTACTGCCTGGGGGACCTGGTGGGTTACGGGGCCTTTCCCAACGAGGTGATAGCCCTCGTCAGGGAGCGGGGCATCCCGACGGTGATGGGCAACTACGACGAGGGCGTCGGCTTCGACAAGGAAGAGTGCGGCTGCGCTTACCGAGAAGAAGAGAGCCGGCGGCTGGGCGATCTTTCGCTGCGTTGGACGCAGGCGCGGGTGACGCCGGAGAACAAGGCCTTCCTGCGTGGGCTGGCCGCCAACATCCGTTTCGCGGCGGAGGGGCGGCGGGTACTGCTGGTGCACGGCAGCCCGCGCAAGATCAACGAGTACTTCTATGAGGACCGGCCGCAAGCCAGTTTCGAGCGCCTGGCGGGCAGCATAGAGGCCGACGCGCTGGTGATGGGCCACACCCACCTGCCATATACTAAGGAAGTGGCGGGGGTGCTTTTCGTCAACGACGGCAGCGTGGGCAAGCCCAAGGACGGCGACGTGCGCGCCTGCTATGCCTTGCTGGAGGTGGGCCCGACGGGCGTCACGGCGACGTTCCGGCGCGTGGCCTACGATGTGGCGGCGGCCGCAGCGGCGGTGCGAGCCTCCGGCCTGCCACCACGCTTCGCCGAACTGCTGGAGACGGCGCGAGGCTAGCGGCAGCGGAGACAGCAAGGTCGCGCCAGTGTAATCGAGGCTCGCGGACTGGGCAAAATACGCTCATT
Organism: Chloroflexota bacterium; assembly: GCA_023473795.1. Classification (GTDB taxonomy): domain Bacteria; phylum Chloroflexota; class UBA6077; order FW602-bin22; family JAMCYS01; genus JAMCYS01. The sequence goes on along the minus strand of JAMCYS010000161.1, from coordinate 3,803 downwards.
GCCGGCGCTGGAGGGTAGAGATGGCGAAGCAGGTAGTGATCTACACACAAGGCAGCGGTTGAATGTTCTGCCAGATGGCGAAGGAGTATCTTTCGCGGCGTGGCATCGAGTTCAGTGAACGGGATATCGCCGTGGACAAGCAGGCGATGGCGGAGCTAATGGAACTGGGCTACCTGACGACGCCGGTGATTCTGGTGGGGGATGAGGTAGTGGTGGGCTTCGACCGGCGACGACTGGACGAGCTGCTGGCCTAGCGGCGGCCAAGCGGGCGGCTTGACGGGGGCGCCCGGCCGGCAGTAAGATGGGTTTGTCCGTGAAGGGGAGTAGCTAGCGAGGCAGAGTCAACATGCTGGCCCACGGGTCTGGCTCTGCCGGCCAGAAGACGGCTTAGCGAGACCTTTGCATCCCAGGGCGCTGGGGGCAAGGGTCTCTTTTTTTGGCCCCTCGCCCCGGCAAGGAAGAACGTGAGGTGGGCGGTTGGAAGCATTCTGGCTGGCGCTGGCGCTGATCTTCCTGGCCGAGCTGGGGGACAAGACCCAGCTCGTGGCTCTCACCATGGCCTGCCGCTACAACGCGCGCGTCGTGCTGGCGGGCATCTTCGTCGCCACGCTGGTGGTGCACGTCTTCTCGGTGCTGCTGGGGGGAGGTGTCGGCCAGCTGCTGCCCCAGAGCTGGGTCGAGCTGGCGGCGGGGCTCGCCTTCGTCGGCTTTGGGCTCTGGACCCTGCGCGGCGACACGCTAGGGGAGGAAGAAGCGCAACGAGGCCGGGGGCGCTCGGCTTTCTGGGTCGTGGCCAGCACTTTCTTCCTGGCCGAGCTGGGCGACAAGACCATGCTGGGCACGGTGGCGCTGGCCACCAGCCAACCCGCCCTACCAGTCTGGCTGGGCTCGACCCTGGGCATGGTGCTGTCCGACGGCCTGGCGATCGCGGTCGGCCGGGTGCTGGGCACGCGGCTGCCGGAACGGGCGGTCAAGCTGGGGGCCGCCTTCGTGTTCTTCGCTTTCGGGCTGTGGAGCGCCGTCGAGGGCGCGCGGGAATTGCCGGCAGCGACCTGGCTGCTGGTGGCCGGCGCCTGCCTGCTAGCAGGCTTGGGGTCCTGGCAGGCCCTGCGCCGCGCGGCGGCACGGCGAGAGCTCCCGCCCTGCCCGGCGGTGGAACAGTAGGCGGTCGGCAAGGGCAAACGAGGGGCAAATACGAATTTCGCACACTTGCCGGTAAGTATATTGACATGCATCTATATATGGAGTAGGCTATGGCCATGAGAAACGACCTCCGCGCGGGAGAGAAGGCCCCCAGCTGCTGCGGCACGGAACGCCGGTACCCGGACCTAGCGGAGGGCGCCAGCCTCTTCAGGGCGCTGGCCGACGAGACCCGCCTAAGCATCCTGCGGCAGCTGCGCGAGCAGGGCGAGGTATGCGCTTGCGACTTCCTGGCCTGCTGCGCCGTGGCCCAGCCGACGGTCTCGCATCACCTGAAGGTGCTGCGCGAGGCGGGGCTGGTGGCCGCGGAGAAGCGGGGTCTCTGGGTGCACTATAAGCTGAACCCAGCCAGGCTGGAGCGGCTGCGCGAACTGCTGCCGTAGCCCTTTTTTCGTCACTATATCGACATTGGTGAATACATAGGAGGCGAGGGATGACATTGTACGATCTAGCCCTCACTGCCAGTCGGGTGTGGGAGAGGCAGGGGCGCTACGAGGCGGAGGCCGTAGGGGCTCGCCTGGCGCAGGCGGCTAGAGTGGCTATTGCTGTGTCGGCAGGTCCGGTCCGCGAGCAGGCCCAGTCGTGGCAGCTGTGCCAGGCGCCGGCCCTGACCTGCTGCGAGGCCGCTTAGGTGCGGCAGCCGCGGAAGAGACGTCGGGTCGATAAGACAGAGTGAGAGAGGAGAGACAGGATGGCGGAGCAAGTGGCAGGCGAGAAGATAGTCGACGCGGTGCGCGAGCACTACGCCGAGGCGGCGCGGCGCGCGCAGACGGAGAAGGCGACGGGTTGCTGCTCGCCGGCGGGGGACAAGATCTCCCAACGCATCTACGACCTGGACGAACTGGCCGAAGTGCCGGAGGGGGCGGCCGTGGCCTCGCTGGGTTGCGGCAACCCGGTGCTGCTCGCCGACCTCAAGCCGGGCGAGGTGGTGCTCGACCTAGGTTCGGGAGGCGGCATCGACGTCCTCCTCTCGGCGCGGCGGGTAGGGCCGACGGGCAAAGCCTACGGGCTGGACATGACCGACGAGATGCTGGCGCTGGCGCGCGCCAACGCCCAGCAGGCGGGGGCGACGAACGCGGAGTTCCTCAAGGGACGGATCGAGGCCATTCCTCTGCCCGACGCGGCGGTGGACGTCATCCTCTCCAACTGCGTCATCAACCTCTCGGCCGACAAGGAGGCGGTGCTGCGCGAGGCTTTCCGGGTGCTCAAGCCGGGCGGACGCTTTGCCGTGGCGGATATCGTCAGCCAGGGCGGGGCGCTGCCGGCCGAGGCCCAGCGGCTGCTGGCGCTCTGGGCCAGCTGCATCGCCGGGGCGCTCTCCGAGGAGGAATACCGGGCCAAGCTGGCCGCCGTCGGCTTCGGCCAGGTGGACGTGCAGGTGCTCAAGGTGTACAGCCGGGAAGACGTGGGGGAGGAGATGCAGTGCTGCCTGCCGGCCGACCTCGGCCTGCCCGAGGGCGTGCGGGTGGTTTCGGCCTTCGTCAAGGCCATCAAGCCGGGAGGCTGATGCTGGGAAGGGCGCTGAGCAGCGGGACGCATGAGGTATACTCACCACGGAGGTGAGTAAATGACCCAGCCATCGGCCCGCTCATCCTCGGCGCTTTGAACGGATTCTTGATCCTCCTGTTCGCTGGCCCCTTTCTGGGCCTCGCGCTGGGCCTTTGGCTCGTTTGGCGCCAGGCCCGACGCGCGGTGCAGCGGGGCGCCTAGCCGGCGTCCCTACGCCCAATCCTCCCCGCTTAGCCGAGGCGCGCTTTTGTCCCCCGGCGGTTCTGGGCAGGCTCTATGGCAGGCAGACCGGAAAGGGCTAAAGCCCTCACTACGAACATGGGTTCCTCGTCGTTCGTAGTGAGGGCTTTAGCCCTTTCCCCACCTCTCGGTAGCGCACGGCCATTCGTCCCCGCAAGGGGGTTGTCCCGCGCCTCGGCGCTGCCTATGCCCCAAGGAGCCAATTGCCCAAAAGACGGGGCTAGCGGGCGGCGGGCCGGGGATGGGCGCGCAGGAAGCGCAGCAGGGTGACCAGACCCTCTGCCAGAGCCAGGAGAGGCACGATCAGGAAAGCCAGCGCCGACTGCGCCGACAGGTCGTAGATAAGCGCCGCTGCCTGCAAAACGGCGTAGGCCAGGCCGCGCCAGAAGCGGGCGACGACGGCGGCGCTGGCAGCCACCAAGGCAAGCAGCAGGCCGACGAAGGCGGAGGGTCCGACCGCCGCACCGCGACTTTCCCGCTGCAGCATACCGCGTTCGCGATCGCCAGGGAAGGGCAAGAGGTGAGGGGTCGTCGTCCTCTGAAGGGGAAGACATAGGTAGGCGGGGGTATCTCCCCACAAGGCCCGAGGGCCACGTATGACCTTGGGCTGCCCGCGCCATACCTCTAGGCACGCCGTCGGCAGAGACGCCGACGACTACCAGCCTCGTTTCCCCGCACGAGACGAAGAGAGGGCGGAAGCAGTGGCAGGCAGTTGCTGGCTGGCATTCGTGCATAATCCCGTAGGGGCGGGCGTCTCTGCCCGCCCGCCAGCCATGTCCCCGAAGCGTAGCGAAGGGGGCGGCCGCGGCCGCCGTAGCGGCGTAGTTGCCAGCTCGGCGTGGGGATTAGACGGG